>CAYRWE010000091.1:0-18050 GCA_964427655.1 uncultured Solibacteraceae bacterium | reverse complement strand
TGAAACGGACGATTCAAGTCAGGATTTTCCGCGGCGAGAGTCAATACGTCGCCGAGTGCCTGGATCTGCCGGTTGTGACCCAGGCGCCAACCCTTGACCGGTTGGCGGTGAACATCCGCGAGGCGATCTCTTTGCATCTGGAAGGCGAGGATCTGGCCGAGTTGGGTTTGGCTCAAGATCCGACGATCCTCGCGAACATGGAGCTGCAGGCCGTCGCCTGAAGCCGCCGCCTTTACAGCAGCGCCTGCGCCCCTAGCCGCGCGACCCACTCCTGCTTCTTCTCCTTCAGCACGTCGCGTAGCGACATAGCGGATATGTCATCCTTGAGCTGTTCGAGAATCTCGTACTGAAACGCCTCTTCGCCACGCGCATCCCATTCGGCTTGCAGCGGCTTTTCGATATGCGAGCCGCTCTTCAGACAAAACCAGGTTCCGTTGCGCGTGGCGGCCAGGTTTGGGGACGATCCCACCCATACCCGCCCGGTTTCGGAGCATCGCACCGCGTACACGCCGCGAGCGACTTTGCGCTCCTTGAAATCCTGCGCGGCTTTCTTTTTGTCCATGGTTTGTATGGTGCGTGGAAGCGCGGGCAGCCGGCTCGCGCGGCTCCTCACGCTTCGAAGCGAATTCCCTGCGCCAGCGGCATTTCCGTCGACCAGTTGATGGTGTTGGTCTGCCGCCGCATGTAGGCTTTCCACGCGTCGCTGCCGGATTCGCGCCCGCCGCCGGTATCCTTCTCGCCGCCGAATGCGCCGCCGATCTCCGCGCCGCTGGTGCCCAGGTTGATGTTGGCGATCCCGCAATCGCTGCCGCGATGGCTCAGGAACGTTTCGGCGGACGCCAGGCCGGCGGTGAACAGGGCCGAGGAAAGCCCCTGCGGCACGTCGTTGTGCCAGCGGATGGCGTCGTCCAGCTCGTCGAATTCCACCAGGTAGAGAATCGGTGCGAAGATCTCTTCCCGCAGGATGGGCATCTCCGGGCGCGCACGCACCAGCGTGGGCTCCACGTAGCATCCCCGCAGATGCCGGCCGCCATGGAGAATTTCGCCGCCTTGCTCGCGGATGCGCCGCAGGCCGTCCATCATGTCGTCCACCGCCCGGCGATTCACCAGCGGCCCCATCAGCGTGCCTTCTTCCAGCGGATCGCCGATCTTCACCTGCCGGTAGGCGTTCACCAGCGCCGAAGTGATCCGCGGCGCGATGCCGCGCTGCAGGAAGAGCCGCCGCGTGGTGGTGCAGCGCTGGCCGGCCGTGCCCACGGCGCCGAACAGCACCGCGCGCAAGACGAGATCGGGATTAGCGTCGTCCATCACGATGATGCCGTTGTTCCCGCCCAGCTCCAGGATCGTGCGGCCCAGCCGCCGGGCCACCACCTCGGCTACGTGCCGGCCCACTTCGGTCGAACCCGTGAAACTCACCAGCGGAATGCGGCGATCCTGAATCAGCGCCTCGCCGACCGATTGGCTGGGGCCGATCAGCAAACTAAAAACGCCCTTGATCCCGTGGCGGTCGAAGACGCGGTTGGCCAGCTTCTGCACCGCGATGGCTGTGAGCGGCGTCTCGGAGGACGGCCGCCATAGAACGCAATCCCCGCACACCGCCGCGATCATGGCGTTCCACGACCACACCGCCACGGGGAAATTGAAGGCGCTAATCACCCCCACCACGCCCAGCGGATGCCACTGCTCGTACATGCGATGGCCGGGCCGCTCGCTGTGCATGGTGAGGCCGTAGAGCTGCCGCGAAAGCCCCACCGCGAAATCGGCGACGTCGATCATCTCCTGCACTTCGCCCCGGCCCTCGGCGACGATCTTGCCCATTTCGAGCGATACCAGAGTGCCCAGGTCGTCCTTGTGGGCACGCAACTCGTCGGCGAGCTCGCGCACGATCTGGCCGCGCGCGGGCGCCGGCATCATGCGCCATTCGAGAAAGGTGTCGGACGCCCGCGCCATCACGGCTTCGTAATCCGCCGGGCCGGCCAGCGCCACCTTGGCCAGCGCCTCGCCGGTGGCCGGGTTGAGGGATTCGAGCTCGCCGCCGCCGGGCGCCGAGATCCAATCCCCGTGGCACGCACCGGAATTCAGCGGCTCGATATACAGCCTTTCCAGAAGCTCCGGAATGGAATTGCTTGTAACTGGCATGGCCGGCCTCTATACCTTTTCTGGCACCACGAATGGTTTGCGGTATTCCCGGGTCAGGTACCGGTTGGCTTCCGGATCGCCGACGCAGGTCATGGTCTTGGAATCGAAATGCACCGTGCGGCCGACGCGGTACGAGATGTTGGCCAGGTGCACCAGCACGGTCGAAATGGCGCCCTCTTCGATTTCGGAGTTGAGGCTTTCGCGCTTGCGGCTGCGCACCGCCTCGATGAAATTCTGGTAGTGATCGCCGCCCTCGCGCCGGGCCGGGCCGGGCTGCTGCTCCTTGCCCAGCCACGATTTGTAGGAGATGTAGCTATCCACGGCCAGGTAGCCCTTCGACCCGTAAAAAATGTCGCCGATGGTGTTGCTGTTGCCGCGCTCCTGAATCTCGGCCTCGTGGTTGCTCTCCCAATGGCGCACTTCGAACTCCATCAGTTTGCGCTTGCCGTTGTCCTCGAATTCGAAGGCGCAGTTGAGCGTGTTGGGCGTCTCCTGATCGTCGTCGAACATGAAATGGCCGCCCATGGCGCTGACCTTCACGGGGTACTTCACGCCCAAGCCCCAGCGGGCGATATCCACCTGGTGAATGCCCTGGTTGCCCAGGTCGCCGTTGCCGGTATCCCAGAACCAATGCCAGTTGTAGTGGAATCGGTTCATGGTGAACTCGTGCTTGGGCGCGGGACCGGTCCACAAATCGTAATCCACGCCCGCGGGCACCGGGGAGGGCGGCGTCCGCCCGATGGTGTCGCGCCACTTGTAGCACAGGCCGCGCCCCAGGTAGACATCGCCGATAAGGCCCTCGCGCAGGTGGCGGATACCTTCTTGCACGGCCGCCGAGGAGCGTATCTGGCTGCCCTGCTGCACCATGCGGTCGTACTTGCGCGCCGCCGCCACCACCTGTTTGGCCTCGAAGACGTTATGCGAGCAGGGCTTCTCGACGTAGACGTCCTTGCCCGCCTGGCAGGCCTGGATGGCCATGAGCGCGTGCCAGTGGTTGGGCGTGGCGATGAACACCGCGTCGATGGATTTGTCTTCCAGCAGCTTGCGGTAATCCGTGTAACCTTGCGGCTTCTTGCCGCCGTTCTTCACGACCAGATCGACGCCGTAATCCAGGTGCCGCTGGTCTACGTCGCACACGGCCGCGATTTCGACGTTGGTGAGCTTCGAGAAACCGTTGATATCGTCGCGGCCGCGGCCGCCCAGCTTCTCTCCCTGGCCGCCCACGCCGATGGCGGCGATTCGCACCGTGTCGCCAGGCCCGCCGAACACGCTCTGAGCCGCCCCCAAAGTGGCCGCCGACCCCATGATGAAGTGTCTTCTATCCATGTCTGCGCTCCCCTGGTTTACCGATTCAAAGTAGCATATCCGGCAATTGGGCGGCTGTGGCCGAGCGTGCAGTGCTCGCCGGCGCTCACCAGTGGAGCGCCAGATCCGCCGCCAACTCCCGCAAGAATTCCTCGCCGCGCGCGTAAGGAAAGAAGTGGCCGCCCGGGAACCAGCGCACGGTGAAGCGCCCCGTGGTCTCTTGCGCCCAGGCTTCGAGATGCCCGCCCGCCAGTCTGCCATCGCCTTCGCCGCCATACGCGTGGATCGGGCAGACCAGCGGCGCGCCGTCCGCATAGACATAATTGCGATAGAGCGCGGCATCGGCGCGCAGGGCGGGCAGCATGGCGCGCATGGCCAGCGGATCTTCGAGCAGCTCGGCGGGCGTCCCTTCGAGGCGGCGGAGTTCCTCCAGCAGCTCATCATCCGAGGGCGCCGCGGGCGGAACCCAGCCCCGGCGGCAGCGCGGCGCGCGCGCGCCGGAAACGAATAGCGCTGCCGGTCCCGGCAAACCGCGCCGCGCCAGCGCTCGCGCCAGCTCGAAAGCCACCGCCGCCCCCATGCTGTGGCCGAAGAAGGCATACGGCTGCGCGAGGTAGCTTTCCAACGCGTGTGCCAGGGCTTCCACCAATGGCCCCATGCGCTCGAAAGGCGCTTCGGCCAGGCGCGATTCGCGGCCCGGCAGCCGCACCGGGCAAGCCGGAATTTGCGCGTTCCGCCAGCCCGCGAAGGCGGAAGCGCCGCCACCGGCGTGGGGAAAGCAGAACAGGCGCGGCCCCGCCACGGCTTCCGCTCCAGGAAACCACGCCGCCGCGGGTGCGCGCTGGCGCAGCCGGATAGCCAGCAGGCGGCGCTTCTCGGGCGACAGGCTCTCAGCCGCGGATCGCGTTTGCCCGGCCGGCCGCGCGGCATGTCCGGCCGTCCGCGCGGCCGTGGGCCGAGGACGCGCCACCGCCTCCTCCAGCAGCCGCTCGAAAGGCTCCACACTCAGATGCGCGGCGTAATCGAGCGCCGCCGCCCGCGAAGCCCGCGCGATTTCGCGGTAATGCGCTTCATCGTGCAAGAGCCGCTCGATCGCCTCGGCCCACGGTCCCATCTCCTGCCGCGGCACCTCCGCCACCGGCACCATGCGCTCATCGAGGCGCGCCTGATAATGCTCGATGGGCGCGACCGGCAGCACGTACGGCACCCCCATCTTGGCCTCCGGAATGCCGCCCACGGCGCTCGCCATCACCGGCACGCCGCGCAGCATGGCTTCCACCACCATGCGCGAGCGCGCCTCGGCCCATACCGAGGGCACCAGGAGCACGCGCGTACGCGCCAGCAGCAGGTCGATCCGGTCCACGGGATCGAGCAGCGCGATATTGGGGCGCGCGGCCAGTTCCGCTCGATCGCGCGCATTGGTGCCCCACATCGGCACGGCCGCGAAGGCCACTTCCGGGAAGGCATCCGCCAGCGCTAGAAAGATATCGATGCCCTTCACCGCGCACGGGTTCACCATGGTCACGAAGTCGTTCGCGGGATTTCCCAGGTCCGGCCAAGGCCCCGCCTCCATAGGCGCAATGGGTACGTGCACAGCCTCAATGCCCGAGTGGCGGCGAACGTAATCGGCCACGTACTGGCTCACTCCCACGACCGCGGAGACCTGCCGTATGCGGACTGTGCTGGCTTCGCTAGGAAAGGCGCAATCGGGACCGAACGGCAGCGCCAGCGTGGCGCGCGCCAGGTAGACCACGCGCGCGCCCTCCACACGCAGCGCCGCTTCGAGCAGCAATTGCGCGGGGTCGTCCGTCGAGGTCAAAATCGCATCCGGCCGGAAGGCCTGGGCCTCGGCGGTAAAATAGCTGCGCGGATTCGCGTTGGCCACCACGCGCACCGGGACGCTGGCGCGCTCGAAGCTCACCACGCCGCACTCCGCGCGCGCTCCGATGCCGCGGCGGGCCAGTTCATTCATGTACACTTGCTCTTCGCGTTCGCCAAAGGCCGCCAGCCGCGCCACCACGCGGCATTCATGCCCGCGCGCCGCCAGCGCCTCCATGAGCAGCCGGTTGGACTTGTCGCCGCCGCCGTGCGCGGGATAGTAGGGCGCATTCTGGGCCAGCAGGATGCGCATCAGACCCGCTTCCTCAGCCGCTCCAGCAGCAACGCGCGTTTTCCGGGCGACAGCGATTCGATGGTGGCGGGTGCAGCCGGCGCTCCGGTTGAGGGCCGCAGGCCGCTCAGGAAGCGCTCCATCGCGCCCGCATCGAGGCCCCGCACGAAAGCTTCCGCGGCCGCGCGCGAGGCCGCCGATTCCCGCTCGTACGCCTCGCGGTCCGAGAGCAGCTCGCCGATCGCCGCCAGCCACGGAGCCGCATCGTTTTCCCTCACCACGGGCTTGGGCATGCCGTGCTCGTCGAAGGCCGGCTGGTAGCGCTCGATGGTGCGGACCGGGATCACGTACCCCGTGCCGCGCTTGGCCTCCTCGAGGCCGCCCGCGTCGCTCGCCACCACCGGGATGCCGCGCAGCAGGCTCTCCATCGCGATCAGCCCGAACCCTTCGTACCACAGCGAAGGCATGAGCAGCAGGCGCGCCTGGCCCAGCAGCTCTTCGATATCCCGCGCGTGGCCCAGGAAGCGCACGTTGCTCAACTTCTCCAGCGCGCGCCGGTCTTCGGCCGTGGTCCCCCATCCCGGCACCACCGCGAACGCGTGCGCCGCGAGATTCGCGGCCACTTCCAGGAAGATCGAGATGCCCTTCACCGCGCAGGGATTGAACATCACGATCGACCCGCGCTCAAAATTCCCGAGTGGCGCGAACGGGCCCCGGCCGTAAATCGGCGGATGGATCACCGTGGCGGCGCATCCCAGCTCGCGTTCGATATATCCGGCCATGTGCTGCCCAATGGCCACGATCCCTGCCGAGCGCGCCACCAGCTCCGCCGCGTGCCGCTCCGGATTCCAGCTCGCCGGCCCGAAAGGGAAAAATTGCGGCGTGTGCGCCAGGTACACCACGCGGCTTTCCGCCGAGTGGTGCGCTTCGCGCAGCAGGGCATGGCCGAGGTCCTCGGAAGAGACCAGCACCCAATCCGGCTGGAACTCGCGAATGTGGCTCCGCAGGGCCTGCGTTCGCTCCGCCGGTTCCGCCACGGCCTCGATGGCGATACCCGGGTGGCGTGGCAGATCGGCTCCCGGACCGGACGGCCCGCACACGATCCGGCACGCGTGGCTGGCCTGTGCCAGGTGGTTCAGCCAGACCAGATTGCTGCGCGTGGCGCCGCCCCGAGGGGGCGCGCAGGAGGCGTTCGAAGTCAGCAGGATGCGCATGCTAGTCGTCTGCCAACACAGGGCAAGCTAGGACACGTGGGGCATGCTTTAGCTTGCCCAAACTGAACTGAAGTCGCATTCCCCTAGCCGCCTTCCCGCTCTTCGGCGAGCAGCGCCTGCACCTGCTCCTCCGACAGGCCGTCGAGCTCCGCGAGCAGGTCCTGGTAATCGCCGCCGGCCTGTTCGATTTCCTTCAGCTCCACGGCCTTGGCCAGCTCCGCCACGGTGAATTCACCGCTGTACACCACTTCGAGCGATAGATCCACGCCGTAAATCTGGCGCACTCGCGAGAGCAACTGAACCGCCAGCAGCGAGTGCCCGCCCAGATCGAAAAAGTTGTCGTCCACACCCACCGAGGGCACGTTCAGCAGCCCCGCCCAAAGCTCCGCCAGAGATTGTTCCAGCGGCGTGCGCGGAGGCGTCGCCGCGTGCCGTGGGAGGGTCCGCCGGGTAGCCGCGCGTATGCGCTCCAGGATGGCCGCGGGATCGCGCAGCGTGGTAGCGATCTTCGCGTAATCCGGCCGCTTGCGTTCCGTCCCGGCGCCCGCGGGCACCGCAGGCTGGCCCGCCGGTGGCTCGGAATTCCCAGCGCGATAGCTGACCGCCGCCGCCCGCTCCGCCGGCAGCCGGAAGACGCCATCGGCATCCGTCGCGGCGAGCGAATTCAGGAACAGCGCCGCCGGGCGATTCCGCGGCGTGGCCGTGAACGGAATCTCCACCCGCGCCAAGCCGCGCTCGCGAGCGATCTCTCCCAGCCGCGCCACCATGCGGTGCTCCACTCCGCGCCCCAGCACGCGGCAGCTTGCCAGGAACGTATCCACCGACAGCGAGTCGCCTGCCACCCGAAAAATCTCGACGCCGGTCAGCCCGTAATTTCCGAACCGGTCCTTCACCTCCACCGCCAGGCAGGTTGCGCCGGAGCGCTCCAGTTCCAGAATGGCAGCCTCCGTCCGGCGGATGGAACCGGTATTCATCTGGTTGGTGCGCTGGGTAAGCTGCGCTACCCGCGCCACCTGGTTCGGCTCCATCGGCGCAATCCGCACTTCAAGCTGCAGTGCGGCGATGAATTCCTCCAGGCTGGCCGTCGCCCGCCCGGCCCTCGCCCGCGTGGCGCGCTGCTCGTAGAGCTTCGGCCGCAGGCGATCCTCTTGGGTAACGCGCGCGCGGTCGAAGGCCCACACGTGCCGCAGGAACGCCGGGATCTCCTCCGCGTGCTCCGGCAGCGCCAGCGCCAGCACCTCCGGCGCGCCGGCCTGGGCCTCGGTGCACTCCTTGGGGTCGTCGTCCACCAGGATGAAGCTTTCGGGCGCCAGCTCCAGCTCTTCGGCCAGGGCGCGCAGGTTGGCGCTCTTGGACGACCAGTCGATGCGCCGCGCCGCGAAATCCTCCAGGCGCAGCGCCATTTCGGGATGCGCCTGGAAGGTCTCCACCACGTCGTCTTCGTTGTTCTTGCTCGCCAGCGCCAGCAGCATCCCGGCGCGCCGCAATCCCGCCATGAACTCCTGCAATTCGCGGCGCGGCCCGTCCAGCGTCACGCCCTGCGGCCCATCTTCTCCGCAGATGCCGGCCCACAAAGTCTCGTCGCAATCGAGCGCCACCACCTTATAGGGCGGTTGGAGAATGGCGTGGATCTTGCGCGCGATGGCCGTGGCCAGCGCCACGAAGAACTCGGGGGTATAGGGTAGATGCCCCAACTCATCCCCGTGCGGATCGTGCACCTCGCCGATCGGATAGAGCGCCTCGATCTCGTCCGCTGTCAGCGTGTAGACCGCCGCGAGGTCCGCCACGCCTCCCGCGAGCGTCCGCGCGAGACACTCGAAAGTGGCTCGATGGGCCGGCGTGGCTGGACAAGTGGCCACGATGAGCGGAGCCGCGCAGGACGCCGCCGCCGTCCGCACGGCTTCCACCAATTTCCGTGCGCGCTCCTCGATCCCGGCCTCGCCGCCATCGCGCAGCCAATCCTCGAAGCGCACCAGCGCCACGTTCACGCCCTGCCGATTGCCCGCAAACAGACCGCCCGGATCGAGCAGCGTTTGAAACAGCAGGTTATATCCGGCGAAGCGGATCTCGAGATCGAGACCCAGTTCTCCGGCCCAAAACGCCAGTCCCGGCTGGACGGCTTCGGCGGTAAAGGTGGCGCTGATGGCGATCGCGCGATCGTCGGAGGGCATCGAATTCCATTATGAAGCCCTCCGCGAATTCATCACAACTCGCGAGGTATCCCGCTCAGTGCTTCCCGCTCATGCTGGCCATGCGGCGCTGCATCTCTTCTTCCGATACGTCCTCGATGTGCGTGCCGATATACCAACTGTTGCCGGAGGGGTCCTCGACGCCCGCCGTACGGTCGCCGTAGAACTGATCCTTGGGCTCGCTGATCGATTTCCCCCCGGCGTCCATGGCGCGCCGGTAGACGGCGTCCACATCCTCCACGTACACGTAGAGATTCGACGGCCGGGCTTGCCCCGCAGCCATCGGCTCGCCCAGCATGATGATGGTGTCGCCGATCTTCACCTCGGCGTGCATGATGCGTCCGCCGGGGCCGTTGTGAATGGGTCCCCTCTGCTCGGCCCCGAGGCCGCGCTTCAGGAATTCGATCAACCGGCCGACTCCTTCGACCGTGAGATAGTTCGTTACAGTGTGGTAGCCCTCGGGAATGGCCTGCACGCTGCGTTTCATCGATCCACCGGATGATGACATTCGCATCTCCTCCTACGCCCGGCCATTATGCCGCAGCCGCGAGAAATCCGCCACCCTGACCGCTAGCAAACTGTACGAAAGGAATCTCGAACTAGCGAGGGGCAAGTCAGCTCACCGCGGAGACGCTGAGGCGCGGAGATTTCGCGGAGGAGAAGAAAAATGTCCGCCGTTCTGGCGGCCTCTGCGAGCGCAGCGAGGGCAAAGACCTCTCCGCTTGCTCCGCGTGCGAAAGAGCCGGCTAATAGCCGCCGTGTCGCGGGTGCGGCAGAGCCCCGAATCTCTAAGTCCTTTCTCCGCGGAAACTCCGCGCCTCCGCGCCTCCGCGTTGAGCTGGTTTGCATCCGCCGCGATGAGCTTTTGGCCGCCGTTCGCTATCATAAAATTTCCATGACATCCCTGGTCGATCTGCTCGCCCATAACCGCAACTACCGCTATACCTGGATGGGCCAGGTGGTCAGTGAGATAGGCGATTACTTCAATAACATCGCCGTCTTCGCGCTGGTGATGGAAAAGGGCGGGTCGGGCCTGGTGGTCAGCGGCGTGATGCTCGCGCGCGCCATCCCCGCCGTGCTGGCCGGGCCCGTGGCGGGCGTGGTGCTCGACCGGCTGGACCGCAAACGCGTCATGATCGCCAGCGACATCGTGCGCGCCGTCGTGGCGCTGGGCTTCGTCATAACTGTGAATCAGCCGAAGCCGTGGCTGCTGTACCTGCTCAGCGCGGGCCTCATGTTCGCTTCGCCGTTTTTCACCAGCGGACGGGCCTCCATCCTGCCGGATATCGCCGGCACCGGCGAATTGCACGCCGCCAATTCGCTGACCCAGACCACCCAGTGGGCCACCCTCACTATCGGGACGCTGGCGGCCGGCTTCACTTCGGCCGGCCTGGGATATCGCTGGGCATTCATCCTCAATTCGCTCTCGTTCGCCTTCTCGGCCTGGGCCATCTGGCACATTCACGCGCCCGGGGAACGCGGCTTCCGCGCGCCGCGCCGGGAGCCGCGGCAGGCCGGAACGGTCCCCGCGAGCGGGCTTCGCGGATGGCAGGAATATCGCGCGGGCCTGGCCTACATGTGGTCAGTGCCGCTCATGATCGGGATTGCCATCATCTCGGTAGGCTGGTCCATGGGAGGAGGGGCCGCGCAGATTCTGTTCGCGCTCTTCGGCGAACAGGTATTCCATCGCGGACCCGCGGGGATCGGCGCCATCTGGGGCTTTGCGGGCATCGGCCTGCTCGTGGGAGGCGCCGCCGGACACCTGATCGGCGGCCGCGCAGGCTTCACGGGATATAAGCGCGCCGTGACCATTTCCTACATCCTGCACGGCGCGGCTTACATGTGGTTCAGCCAGGCGCAGACCTTCTCCGCGGCGCTGGTGGCGATGATGTTCTCGCGCGTGGGCATGGCGGTCACCTCGGTTCTCAATAACTCCCAGCTCCTCCGCCACACCCCCAACGAATTCCGCGGGCGCGTATTCGCCACCATGGAATCGCTGCGCTGGTCGGTAATGATCGTCTCCATGGCCGCCGCGGGGATCGCCTCGCAATACGCCAGCCCGCGCGCCATCGGCCTGGTGGCCGGTTCCTTCGGCTTACTCACTGCGCTGGCGTGGGCCTGCTACGACTGGAGCGGCAGGCTTAACGAACCGGCAGAGTCGCCCGAGGAACCCGACGCGGCCGAAACCGGCGCGGTGGACGCTCACGGGACATAGACGGCAAAGGAAGATCCCGCCTCCGAACCCCGCCCGAATTCGCCAAAAACGTCCGATAAGCATCCTAGAGGAACGATGCTCATGGAGACGTTTCTGGCAGACGCACAAGGCGGCGCCGAGTTGCCGATTCCGCACTGCCTCAGACCGATTCTGGTGGCTGAAGACAACCCTGTGTTCCAGTCCATTCTCCGGAGCATGCTTGGCGAGTGGGGCTATCGCGTTTTGATGGTCGGCGACGGCATGTCGGCGTGGCAGATTCTGCAAACTCCGAACGCGCCGCGCCTGCTCATTCTGGATTGGATGATGCCCATTCTGGATGGCGTGCAGCTCTGCCGCCGGGTGCGCGTGGCCAGCCGCGAACCTTACACCTACATCCTGCTGCTGAGCGCCCGCGCCGATAGCCAGGATCTGGTGGAGGGCATGGAAGCCGGTGCGGACGATTACCTGACCAAGCCTTTCGAGGCCCCCGAGCTGCGTGTCCGTCTGCGTGCCGGCTGCCGGATTCTGGATCTGCAGGAGCAACTGGTCCGGGCGCGCGAAGCCTTGCGTGTGCAGGCCACGCACGATGGCTTGACCGGTCTCTTCAACCACGCCGCCATTCTCGCGAGACTCCAGCACGAGGTCTCCCGCGCCGGGCGCGAGCGCCAGCCCTTAGCCGTCCTGCTGGTAGATCTGGACGATTTCAAGCGCGTCAACGACACCTGCGGCCATGCCGCCGGCGACCTCGTGCTGCGCGAAGCCGCCGGCCGAATGCAGGCCGCCGTCCGCGGCTATGACGCCGTGGGCCGCTACGGGGGCGAGGAATTCCTGATCGTGCTGCCGGGGTGCGACACCTCTTCGGCCTGCGCGCGGGCCGAAGAAGTGCGCCAGGCGCTGGCCCAAGAGGCCTTCTACGCGGGCAACTCGCCGCTGCGGGTCACCTGTTCGGTCGGAGTCGCCTCCACCGAAGAGCTTGCCGCGGATGCCCCGGCTCTGGTACGCGCGGCCGATCGCGCCCTCTATCGCAGCAAAACCGGCGGCCGCAACCGCGTCTGTTGTCCGGAACTCGGCGCGCTCGAAACTCTCGCCAAAGCCTAGGGTGGGGCATGCTCTAGCTTGCCCGAACTTTAAATCCCGTTAATAATCTGCCTGCCGAAATACGGTTGCGCTATACTGGTCACCCGAAGCTCCTATGTTCCCTTCAGACCCCGAAAACTCAGACCAGATCGTCGCGAATCTTCTTCACGATCTCCGGCAGCCTATCTGCAACATAGGGTTGGGCCTCTTTTATCTAAACATCCTGCTGGGCGAGCCTGGTGGGAAATTGCAGGAACAGCTCGGGGCCCTGGAAAAACAGACCCACCGCGCCTCACAGCTCATCGACCAGGCCGCTGCCGAACTGGATCGCCGCCAGGCTCAGCCAGCCGCCAGCTTGTCGCCCACCAAGCCGGCCACTTCCTCCGTTACGTAATCGGGCGGTTTCACCAGGAAGCTCGGTTTCCCTTCCCAAAGCCCGCTGGATACGTGTTCCCAAACGGGCGCGTTGATCCCGCGGTCGATCACCAATAGAGCGTCGGCGCGGTCCAGGAGCCGCAGACTGGAAGGTTTGAAATCCGGACACGTGAAATCGAGCAGCATGAGGAACAGGTCCGGCCGCACCAGTTCCACCACGCTATTCGATTCCACGATGACGTGGGTGTTTTGCTCCAGGATTTTACCGAGCATCCCCGCGGCGCTTCTCAGCTCCCCCGCCGGTGTGCGCAGCCAGAAGGAACGCTCGGCGCCGGCCGCCAGGTAGCGACCCGAATCCGTCTGGCTGGGCTCGTATTCCTCGCTTAGAGCCACCGGATGGTCGGGGTCGCCTGCGCAGCCGCACGGCTCTCCGTTGCGCGCGCAGACGCCGTGCCCGTATTGCGTGATTTTGACGGCCGTCCAGCGGCACTCGCGGAAGCGCCGGATGAGGCCCGCGACCACGGCCGTCTTTCCCAGGTTCCGCGAATGCCCGCCCACCACTACCAACATTACTCGCCGCGCTCCCCCAGCCGCCGCTTCAGCTCCGCTATCTCGCGCCTTAGCTCGGGAAGCCGCGCCAGGCTGGCGAGCTGCTCCAGGTGCTGCTTCAGGGGCCGCGCCGGCGTCCCCCACACGGTTTCGCCGGAACGCACGATCTTGGAAGTCAACACCCCGCAGCCCGATCCCAGCACTGCGTGCGCCTCGATGCGCGCCTTATCGCCGATACCCACCTGCCCGCCGATCACGGCGTAATCTTCCACCACCACGCCGCCCGAGAATCCCGTCTGCGCGGCCACCACCACGTGCCGCCCGATCCGGCAGTTGTGTCCCACCTGCACCAGGTTGTCGAGCTTGGTGCCTTCGCCGATCGAGGTCACGCCCAGGGCCGCCCGGTCCACGCAGGTGTTGGCGCCGATCTCCACAAAATCGCCGATCTCGACGCGCCCCACCTGGGGGAACTTCTGCCATCGCTCGCCCTCCATGACGAAGCCGAAACCGTCCGCACCGATCACCGCGCCGGAATGGATAATGCTCCCGCGGCCAATGTCCACGTTGTCGTAGACCGTCACGTTGGCATGCAGCACTGAGCCATCGCCGATCGCCACGCGCTTTCCGATCACCGTGCCCGCGCCGATCGAGACCGCCACGCCGATGCGCGAGCCATCGCCCACCACTACGTGGGGACCGATAGTTGCTAGCGCGCTCAACTCCACATTTCCGATGGTCGCCGTGGGGTGCACGCCGGGCGCCAACTCCTGCGTGGGATAGAAGCGGCTCACCGCGCGCGCAAAACCGGTGCGCGGTTCCGGAACCCTTATGACCGTCCGGTAGTTCGGGCTGCCCCATTCCTCCGGCACGATCAGGCAGCCGGCGGCCGATTTCCCGGCCTGGGCCGCGGCCTTGCGGCTGCCCACGAAAGAAAGGTCGGAGCTGCCGGCGGTCTCGAGCGGCGCCACGCCCGTGATCTCCTTCTCGCCGTCGCCTTCGAAGGTGGCGCCCAGCCACTCCGCCAATTCACGAACTCGCATGTCTTATGATACAGTTTCATGCCCATCGATCCCTCGGCCGCCGTCGCCGCCACGGCTCGCGTCCATCACGATGCCATCGTCGGACCGCGTGTCCGCATCGGGGAATACTGCGTGATCGAAAGCGATGTCTCGATCGGCGCCGATTGCATGCTCGAGCCCTACGTCTACGTCAAGCGCTGGACCACCCTGGGCGAGCGCAATGAGATCTCGGCCGGGACCGTCCTGGGCACCGATCCCTTCGACAAAAACTTCACCGGCGAACGCAGCTTTCTGCGCATCGGCCACGACAACATCATCCGCGAGCACTACACCATTTCGCGCGGCACGGCGCCCGAATCCGTTACCGAGATCGGCGACGCGAACTACATCATGGGCTCCGGCCATATCGCCCACAACTGCAAGGTAGGCAACCACACGGTGATCGCCAGTTGCTCGCTGCTGGCCGGCTACGTGGAGGTCGAGGACCAGGCCTTCATCTCGGGCGGCGTAGGGGTGCACCAGTTCTCCAAAATCGGCCGCCTGGCTATGATCGCAGGCAGCACCCGCGTGAACACCGATGTCCCGCCGTTCTTCCTCTACGCCGGCCTGTATGTCGAGCCGAAGGGCATCAACGCGGTGGGGCTGAAGCGCGCCGGCTACCAGGCCTCCGATCTGGCCATCCTCAAACGAGCGTATCGGATACTCTACCGCTCCGGGCTGAAACTGGAAGCTGCGCTCGACCGCATCGAGAGCGAGATCCCCACGCCCGAGACCCTCCATCTGGTGGAGTTCATACGCCGCAGCGAGCGGGGGATCTGCCGGGAATCGGCCGGCCGCGGAGAAAGGCGCCCGGAGAGAGATCGCGAGGCGAAAATATGAACGGTCACACGACCCTATTTGCGGGGATGTCGAATATTCCCACAAAATACCACCAAAACCGCACCATGTGCTGTGTTCCTTTCAGGTTATACTGTTAATTTCGAGGCAGGGTATGAGAAAATACGCGCCATTCGCTGTTCTGATCGCGATTGTCATCGGTACTTTGGTCTGGCTTGCGGCGGCCGGATCCACCGAATCCCAGACCTACTACAAGACCATCGCCGAGCTCGGCAAGATGGGCGATCAGGCTTACGGAAAGCGCCTCCGCGTGGGGGGCGATGTGGCGAACGGCTCCATTCAACGCGTCGGCAACCAGGTGCAATTCGTTCTCAGCCAGGACGATCGCAAGTTGAAGGTGGCGTACACCGGGACCGACCCTCTGCCCGATACCTTCCGCGACGGCGCGCAGGCGCTGGCGGACGGCAAAATGGACAAGGACGGCGTTTTCCGCGCCGCCCGTATCCAGGCCAAGTGCGCCTCGAAGTATGCGCCGGAAACGGGTAAGATGGTGCCTGCGGCGGCGCCCGTCAACCCCGGTAAGGGCAGTATCTAAAGGGCGGCATTTTAGAAGGCACTTATGGAAAATCTGGGTTCCCTGGCTATTCTGCTGGCCTTGTGTGTGGCCGTGTATGCTGTGGCGGCCTCGGTGGTTGGGCGGCTGCGGCGCAATCCCTTCCTGGTGGTCAGCGGGCAACGCGCGGTGTACGCGGTCTGGGGGTTGATCACCCTGGCTGCCGGCACGCTGGTCGTCGCGCTCATGACCGGCGATTTCCGCTTCGCCTACGTGGCCGAACACAGCAACCGCACCATGCCCACGCTCTACAAGTTCGCGGCCTGGTGGGGCGGGCAGGAAGGCTCGCTGCTTTTCTGGAGCTGGCTGCTCTCCACGTACAGCGCGGTGGTGGTCTTCACCAATCGCACGCGGCACCGCAATATGATGCCCTACGTGATTGGCGTGCTGGCGACGGTCCAGTGCTTCTTCCTGGTGCTCAATAACTTCGTCGCGAATGCGTTCCAGATGCTGGCGGTCGATAAGCTCATCACGGCCGTGCCGGATGGCAACGGCCTGAGCCCCCTGCTGCAATACCCCGCCATGGCCATCCACCCGCCCATGCTCTACCTGGGCTACGTGGGTTTCGCGGTGCCCTTCGCTTTCGCCATCGGCTCGCTGATCACGCGCGAACCAGGCGATGGCTGGATCCACACCACGCGCCGCTGGACCCTGGTCACCTGGCTATTCCAGAGCTGCGGCATCATGCTAGGCGCGGCGTGGGCCTATCACGTCCTGGGCTGGGGCGGATATTGGGCCTGGGACCCGGTGGAGAACGCTTCGCTGCTGCCCTGGCTCAGCGGCACGGCCTTTCTGCATTCCGTCATGATGCAGGAAAAGAAGGGCATGATGAAGGTCTGGAACATCGTGCTGGTCTCGGCCACCTTCTTCCTGTGCATTCTGGGCACCTTCCTGACGCGCTCGGGCGTAGTGCAATCCGTGCACGCCTTCGCCCGCTCGGAGATCGGCAAGTATTTCGTGATTTTCCTGGCCGTGGGGATCGCCGCCACCATCTACCTGATTCTCGACCGCCTGGCTTACCTCAAGAGCGATGCGCAGCTCGAAAGCGTGGTCTCGCGCGAATCGAGCTTCCTGTTCAACAACCTGATTCTGCTGGCAAGCTGCTTCGCGGTGCTCTGGGGAACGCTCTTCCCGGTGATCTCAGAAGCCGTGAGCAGCGAAAAGATCTCGCTCGATACCGAATGGTACAACCGCCTGATGGTTCCCATCGGCCTTTTCCTGCTCTTCCTGACGGGTGTGGGGCCGCTCTTCTCCTGGCGGCGGACGTCGCTTGAAAGCCTGCGCCGCAATTTCCAGTGGCCGGGCTTGGCCGCGCTGGCGCTGGTGGGCACTCTGGTGGCTCTCGGGGTGCGCCACTTCTATGCCCTGATCTCGTTTGGCTTCTGCCTGTTCGTGGCGCTGACCGTGATGATCGAATTCTATAAGGGCGGCCGCTCCATCGGCGCGCGCAATAACATGAACCTGCTGCGCGCCATGGTCGAGCTGACACACCGCAATACGCGGCGCTATGGCGGCTACCTGGTGCACATGGGGATCGTGCTGATGTTCATCGGTTTCACCGGCCACGCCTTCAACCAGAGCGAGGTCAAGGAGCTGAACACCGGCAACTCCATGCAGGTGGGCCGCTACGACCTGAAAATGCTCGATCTGAAACAGGGCGAAACCGTCAACTACCAATGGCACCGCGCCACCATTCAGGTCTCCAAGGGCGGCGACATCCTGGGGACGCTCGAACCCGAGAAGCGCTTCTACACGGCCAGCCGCCAGGGGACTTCCGAAGTGGGCATCCGCCAGCGCCCCAACGAAGACCTGTACCTGAATTTTGGCGGCATGTCGGACGACAACCAGCGCGCCGTGATCCAAGCCTACGTCTTCCCCCTGGTATCCTGGATTTGGATAGGCGGATTGGTGCTGGTAGGCGGCACGCTGGTCTGCCTGGTCCCGAGCAAGATCAAGATGCAATATGCCCGTACCGAGGTGGTGGGCATCACCAGGAAAAATGTGGCGATTCAGAATTAGCGGGGGTGGGGCGTGCTTTAGCTTGCCCACTATTTTTTTGGTTACAGCCGCGCTGCTCGGCGCGGTCGCCTTGGCGCAGACCGTCGCCGAGAAGCCCAGCACGGATGTGCGGCGCGTGGGAATGCGCCTCTCCTGCCAGTGCGGCTGCAAGGATTCCGTGGCCACGTGCAGCATGCTCGAGTGCAGCTTCTCGAAACCGGCCAAGGAGCGCATCGCCCGCATGCAGGCCGTGGGCATGTCGGACGAGCAGATCATTCAAGCTTTCGTCCGCGATTACGGCCCGGGCATCTACCTGGCCCCACCCAGCCCCTTCGGCTGGATCGTGCCCTACGCTTCGGTGGGCGCGGGGCTGGTGGTGATCTGGCTGTTCATCCGCAAGTACCGCAAACCCAAACCGCTGGCGGAAATGG
>CAYRWE010000090.1:0-18214 GCA_964427655.1 uncultured Solibacteraceae bacterium | reverse complement strand
AACAATTCTACATAAAAATGGTCTTTACCAATTCTTCAAGCGGTCAAAGACCTAGCGCCACCAGGTCGAGATTCCAGTCGGCCCACGTAGCGGATCGATTCACGAGCAGACGGAAGGCTTTCACCTGCGCTTCCGACCATTCGTCGCACAGGATCACCGGGACGTCGGCGATTCCGAGTTTCTGCGCGGCCTTCAGGCGCAGATGGCCGTCAACGACTGAACCGTCGCTACGGGCCAAAACAGGGATTTTGAAACCGAACTCTTGAATGGAAGCCGCCATCCGCTCTACTGCGTGATCGTTTTTCCGCGGATTGCGACTGTAAGGAACAAACTTAACGACGGGCCACGTGGGAATTTCCACGGCCGTCCTCCTAGGGGGGTAAAGCAAACGTGAGAAAACTGGAACATCCGGGAACCGGACGCCGCAGGTTAAAGTGCGCGGACCACTCCAAGCCCTACTTTACCACCCGAAACCTAATCTGTTCCAACCGGAAAGGCGTCGGGTGCCAGTCGCCTGTCGAAAAGCCTATTCTTTTCAGTCCCGAGCTGACCCTTTTGGTGTACTTTGCGCTCCTTTGGCTCTCCTTTGGTTTCGGTCACCGTATAACGGTTGGGGGCCAAGTTAATATAGCCAGGCACGCAACCTCTTGGAGTTGCAGCGCTTAGATAGGGCGACTCGCTTGGCTCGGCGACGGGGAGTCCGCAAGCGGTCTCTCTAACCCTCATGTTTTGTGTTGCGTATGGGGCGGTAAAAACGGCAAATACCCGTGTTCCGGAGACGGCCTCGGAGACGCTTTTCTATTGGGTCAGGTTCTTGAGGAGCCACACCGCGCCTCGCGCTAAATACGCCTCTTTCCCTCTCTGAGACAATGCCGTTTGGGTAACGCTCGCGGACGCGTTCGACTTCCAGTGGGCGCCGGGATCTACCGCTGCAGCTTGACGACCTGCTCGGGCGTGAGGTTGTGACGGTTACGGCGCAGCAGTGAAGTGCCGATCCCTCGACGGCCCGCGATATCCGGATGCTCATCCAGCAGTTACGGCGGCTTGATCGGGCACTACCGCCCGGCGACCGATTTGCCTCAATACACGAACACGGCGTACGATGTAGCTGGAAGAGTGGTGACGACCACCCTCCACGCGGGCGTTCAGCGAGGATACGCGCAAGACGATCCTGGCGGCCATCGAGAGGACCGCGCGCGGCATAGCGATTGCGGGTGGTGAACGAGAACGAAGCGGCGCCGGTTACATACAACGATTCGAAGCTGGCTGTGCGCCTGAAGCCGGCTTTGGTGGCGGCCCTGGGGGTCCCCAATGTGCTCGACGGCCGCCCGGAAATGGTGAGCGAGGATTTCGGCCTGTTCGGCCTGGACAACCGGCAGATTCCCGTCTTCATGTTTCGCCTGGGAGCGGCGGAACTCGCGCGCTTGCGGGAGAGCCAGCGAACCGGAAAGCCGTTGCCCTCCTTGCACTCGAGCCTGTTCTACCCGGATACGGAAACGGCCATCCGAGCCGGGGTGATCGCCACGACGGCCGCAGCGCTCGAATTACTGCGAAAATAGCGTGTCACCCGATGCGGGTCACGATATGAAAACGGCGTCTTTGGTGCGACCATCGACTTCAGCAGTTTCGGTGTCTGTCATAACGATGGCGGCAAGTGTCTGCCTGAAATCTCGAAAAGGAAGACTTTACTGAAAAGGAATTCTATGAAAGCCTCTCTCACTCATTCTTCATCGGCTCTTCTGGCCGTCCTGATCGCCGCCGCCGCGATCGGCGCTCCCCACCCGGGCGTCCTAGCCGACTATAAGGGAGTTCCCTACCATGACACCCGCTACCCAGGCGGCGCGCAAAAGATTCCCGGGAAGGTGCTCTGCGCTTACTACGATTTGGGCGGGGAGGGAGTCGCTTACCATGACTCCGACGCAACCAACAAGGGCAGCGGCGTGCTGAACCCGGCCGATGGGACCTACCTGCATGAATTCCGGATGCACGAAGGCGTGGATACGTCCTACACCAAGTTCAACCTGGACCCGCAGATCGACGACAATACCTTTGAGCAGGTCAAGCCCCCGGCGGATCTGCTCTATGTGGGCTGGACCGAGCCCGGCGAGTGGTTCAACGTCTCAGTTGACGTAGCCGCGGCGGGCGATTACTCCGCCGATCTCCTCTATACCTCCAACCGCGGCGGAACCATCTCCGTGGATGTAAACGGCGAGCCTGCCACAGGCCCACTCACCATCCCCACGACCTACAACGCCGCCGATCCGATCGCCTGGCGCCAGTGGCATCACTGGAATATCGCGCATGGCATCGCCAAACTCCACCTGAGGGCCGGCCGAAGCGTTCTCACCATCCATATCCTCACCGAGGGACAGATGAACCTGGCTGTCTTTGATTTTAAAAGGGTGAACTGAGAAAAGATCCAGCGCCGGACGACCAGGTCCGGCGCTGGCTAAGTGCTTCCCGCGGTGCCCCGGCCGTTACGCGAAGATTTCCTGCGCCCGGCTCAGGCGGTGGGCCACATGGACTCCGTTCGGACACTGCACCGTGCATTCGGAGCACGAGCCGCAGCGAACCGCGGTTACTTCGGCCGGCAGCATCTGGAACTGTTCGCGCCCTAAGCCGAATTCGCCGTAGCCATCGGCATACATGAGGAACCGCAACATATCCGAGACGGGCAGCCCTTTGGGGCACTGGCCGTTGCAGCTTCCGCACATGCGGCAATAGAGGGGTTTGATCGCCTCGAGCCGCATGGCCAGCAGCTTGCCGTCGGCGGGAGTGAAAGGCGAGCTCATGGCCTCGATATTCTGATCGAGCTGATCGGTGTCCACGATGCTCGGGATCAAGTTATCGATATTCTTGTTCCTCATCACCCACTTCAGCGCCGCCAACGGCGCGCCTGCACGCGTCAGCTTGTTGAGCTTCTCCGGGTCCACCTTGTAGAATGGCGTGGGCCTCACGCCGCCGGCCATGACCTTCATGGCGACCAATCCCACTCCGGCTTGGCGAGCCGTCGCCAGCAGCGGCTCGATGACGGGATCCATGGTGAAGTTGTAGCTGATCAGAAAAACATCGAAATGGTTCAACTTGAGCATGGCCGGGATCATCTCGGCGTGCCCGCTGTGAAAACTCACTCCGGCGAAGCGGATCTTTCCGGCCTGCTTGGCCACGTTCTGAGCCTCGATAAGGTCGTCGGTGACCATGTCCGGCGTGCTCCGGCTGTGGAGATGCCAAACGTCCAGGTGGTCGGTCTGTAACTCTGCCAGGCTCTTATCCAGATCCGCCAGCGCCGACTTCCCATCCTTGGCGACTGTCTTGCTGCTAATGTAAACCTTATTGCGATAGTTCTTGAGGGCCGCCCCAACCATGCGCTCGTTGTTGCCGCCCTGGTAGACGCGGGCGGTGTCGAAGTAGTTGATGCCGATATCGGCCGCGCGCTCGACCACGCTCTGGTCCGAAGTTACCATGCAACCCATGGAGACGCGGGTGATTTTCATGCCCGTCTTTCCCAGGGTCCCGTAGGTGAACTTGGGTGCCGTTTGGGGCGCGCGCCCCTTTGCGGCGAGTGCTTGAGCGGGCGAGCCGCCCTCGGAATTCGCTGAAGCCAGTGCCGGGAGCGCCAGGCTGGTTCCTAAAAAGCTACGGCGAGACGGCGCGTTCATCGAGTAAGCCTCCATTTGGGACAATCAGGTCTGATTTAACACTGATATTGTACCTTATTCGCCGTTTCTTTTCGGAACGCGGTCTGTGCTTTCCTCAGCTAACAGCAGAATCTATGTGGTAGCCGAAAGTCACCGGCGGCTCCCCCGTCCGCGGGAGCGCCGGCTGAGTACATGTAGATAATGCGGTCTGAAAGTGTTAATGCAAAGTGTCAATTATTACACACAGTATTTCTGGCGGTGAGTCCCCTTTCACCGCCACTCTCTGAGTGCAGGCCCCGAACCTAACCCCGGGGCCTTTAGGTTTGCATCAGTGCTCCTGCCGGACTTACCGCCGTGGACTCGAGCCACGTAAGCTCTCCAGCGCTGATTCGCGGCGCGCGTATACCTCTGATTGGCGACGCTGTAGCGCGATACTCCCGTCGTCCACGACCAACCACCGTGCCGCCGCTCGGGCGGCGCGCACGGCCAGCCGGCCGCGGAAGCCGCGCGCGTACGAAGGCCGCATCCGCGGGTCGCGGCGCGACGTGCTGAGATTGAAACCGGCGAACGCCGCGATCAGCGCACGCGAGGTTGGCGCACCCCCCGGCGCCGCTGGGCTTCCACGTGGCCGGTGCGCCAGCGCTCGCGCGCAGGAGCGCGTCTTGGCGAACTGCCGGCCGGAAGGCCGCGGCGCTGACCGCGGGAAGCGTGGACGGTGACCTCGCCGGGGCGAATCTGAACGGCCGCTCGGGCAGCACGAACGTCCGCGGGCCGCCGAGGCGCGCTGCACCTACCGCGCGACGGCCGCATTTGCGGGATGCGGCGCATCCGCGGCGCCTGCCGCGAGGCCCGCGCGCAGGAGCGCGTCTTCGCGCGATTGATTCGCTCGCCGTTCCGCCCGCGATCGCGAAGCTCCCGCTCGGGCGGCGCGCACGGCGGCCGGCCGCGGAAGCCGGCAGCGCGCCTGTAACCGTCGCGTTCGCGCGCGGACGGCACGTACAGCGGCCAGCCCGGACGGCACGTCTCTGCTCTCGCGCGCTACATGTCGGCTGGCGCCCGGCGATGAGACCATGCGACGGAGGACAAGGCACGAGCGCCGAACTGCTGAGATAGCGCGTGCTCTTCGCACCAGGTTCGGCACGCCGGCGTGGATGGAGATTAGGCGGAAGCCCGCGGCTCCCGTCACCAAGGGACGGATTGATTTCCGCAAGGTAGTAGCAATTATCAACGCGACTGGCGGGCCTCGGCCCAACGGTACTATTTGCACCAGTACCGTGATAGGGTCGATCATGGTCGCATCTAGCCCTGTGGACAGGTAGAATTGAACACCGGAACCCACTTGGCACTCCGAGCCAAGAATGAGGTCGAATGCTAAAGAACCTGGGGCCCGCCATGCTTGCCGCTGGATTTCTGCTGATCAATCCGAAAAGCCACCAGCTCATTGCGGAATCGATCGTGGCTGCCGGAACACGCTTGAACACTTGGATACCTCATCCCTGGATACTGATGATCGCGCCCATAGCATTTGCCCTATTACTTCTGGCTTGGCCCGTAGTGCCAAAGACAACGATCCGCCGGTTACTCTAGATCCGCCGGTGGCACCACTTCGCTCCCAAAGCTGAACCCTGCCCCATGATCGCGTTGCGCCGTCTTCTCGGCGACGTGGTGCGCACGCGACCTAGCGCCGGGGAATTCGCGGGCAACGTGTGGCCTTCGCGGTTCCCACTAGGCAGCTTCGAACCAGTGTACGAGTCGCCGACCACTCGCCCAAAGCGCACGAACCTTTACTTTAGGAGGTACACGACCGTGGTCTCGGTGTCGGCCGGATCTCCGTATATCTCCCACGAGTGGCCAGCGGACTCTCTGCGGTTCGCCGCCATCCATTCTCCGATGGCGTCGTGCGCCTCGTTCAGGCGGGTGTGGGGGCCGCGGTGGATCGCGACGGCAGCTTCGCCCGCCGGCGTTACGGTCGCGTACACCTCGCCGGCAGTTTCAAATGTGCGCGTGACCTCGACACCGAAGTCGCACAGTATCGGCGCGCCCGGCTGGGCGGGGTGGTGGAAGAGAAAAATGTTGTGGCCGTCGGTCCACAGGCCTGGCTGGCTGCGAATGAAGGGCCAGACCTTCCCTAGGGCCGGTCCCCACGCCGCGCCCACCGTGCCCGGTGGGACTTCGCGCCGCATCGCGGCCAAATTGCGAGGGTGAACGTTTTGTACGTTGACGGAGACTGGCATTGGCGATCACTCCTGGAGTCCGTCCCATGACCAGCGCGGAATGGTCAGACCGTCAGGCACATCATCAGCGGGCCGGTGATAGCGGGCCATGGTTGTCGTGGTCGCCCAAGCGAAGTAGTCGTGCAGCACTTGTCGCAGCGCAGAGTCGTCGGCCAGTGCGACGTCAGCCAGAGCCTGGTCGAAGCAAGCGATCGCGCGGCGATCCATCTCGTCGTGCACCCCGTTACCGCTATGGATCTCCTGACGACGGTGGTCTCGTCGCCATATGACTCGGGATACATGCTAGGCCCACCGAGTGCCTCGGCCCAATACGCGGCAAGACGCTCCACATGCTGGGGATGGAAACCGTGGCTGAACGCATGGCTGACGACTTCGTCCAACACGCGACTCGTCCACGGTCGATATACCGCGCGACCGCGAGGAAGCCTGCAAAACGATGGCTGTCTTGTTAACTCAATTCGTCGCCGGCACTTGCGTTCGCGTTGCTGGCGCCGGTCGCGATGTTGCGCCGGGGTGCCGCGTGGATGCAGTGACTCTTGCTGACTGCAGTTGTGGTAACGTTGATTCGCGGCGATTACGAATGATCAACCGAGCAGTGATCCAGACTTCAAGTCACAATCGCTGAAAAAGGGAGCGGGCATGGGAGACAAGGGTGGCAAGAAAGACAAGGAAAAGAACAAGCAACAGCAGTTGACGAAACAGAAACAAGGGGAGCAGAAGAAGCACGACAACGCCCCCGCCAAGAAGCCTTTAGCAGGAACAGCGTAAAGCCGATTCGTGGACGCGGCGAACGGGCCTGATTAGCCGATTCGCGGCTCAAGGTCCTGAAACTGCGGGAGCATGACCGCATTCGCCTCAGGGCAATTCTATGGCGGGTCGGTCCTCGGCAACCGCGCGGTGCTTACGGATTCAACTCGACGTACAGTCGCGATGTCGTACATAAGCTCTGTCCAGATTGCTCCTGGATAACGCGCCGCTCGGAAACTGGGCCACGGGGCCGTAAAACGCCCGACGGCGCTCAAAGCCCACGCAACCCCGCGGCGTCCGCCGGGCTTCCGCAACCGGAGCGCCAGTACCGTCGCGTTCGCGCGCAGAGAGCGTCTTCGCGATCTGTCGGCCGGAAAGCCGCGGCGCTGGCGCGCCGTTGGCGACCTGGACAGCCTGCCGCTCGGGCGGCACGAACGGCGGCACGGCCGCGGAAGCCGGCGCGCCGCCCGCACACTGCGCCGTGCGCACGACGGCTGGTAGCGGGCCGCGGCGCGCGCACCATCTCAGGCGCACTCTCGCGAGTTGACGTCTTAGCCGTGCATTCCCAAGAACTCGCGCGGCTTGTTTCCGGTAACCCATCCGGGATTGGCGGCTCCAAGTTCCGGTTGGCCGACCACATGGGTGGCATCAATCAACGCTGCGCACCCAGTCGGGGGCCATCCGGCGGATGCTACCTCGGGGTAAGGTAAAGAGAATGATGGGCCCACCGCGGGGAACGAGAACTCTGAGCCGAAGCGCGATGATTCTGCGAATCTCCACAGTCGCTTTGCTGTGCGTTCCAATTGCTACCTGGGCTTTGGCCAAGCCCATACGGGTGCTTGCGCCTTCACTCGCGGGTGTGTCCTGCATCACCGACGCGATTTGCACCGATGTGCCGTCCCGGGGCCGTGAAGCCAGGGATCTGTACGACGAAGCCGTTCGGTTCATTGAGCTGAAGGTCGGCCCAATCGACTCTCCGCCTCGACGCGTAGTGTTTTGCCAATCGGAGGTTTGTGCTCAGTCCTTCGGGATTGGGCGATCTTCTGCAAACACCCTGCCCTTTGGCATTGTATACGGCCCTCGTGCATGGATCCCTACTATGTCCGACACGAATTGATTCATCATCTCCAGTTCGAACACCTTGGCAGGCAAACCATTCCACATCGATGGCAATGAACGACCTCGTTCAGCTCCGCGCCGATCGCAGCCAGGCCCTGGCGAACCTGCCAGCGGCCGCCGGGCTGCTCCTGTGGAATCAGATCACCGAGACATCTCCCTCCCTCGTCGCGCACGGGGCTGGCAAACGTCGGGCACGCCAGGTTGTCGTAATTCAACAGGACGTATGCCGCCGTCTTCATTCCTGCCGATCGGGCGCCCGCCAGTTGCGAAGAGGCGAATTCGTTTCGGCTGCGTCCGCCCCACGATTGAGCGATGAGGAACTTCTGACTTCTCGCCTTCAGACGGCTCCAGACATGGTCGGAGATTGGTCCGGTATAGAAGTCAACATCGACGCCGAAGCCCGTGCTCGCGAAAACGGCGGCTGGGAAGAGGCACAAAAGGCAAAACACACGCCGCATATGGCCGTATTCTATCGCGCTTTGAAGACCAGTCAATTGTTTCCGGCGAATCAGCTCTCGTAGTGAATCTATTGAATTGTAACGTCGTGGAACTACGCGACGGTTGAAGTCGCATCGGATTTCACCGTCGGCCACTTAGGGACCGGAAACCATGTCGGAGCTTGGCAGGCAGAGACGCCAAGGTCCGGGTGGGCGCGACTCTTCCCAGCCAGTATTTTCTTGATGTCTCCACCGCCCCCGAGGTAAGGTCCAAATGGCTACCGATATTGCCCATTATGACTGCTGAAATGTCTGATTTGATTGTTCTTCCGCAAACGAGCCAATGGTACAACCTTTGCCCGCTGTCTGGGCAATTTTGCCTTCTGAACGAGTTTCCTTACGACTTCCCGGCACGCACTCGGCGCCATGCAGGCGCCGAATTGGTGAATGCTGCTGGCGACGGCACTCGCGGTTCGACTAAGCTGGAGGAAGCGCCGCTTCCACCGACGCCAAGTGGTTCCCTATGGACACCCATCCAGCGCTCGATCGCTACATCAGCCTCAAACTGGCGGCATTGGGCCAATTCGCGCCCCATAGTGCCGCGGACTCCTACTTCCTCCAACTCGCTGGACCGCTTCTCCGAAATATCCACCAGAAAGATCAACTGCTGCCCAATCTTCTCTGCCCGGTGGATGCACGCCTCCAAGGCTTTCTCGATCGTTATCTCAAGGGTATTAGTCCCGAGGGAGCGCCACGCCTTCCCTCCCGTACCCTAACCCTCGATCTGCCGGGGATGGCGCGCGCCCTCTCGTTTCCGCCGGGCGTCGAGCACATTCACTCGCCTTATCTCGATTCGTACCGCGTGGCGCAAGGCGTCCTGCACAATCCCAAAAGCGACCGCCGCACCACGCAAGGAGTCTTCCATATCGCGGAAGGTGGTCTGCCCATCCCCGCAGATAAGATTGCCGTTCCCACTTCGGTTTTCGCGACCCTGCTTAAAAAAGCGCTGCATCCTCCGGAAGACGTGCTGGCTCTGCCGTGTACCGCCGCCGAACCTGGAGCGGCGGGCTTGTTCGTTTCTCTTCTGTTCCGGCCCGTGGTGTGCCCCGCTACCGGCGAGACGCCGGAGAGAAGCATGGAGATTCGCTTTTTCGCTCCAGGAACTCTGGTGAGCAACCTGGATTTCGTGGAGTGCCTCTTCGGCAACGGCGGCGATCCGTACCTGCCGGAAAATGACGCAGCTCTCGACGTGCTGCATTGGACTGGCCATTCCGGCGGCGTCATTCTGGCCCCCCACCTTGTCTCGGTATCCAAAAGAGAGTTAGGCCTGCCACACACCGGCCAGGCGACCGAGAGGCAGAAGCGTGACGGCATGTGCTGGAGCGAGCCGGATGAACTCTATAACGGAGGGAAGGCCTTCAAGATCGCCTGCCGGGACGCGTCCGGCGTCATGGTGACCATTCTCGCCGACAATTACTTCGGATATTGCAAGAAGGAAGTCAAAACCCAAATCAGTTTCGCCGCGAATCTGTCCGGGCTGTGCGAAGAAGAGCACGCCGGCGGCGCCATCGCGTTCCCCAGTTATATTCTCGGCCAGGATTTCATCGCCGGTCGGACGATTCGCCTGAAGCCGGCCACGTTTGAAGCCGCCATGAGCCTGCTGGGCAGCCGCGCCGAAGTCCAACCGGATAGATATGCAGTGGACCGGCGCTTCGCCAACATCATTTACGTACCCGAATCCTCCACGTTCAGTGTCCGCGACGGGACGGTCTGTTGGGAATGGCGGGGCCAGCGACGGCAGATCCCTCTGCGCGTTGAAGAGGTGTACGTGCTTCCTTCGGGGTACCGGGTCCGCTTGGAAAAACAGTTTTCCGGGACGGCCTGGCGGCTGATCGGCACCCGCTCGGATGGAACCCTCTGTCACAAGCCTTCCACGGTTTCGGGAGGCGGCAAGAGCGAGATCTCCAAGTCCCTGGCCGACCTGGTATTGAAGGGCCCGGTCTTCGTCAAAGATTACAGCAGCGATATGGACCAGGTGGCCGCCGTACTCGACAGAGACTACGCGTGCGTCTTTCGGGACAGGGTGCCCAACCACCGCTCGCGCCGGCCCGTCCTCAGCATCGAGCGGTCACTCGGTTCGGTCATCAAGCTGCTGACCGCCTCCGCCGATTACACGGACGAACACAATCAGTTCGTGCGGGACCTACCCCAAACCATCCGGCAGCTTGTATTCACCGTGAAGCGCTACTACCGCCCCGAATGGGGAGTTTCTTGGCGTGAGCACTTTACCGTGGACCGCATCAACGGCTTCCTAGGCCATGAGCTGAAGTTCGACGGCCAGAGGCTGGTGAGCAATTACCTGCGCGTGGGGTACGACCCCGACGGCTCCTGGCGCATTTACAAGCTGCGGCCGGATTTCTATCCGGCCGACAAGGTGCAGGTAGAGGACGATATCACCGCGTCGGTGACGCTGCCGCGCGCGGCCCTTCCGCATCCCGACGAGGAATATGGCAACCCCAGCGTCAAACTGGTGGTCAACTGCGAAACCATGCTGTTCCAGCGGCCGGACGAGGCGGTCCATCGCGGGGCGGACCAGCAAGCCGAGGCCGATATCGCCAGCCCAGACACATTCCTCTCCAACTTCGAGCCGCTCACGCGCGAAGATGCGCGGCGCCTGGTCGATCACGTGGTGGAATTTGACCGCTACAGTCAGCCGATGAAGCAGCTCATTTCGAAGTTCGTCTCCGCGCAACACGGCGACTACGTGGTATCTTCGGCGCACCCGCGCCTGGTGGACGGAAAACCATCGAAGAACCCGCGGTATCTTCAGAGGAGGCCGGACCTGGTGCAGGCCCGCGAAACTTATCTGGCCGGAATCACGGCGCGCCTCGACCGCAACATTCCCGAGGGCCAGGATGTGTTCTTTCCGGTCAATGCCGTTCTTCCCGGCCGCCGCAATAATCCGCCCGAACCCAAGCTCGGCATCGCTCCCCTAGCGGTTTACAATCCAATCCACTACCAGGAAACGCCCGAGTTGTTCATGGAGTTCATCTCCAGCCTGACTGGCAAGTCGCCTTCCACAACCGGATTCGGCAGCGAAGGAGCGCTCACCAAAGGGCCGTTCAATGCCTTGCCACCGGTCATCGACGTGAACAATGCTCTGGTTTCCATGATCCTTACGGAGTATGCGGCCGTCACCACCTCGGCCGGCTATGTGGGCCCGCATTATCGAGTGGACCACGACATCAGCATGCTGGTGCCGGAGATCTGGTGCAGGATGAGGGTGGAAGAACGCGCGCCCCGGTTTCTGATCGAAAACGGCTACCTGGAAAAGGTGGAAGATTTCCGGCTGGACGGCCGCAAGGTACTGGCCAGCCGCCTGGGCTACCGGGTCACGTCGCGGTTCTCCGACGTCTTTCTGGGGCGCATTTTCGAAACTCCGGACTCAGTCTTTCCGGAGGAGCTGTTGCGTCCGGAGAAACAGGACCTGGCCATGTTCGCCGCCGGGGTGGATGACATCGTGGCAAGTCAGAGGCGCGTGGCCCTGTCCTATTTCGAAGATGGCAGCGTGGAGCATGCCTGCCCGCCGCTGCGGGCGTTGCTCGAGATCATGGCCCATGGCAGCTACCAGGGGATGACACTGGAAGATCCGCGCCTGCGAGCGCAATTCACTCGGGAAGCGGTCCTGTCTAGCGACTGGTATGCTCAGCGTCTCTGTGCCCGGCAGCGCAAAGAAGCCGAGTTGTGGCAGTGCCACTTGCTGGCGTTGGAGCAATTCCGCACTTCGGGGTTGGAAATCCCGCCACAACTCGATTTGGAAGCCCGCATGAAGGTCGCCAGGGATACGCTGACATGGGTCAACTCGCCGGACTACGTGACTAGACTCGTGGGCACTATCGGCGCGGATCCGCTATTTCTTAACCCCAGAAGCTGAGCTCGCGCCAGCAGCAGATTTGGGAGCGGGTGGTAGATGTGTGCCCGGCCCAGCGGGAGGATAGGTGGCGACATCAGCCCTTCCCACCGGCGATGGCGTTCACCTCGAAGCTGCGGTTCCGAGCGCATCCGTCGGCCAACTGCAGGTGGCCCTGGGCGCTACTGGTGGGTTAACCAGAACCGGACCCTCCGGCAGGAGCAAGCCGGGGGTCACCTGTGGTCGCCGAAGTGGTCCACGTACAGCGACGGGGACGGCTGCCGCAGCGTGATGCGGCGCGGCAGTGTTTTCCGTGCGAGCAGAGACTGGCCGCGCAGGTCACCACCTTCCAGCCAAGGCGGGTCGAATACTTCGAGGTGCCACGGCTGGCGGGGCCGCATCAGATCATAGAAGCGCGGAATCCTGGCGTCGCCACGAGCATGATCGTGATGGGTGTCAACCGCGACACGGCGCCTTCCATGGCGGCTGCTGGCTATTGAATTGTGATCTGGACAGGGTTTGCAGCCACACCCTCGACCGTAAGTTGCACGTTCACGTTCCCGGATCCGGCAAGCTTCGCAGGAAGCAGAACGTTCACCTGATCGAGACCCGGATCCGTGCCTGCCGGCCCGGCATACGTCACGGTACCCGCCACACCGTTGATCGTGACGGTCGTAAGAGGCGTTCCTCCTGGAGCGACCCCGGTGCCGAACAGGACCAGATACGTGCTGGCGCCGCCCGTCCCGATGGCAATCGGATTGGCGACAATAGCGTCGGAACTATTGGTCGTGGGAACCGGCTGAGAGGTCTGCGTCCCGCTGGCCGCAACCTGGATCGCCTCGGCCGCGGCCAGGCTGGAACCGTTCATCGTGATAAGCCCAGGCGCAACCGTAGAGACCTCAACGTTATTGGAAGTCTGCGTAACAGTTCCATTGGTCACCATCACCTGAACCGTGCCGGGAGCCACCGTGGCCGGCACCAGGAACATGATCTGCGTTGGTGATACCGCGAGAAGCGGCGCGGCGGTAGTCGTGCCGGCCGCATCCAGAATCGAGACCGAGGTGCCGGAAACCGACGTCGGGTACGGCGCGGTCAGCATACTCGTCGTGGTCGCCAGGCCTTGACCGGCGGCGGTAGCCAGCGAACCAGGCGAGATGGCAAAGGCGGCTGGATTGGCTGCCGAAAGGATCAGCGGAACGTTCACGGCCGGAGTCGATCCCGCAACTGGGGTCAGACAAACGCCCCGGAGCACTTCACCGGCATTGGCGGTGCGCAGAAGAGTGAACTTCTCCGCCGCGGCGACGGTCGCGCTTGTGTTGGCAAGAACATCCGTTATCGGAACCAGTTGGTTCGGGTCGGCGCCCTGGTCGCCGTTGGCACTGACGGTCGAAGTGATGCCCCAGATGGTCACTGTTCCATCGCCGTTGACTTTACCCACGATATTGCGAAGACCGTCGGGCGCCGGATTCAAAGAGGCGGGGTAGTTGGCGATGCTGTACTGAGTGCCGAGGTTCAGACCATTCTGCAGGACATACGCGAGCGTCCAGGTTCCGTTGTTCAGCACCCATTTCTGCAGGCCCGAAGTCTTGCTGGTCGCCGAGTTCGCCGCAGTGCCGTCGCCTTCATCGGCGACATATAGCGTTGTCGCATTGGCGAAAAAAAGGCCGAAGGGATAGTCCACCGGCTGCGTAGTGCTCTTGGCGAGCGTGGGCAGGCTCCCTTTGTCACCAACCTGGTAGACCGTGTTGATTCCGTTGCCGCCGCTTCCTTTCGTCGTGTATAGGGTGTTGTTGAAGATGGTAAGACCTCGGAAGTTGTTATCCTTGCCGGCTTTGTCCGGAGGGTAAGGCAGGCCGGTGGCCGGGTTGATCACCTGGCTGATGGAAAGGTCCCCGACATGGATGGGCGGTGTCGCCAGGCTCTGGCCCGGTATTGCCATCTGCGCACCCGCCGTGCCGATGACGTTCGCGGGTGTGCCGGTTCCGTTATTGCTGTTGCCCGACATATAGTAAATTCCGTTCGCCAGAATCGCGGCGCGCCCGTTGTTCCCGCTATAGGAGTTCGTAGGCGTCACCTGGATGACCCCGTTTGAGCCCACCTGCACCACAGCACGGTAGTAGCTGCCCCCCGCCGGATTGGTCGGATCATAGGCGTAGGGCGTGTTCGCGTTCGATACATCGACTGTATTGGGAGGCGCCACGTACTGCATATATGTGATCGCGGTTCCATCTGCCGATAGATTCAGAGCCATTTCGGATTTGGAACTAAAGCTGGTCGTGCCCAGGCTCGTGGGAACAGCCAGCGTGTTGACGAGCGTTCCGGTCGGCGTGAGCTGGTCAAGGAAAACCGGAGACGTAACGCCGAAACTGCCATCCACATTGTTGTTGTTAAAAACGTTGTTTGTGCCGGTCGTGGAGGCGTACGCACCGCTGTCGGTCGCCTTAGCCGCATTGCATTGCGTTGTGGCTGTCGCCGGACATACAGGCGGCAATGGCTGGCCGACCGCGAGCGCCGAGGCGCCACCGCTGTAGACACTGCGGCTCACCACAATATTACCCGAGGTGAAACCGGTGAAAGTCTGAGCGCAGGCCGACCCACCGAGGCCAAGTGCGCAGAGTATCGACATTTGCATGAGTCTTCTCGACATGGGACTACATCCTATAGAGAGAATGTGAAGCCGACATTACAGTTGAGTGACGGTTTTGTCATCGGGCCACGGGTTCCGCACCCTAGAGAACCGAAAGCAGCCGTATTCCCCCTCGCCTTTGTTCATACGTGCGAACGGACACGCGGCTGCTGGATACGGGCGATACTCTCTATAGTGTCATCGCCGGTGCGCCCAGTCCGCGGTGAATCTCACCATGACGCTGCGGCCGGGCAGCAGATGCAGCAGATGGCCTCGTTCTTCTCCCGCGCTTCCACCAACTCGTTGACCAACTCGGCCGCGGTAGTGAAGCGAACTCGCTTCCGCTGTTGGCAAGCCGACACCGCTAGGGCGGTCGCCTGATGCGTCCCTGTATCGCCCAGAAAGATCACCGGTTCGGTGCGGACCACGGAATCGCCTCCGGTCAGCTTGCGCAGGCGCGCGGCCGGCGGATGCGCCGCCGTTTCAAAGTCGATCTCTTCTGACGTTTTGATCTTCGGGAAATGCGCCTCCTTCAGCCGGCGCGCCAACACGTTCTTCTGGCGCTCCTCGACTTCGGCTTCCAGTAATGGTGCCTCATTACCTGTAGACGCTCCTCCCGCTGCGCACGATACGTTCTGGCGATGAGGTCTCCGGCGACGGCGTCGAGCGAAACATAAAACCTTCTTGGCGTGTTCTGTTTGTAAGCTTCACGGCGTAATCACTGGGCTGTAACCACTCCCTCCCCTCTACGGTCCGGAGAACACCCTCGCATCCGGCGTCTCCCACCTACAGTGCTCCCAAAAGCCTCACCACAACCTTCCCTAAGCGGCGGTCGTCAATTCAAAATGCATAGCGGCCTTCTGCCAAACTGAGGGGCTTCCTTCATCACGCCGTATCGAAACCACCGCGGCCACAGCCCATCCGATCGCTTCCGCGCATCCGTCATGTGGCCGCGGTGGCCCCGATACGGTCCGAACGTAATATCGGTAGCATCCCGCGCACCGTCGGGCCAGGATCGGCCAAGGCCCGGAAGGGCCCGAGGCCAATCCGCGGTTTGCGCGTTACGGGTCAACTTGACCTTGGCTACCCAACTTCCGACTGGCCCGTCAACTGCCCACAGTCCGCCGTCCCGCCAAAAATCATACTGGCTAGCGGAGTCGCTTTGGATGGAAACCATCGGAAAGCATGAAACTACCGGCTCCCTAAAATAGCCTGACGGTGGTGCGGTTCTACAACAAGCAGCTCGAAGCCTTCGAACCGGGGCTTCCGCCTGTGATTCTGCCCACAGTAGTACTCAAACAGACGGTGATTTCAGAAGATTCAGAACGGATCTCAGGATATATTACGTTCGGGCTGTAGTATCATTAGATAATTTTCTTTCAGAGAGCGGGTAAACACTTGAAAACAGCCTTCCTCACGATCTCGATGCTGGTTTCTCGGGTTACCTCCGCGCAACCCTCGGCGCCCACGAACTGGGATATCTTCATTTCAGGCGGGGCCGATACGTCCCGGAATGGATTCGTTATACACCGCCAAAGCCGTCTAATTGGTTTTCTACCCGATGCCATAGCGCTAACCGGTGTCACAACTGCCGGCAAGATGGAGAGTCAGCTTGAGAAAGGAGAACTGAGATGAAGAGATCAGATCGCATGTACCGTTTATCGACTTCCGGCATGATGGCGTTGCTTTTGCTCGTCGCGGGCCGCGCCGCGGCGCAGGTGCCGGGCTGGGACCCGCGCTGGCCCGACGTTGCCAAGGTGCTGGCTGGATGCGATCCCCGGGAGGTCCGCGAATTCCGACAGGAGAGCGCCTTGCTAGCGAGGAACCCCAACGACGAAGGCGCTCTGGTCAATCGCGGAGTCTCCGCTCATAGGCTGGCCAAGACCAGCAGGTTAGACATGTACCTGGATTGGCTGGCGGCAAAGGACTTGGAGCGGGCCATCAAGCTCGATCCCAAAGATTTCACGGCATGGCACAACTATGGCGACCTGAACTACGGCTCGGGGGACATGTGGGCGATCAACGACCATTCGAACAGGAACCGCGCGCTTTGGGCGTTCAACCACGCGATTGCGCTCAATCCGAGATCGGCGCGAAGCTATTTGGGTCGTGGATGGACATATTACGAGTTGAACGACTTGGCGCACGCCAACGCGGATTTTCAAAAAGCATTGCAACTGGATCCGTCCCTACGAGCCAACATGCAGACGGAGATTGCGAACATCCAGGAACGGCATCGGCAAGAGGACGCCGCAAGAGGTACACTCCGCCAGATGTCCCGATACTACGTGTTAAAGACCGCGCGCAACGAGAGAGAGTGCGCCGAAGGTAAAGGATCCTGGGTCATCACCACCAGCAAGGACGGCCACATCACCGGCGGGGAGTGCCACGTCTCCATGGCGCTATATCCCGGACCCACGCAGCCGTGGGAAGGCAAATGAGTTATGGCCGGGGCTCCGCAGTGTTTCTAAGTGCACGCGCGAGGCCGCGGTGAGTTGTGGCAGGCCGGTTCAGATTCCGGCCTTTTCGAGACTAAAGCAACAACCAGCAAGGCTGGTGAAATCTTAATAAAACCTCCTTGTTACAACTCGTGTCCGCGCAAGCCCCCACGCGTCCTGACGGGAGCGGCCAGTTGTCTACCCGGAAACAACGCTCGCGCGCATGAACTTTGCCCCGAATCTCACCGCCGAACAGGTTCGGAACATGGCCGAAGACTCGGTCCAGCGGGGACAACTCGTCAGAGCGGCCGCGGCATTTCTGAGTGCTCCAAGATGGGCAACGTGCGATGCACTTCTGCGATTGGGCAATTGTACGAGCTGGGTCGGGGGTGCCTTTGGATCGCATCCGGACGGTTTGGTATCTTATCCGCGGGGCGAACGGGGAAATCGTGGCGCCCAGATGAGCTGCTGTTCCCGGGCGACGTCATTTATGTCGATACTGAACTCTACCTCAGCCGCGGCAAAGACGACTTCTGTGGTGGCTTGGCCGAAGTCATTGAGTTCCGTAAAGATATCAATGCCGTTAAGCCCACACCCTGCGTTGTTATCGCAAGCAAGCGGCAATCGCAGTACAACTGGAGGCCGCTCACTGCGCGGCAGAAACAACTTCGTTCAGTGTTCGGCAAGACGTGAGCGCATCCCGATCCCGACCACCGTCCCGAATTCAATAAGGATTGGCATTGATTGATGGCATCGGACTCATCTGGGATGGTTCCTTGGATTGTGGGTGTGTGGTCGCTCGGAAAAAGGTCACCTGAGCGAGCAGTCGCCGTCTCGTACTTTGGCCGGGTGGGAGACATTGCCCGCGAAACAAGCGCAAACAGTTAGTTGAGAGTTGAGCGGGCAAGGTCCGTCTGCGGACCTCGCATTCGCGTTGGCCGCCATCCACTCCTATTGGGACGCATTTTGGGTTTTCCAGGAGTCGTCTTCGGATCTCATTTCCAGATAGTCCGCATCCCGGAACCGGGCAACTGCGGCGGCCTTCCGGATAGTCTCAGCAGAGCA
>CAYRWE010000089.1:0-18253 GCA_964427655.1 uncultured Solibacteraceae bacterium | reverse complement strand
GCAGGATGGTCGGCACAATCATGAGCGCCATTTCCAGTCCGAACAGCCAGGTCTCGGTGCGGTTCCTAGCCAACAGCCCCAGGGCGTTGCGATGCAGCAGATCGAGGAAGCGGATCCACAGGTACACCGACATCACCACTGCCAGCACGCGCGCGATGCCCGCCAGCAACGGCAGTTCCAGGGCGCGGCCGAACGCCCGGCTGCTGTGCCAGGATTCGAAGATCGTCATGGCCAGCCCCACCCCGATCGCCGAGATGTAGAACAGCAGCGGCAGCAGCGGCGTGTACCACAGCGGATAGAGCTTTTCCGGCACAATGAGGAACAGGGTGCCGAGCGAGCTCTGGTGCAGGGTCGAGAGCAGCACCCCCAGGATCATTAGCGGCACCGAGATGCGGTGGATCCATTCAAGCGGTTCGTGCCAGCCGAATTTCTCGAATACCACGGGCAGAAATTCCAGGAACAGGACCGTGGAATAGAGCGTGACGCACCAGGCCACCTCGAACATCACCGAGTGGGGGTTCCACATCACCAGCGGGTGCCACAGGCGGTCCGGGCGGCCCAAGTCGTAAATAAGGCCTACCACTACCAGGGTGTAGCCGAGGAATGCGGTGAGGACGGCCGGCCGCAGCACCGGCTTATACTTCTCGATATTGAAGATGTGGACGATGGCCACCAGGGTGAAGCCGCCCGCAGCCAGGCCGACGCCGCACATGACGTCGAAGCCGATCCAGATTCCCCACGGGAATTTATCGCTCAGGTTGGTCGAGCCGCCCAGGCCATAAAACACCCGCAGATAGGTGGCGTACAGACCGCTCAGCAGGATGGCCGCAAAAATGGCGCGCCAGACGGTGATTTTGGGGAGCCGCAGCTTCATGCCCGCTTCCCCTCCTTCCGGGCCACTTCCGTGCGCCGATTGGTGATCCACCAGATGCCGCCTAGCAGGACCGTCCCCGTGGAGACTACGTCCGGCAGCAGTTCGAGCACCCGCCAGGTGGTTTCCGGCAGCGGTTCCTGAGGCACCCCGGTGCGCAAGCCGATCTGCGCGAAGGGCACCGCCGAAAGGTAGAAGACCGAAGTTCCACCCACCTCGGTCAAGCCATAAATCTTCTGGTAGTACTGATCCGGCTTGGCGGCCAGGCGCTGCTTCGCCTCGGCAATGAGGGCCTCGCGCTCGCCGTTCAGCGTGGCGCCCACCGGGCATGCCTCGGCGCAGGCCGTCAGCTTTCCGTGGCTCTGCCGCTCGAAGCACATGTCGCACTTGCGCATCCGCGGCAGGCGGCTTTGCCACTCGTAGGAGGGCACCTGGAACGGGCAGGCCTGCATGCAATAGCGGCAGCCCATGCACTTCGAGGCGTCGTACACTACCGGGCCCAGCGCCGTCTTTTCGAGCGCTCCCACCGGGCAGACCGACGCGCAGGCGGGCTCCACGCAGTTCATGCAGAGGCGCCGGCAGTAGCGGTCCCCATGCGTTTCGATGGTGGTGAGCTTGTGCGCGGAGATCTTTTCCTCGGCGGCAATCTTGTCGTCGTAGGGAAGGCCCCATCGCGCGGCGCATGCGCCTTCGCAGGCGCGGCAGCCGATGCAGAGGGTGCTGTCGTACAGTATTGCCCTGGACATATGGACCTTCAACTCTTTTTTAGCAGATATTCAGGCCGAATGTGTAGCAAAATGTTACATCCGGCTCAAATAGTGAGGAAGAACTCGCCGGTGATCTCTTTCCACTGGGCGTCGGGAAGGCCCGCCGTGAGGTCGTCCACCGGGCGTCCGCCATCCGCCGCAACCGCCCCGGCCAGCATGGGCTGGCGTGCATACATGCGCTCGATAGCGTCGCGCATCCACTCCCGCAGCAGGGCTTTGGGGACCAGATTCCGGCTGGTATTCTCCTCATCGGGAACATGCACCGCCACGAGCCAACCCTTGCCGTAGGGGTCGCTGCGCAGAAGCGACGGATTATTGAGCACTTCGCTATTGATTTCCTTGACTTCGCCTTCCGTGGGGGAGACCATCTCGGTCTTCTGGCCGTCGCGGACGAAGGAGAGGATCTTCTGTCCCTGGCGGATCCACTGGCCGGGTTTGGGAACCTCGATGCGCTCGATCTTGCCCAGCAGGGCGGCGGCAAATTCATCCGCGCCCACCCGCACCAGGTTCTTGCGCTCCCGCATCAGCCAGCAGTGGCCAAAGTGGTAAGAAACGGTTTCGGGGGTCAGGAAACCATCCACGTAATCTCCGCCGAGAACGGCCGGAGCAGCCGGCGCTGGCATGGGAACGGTGGCCATAGCCTTGCGCCTGTTCAGGAAATAATCCAGCACGATGAATCCCAGGAATGTCGCGAGAACCAGAATGACTGTCATAACTGTCGATCCTTTCAGCCTCTGTAAGGGCACGGGGAATGCCAAAAGCCGACCGAAAAGGCCTTTTTATCTGTTGCGATTTCAAGCAGTTGGAGACTGTGTGATTTCCCTACGCCACCCCTATGTCGAGAAACACAACAGGCGACCGTCGAGAATCTCCATGAGCCATCAGAGAATGAAGGGGTTAAGATGCGTGTTGGGAATCGCGACGGGCATGTGGGGATTCCCAACCAATCTCGCGTATCCGGTTCTGTAGGTTGGTTGCGAAGATCCCAGAGTACACTGTATGGGAAAAGGAGTCGCCGCATATGACCACGCAGAACTACGCCAACCACCGGCAAACGGTCCCCATGTTCCACTTCGTATTGTTGGGCCTGCTCGCTCTCACCCTGATCGGCTCTTTGGTCAACCTATTTAAATCGTTTGGCGATCACGAACGCCTGTACAACGCCGCGCTCATCGTGGCGCTGACCATTGCCGTGCTGATCCTTTCTTTCCTGTGCCGGATCTTCGCCCTCAAGGCTCAGGACCGCGCCATCCGCGCGGAAGAGAACCTGCGCCATTTCGTCCTCACCGGCAAGCGGCTGGACGAACGGCTGACAATCCGCCAGATCATCGGCCTGCGCTTCGCCCCTGACGACGAGTTCGTCGCCCTGGCCCGCCGCGCGGCCGAGGAGGAGCTGGCTCCCGACGCCATCAAGCAAGCGGTCAAGAACTGGCGGCCAGATCTCTATCGCGTCTAAGCGGCGGCCGGCTCGCAGCGGGCACTCGCCGGTTGCGGCGGGGCGTTCGCCGAAAAGCGCGAGCCTGTTTCCGCCTCCACCCTTACGCTGGAGCCATGACACCCTTTCGCATTCGGCACGAAGAGGAAGGTTCCTCTACGACGCGGCTTCTGCCCGGCCTCATTCTGGTCGGCCTGGGAGCTTTGTTTCTGCTGGACAATCTCCACATCGTGATCTTCCAGGAGTGGTTCAACTACTGGCCAGTGGTCCTGGTTGTGATCGGCCTGGTCAAACTGGTGGATTCCACTCGCGCCGAGGGTCGCGCGGCTGGCGGAATCCTGGCCGCCATTGGAGGGCTGCTGCTGGCGCAGAGTCTTGGTTACTTGTATATAGGGTGGGGCGCGATCTGGCCGCTGATCCTGATCGGAGTGGGGTTGTACCTTTTGTTGCAACGGCTTCCGTGGCGGCCGGCGGATCCGGCGGGAATCGCCGACTGGGCCGGAAACACCCTCGATGAGGTGGCCATCTTCGGTGGCGGCAAGCGCAATATCAACGCCCAGGATTTCCAGGGCGGGCACATTACCGCCATCTTCGGTGGCGTCGAGCTGGACCTGCGCGATGCTGGCATGAAGGGCGACTCCGCCGTCATCGAGGTCAACTCGGTGTTCGGGGGCGCCAGCATCCGTATCCCCAGCCACTGGAGCGCGGTGATGCAGGGCATCGGCATTTTCGGCGGCTTCGGCGACAATTCAGTGCAGCCCGATCCGCGCGCGCCGGGTGTCAAGCGTCTGATTCTAAAGGGCGCGGCGCTGTTCGGCGGTGTGGGCGTGAAGAACTGACGGGCCAATGCACCCGATTCTCACCTCCTGGCGCAGCCTGGCGGGCTACCTGCTGGTCTGGGCGGCGGCCGCGGCCCTCATCGTCTCCGTGACCTGGGCTGCCGGGGGGATTTTATGGGCGGAGGCTCTGGCCGTCCTGGCGCCGGCCTGCGTGGTCTACGCTTTCGTGTGCCTCTCGCCCTGGTACATCGGCCGCGGGCTGCCGGTGGCCTCGACGGGCGTTGCCCAACTGGCCACCACCTACATGGCTGCGGCGGTCGGCGCGGGGGCCGTCTTCCTGGGATGCGCGCGCTTCTCGGCCCGAGCCCTGGGTGGTCTGGCGGCTTTTCACGGCGTGGAGGGCCGCCTGCACAGCCACCTGCCGCTCCTGTTCGGCATGGGCCTGCTGCTCTATCTGCTCTCGGCCGGCTTGCACTACGCGGCGCAGGGTCTGGAAGCCTCGCGAGAAGCCGAGCGCCGCGCCGCCGAGGCCCGCACTCTGGCGCGCGAGGCGGAGTTGCAGGCCCTCCGCATCCAACTCAATCCGCATTTTCTTTTCAATAGCTTGCATTCCATAGCCGCGCTGACGACCGTGGATGGCGCGCGGGCCCGCGACATGTGCATCCGACTGGGCGGCTTTCTGCGTAGCAGCCTGGGGCTGGGCGCGCGCGAGAGCATCCCGCTGGGCGAGGAGCTGGCCCTGGCTCGCGCGTATCTCGATGTGGAGCAGGTGCGCTTCGGCAACCGCCTGAAGGTGCAGCTCGATATCGACCCGGCGTGCGAGCCCTGCCTGGCACCGGCGCTCTTGTTGCAGCCGCTGGTGGAAAATGCCGTCAAGCACGGAATCGCCGGGCTGATCGAGGGTGGCTCCATACGTATCGCCGCGCGCCGTACGGGCGCCTGGGTGGACGTCGCCATCGAAAACGAGTTCGATCCCGAGGCACCCGCCGCGCACAGGAACGGCCTGGGACTCCGCCACGTCCGCCGCCGCCTCGAAGTGAGCTATGCCGGGCAGGCGGCGTTTGAAGCCGCGCCCCACGGTACCGTCTACCGGGTTTCGCTGCGCTTTCCGGCCGAATCGCCCATGGCCGCCAGCAGCCGGGCGTAGCCCGACCGGCTCACGGGCAGGCGCGTGCCGTCTTCCAGGATCGCGATCCGGCTTTCCTTGCCGTACGGCTCCACGCGCGCCACACGCTCCAGGTTCACGATCGCCGAACGATGGATGCGTACGAAATGTTCCCGGTCAAGCGCCTCTTCGAGATCCCCAATGGGCTGCTGCTTCAGGTAGCTTTTGCCGCCGCTGTGCAGCGCCACGTAATCGTCCTGGGCCTCGGCATAATCCAGTTTCTCGAGTGGAATCAGGTGGATGCGCGTGCCATCCCGCACCACGATGCGGCGCGGACGATCCTCGGGTCCACGCGCCTCGCGAGCCAGCCCGGCCGGCAGGGGAGCTTCGCCCAGGCGAGCCTTGGCCCGCTCGAGCGCGCGCTCGAAGCGATCCGCGCCGAAGGGTTTCAGCAGGTAATCCACGGCGTGAGCGTCGAAGGCGCGCGTGGCGTGCTGGTCATAGCCGGTCACGAAGACCACCGCCGGCCCGGCGCTCTCCCGCCGCTCGATCAGTTCGAGCACCTCGAAGCCATCCAGCTTGGGCATCTGGATATCCAGAAACACGATTTCAGGCTGCATCTCGGAGATCGCCTTCACCGCCTCGAAGCCATTGGCGCACTCGGCCGCGATCTCAATCTCTGGGTGGCCCCGCAGCAACTCCCGCAAATAGGCGCGCGCCAGTTCTTCATCGTCCACAATCGCGGCGCGCAGCGCTCGATGATGTACTCCGCCAGCCAAAGTTGCGGCTCCCCTTCCATTCTCACCCGGAAGTGGCCCCATGTATGCCCAACTTCTGTGGGAGAATTGGATCTCTGGGGATTAGCAGGCCACCCCGGTCCTGGGCGGTCGGAAAGGCATTGATATGAGCGATCAAGCCGAAACACCGTTCGACAGCATCGAGGGTTCGCATGAATATGTAGCCCTGCTTGCCGAAGCGCTGGATGAAGCGCGCCGCGACGTAGAAGCGGATATAGCGCGAGCCGAGGCCGAGGGAGCCGAGCGCCGCAAAGAGGCCCTCCTGCTGGTTTCCTTCAACCTCGCCAAACTCAACCTGCATATCACTTCCAGCCGCCGGATTCTCAACGACTTGCGGACCTTGCGTCGTCTGCTGCTCTCTGAACGGGAGACCTCGACCACGCCGCCCCAGGACGAGTTACACGCCAGCGAGGCGCCCGACTCGGTTTAGTTACCTGCTGCAAATCCCAACAGTTCTGTGCTGTATTTCCCACTACGCACCTTGACAGGCCGTAAGGGAACTCGTACTATGCTACAGTCGCTTAAAACACTGTCTCGCTTGTCTCGACATTAGCGGTTCGTGGGGGACCGCGTATGAACTTTCAAATTGGTGACAAAGTCGTCTATCCCAACCAGGGAGTTGGGACTGTTGAGAATATCAGCACTCGATCTTTTGGAGCCGCTCTCGAGAAGTTCTATCTGTTGCGCTTTGGGGGTAACCGCATGACGGTTATGGTGCCTCTCGCGAACGCGGCCAATATCGGGTTACGGGGTGTAACCAAGGACCGCCAAATCTCGCGCGTCCTTTCCTTCCTTTCCAATGGGTCCTGCAACGTCAGTCCGGATTGGAAAGTGCGTTATCGCGAAAACGTGGAAAAGATGCGCAGCGGGGACCTGCTGCAGGCGGCGGAGGTCCTTAAGGGTCTCTTGCAGCTCCACCTGGAGAAGGCCCTCTCGTTTCGGGAGAAGGCCATGCTGGAGCGTGCGCGGCACATGCTGGTTTCGGAAATCGCCAGCTCCCGCGACGTTCCGGAATTGCACGCCACGGCCATGCTGCAAAGAGCGCTGGCCAAGGCGGGCCTTGTGCTGACGGCGCTCGAATAACCGGCTTCAGCCTGCGTCTTCAAAGAAGAACTCGCCGTCCGCGACGATCTCGGCGGGACCGGTAAGGTACGCGTCGTCATCGATCCGCAGATCGATGGGGCCGGCGGGCGTCACCACACGCACGGGAGATCGCGTCAGGCCTCGCGCGATGGCGGCCGCGGCGGCGCCGGTTGAGCCTGTGCCGGAGCTCAGGGTTTCGCCCGCGCCACGCTCGTAGAAGCGCACGTCGATGGAGTGCTCATCGACGGCCTTGATGAACGAGACGTTGGTGCTCTGGGGGAAGTGCGCGTGGGATTCGATCTCGGCGCCCATGGCACGCCAGTCGAAATCGAAATCCTCGACCGGAACGACGCACTGGGGATTGCCTACCCAGATCAAGGTGACGTCACGTAGGCCGCTCGAGAGCGGCAGTGGAAAGCGCGCATCGCGGATTTCGGGGCGGCCCATGTTCATCTCGAACTCGAATTTCAGCCCGTGGCGCGAGAGACGGCGCAGGCTCTTGACGCCCGCGCCGGTGCGGATGCGAACCACATCGCTGGCGTAGCCTTCGCATATGAGCAGGGCTGCCGCACAGCGCGTGCCGTTGCCAGAGATCTCGGCTTCACTGCCATCGGAGTTGTAAAGCTGGATGGCGCCCTCAGCGTCCGAATCCGGTTTGCCCGGCTCGACCAATATCCAGCCATCCGCGCCCGCGCCGGTGTGGCGGTCGCAGATGGCGCGCGCGATGGCAGGCAGGCCTTTCTTGGGCGCATCCGGCCGCCAGGTGAGCAGGAAATCGTTTTTGGCGCCGTGCGCTTTTGTGAAGCGGATCGTCATCGCAGCGGTTCCACCTCTACCGCCGTGCCATAAGCCAGCACTTCGGTGACGCCATTCATGATCTCGGTGGCGTCGTAGCGCGCGCCCAGAACAGCGTTGGCCCCCAGATCGGAGGCGTGCTGGACCATCAGGTCGAAGGCGTCCTGGCGGGTACGCTCGCACAGCTTGCTGAAGAGCGAGATATTTCCGCCCACAATGGTCTGGAGGCCCGCGCCGATAGTGCCCACGATGGAGCGCGAGCGCACCACGATGCCGCGGACCACGCCCAGGTTGCGCTTCACGCGGAAGCCGGGAAGCTCGAATGTCGTCGTCACGTATTCATGAGGTACCATGCATTCCTCCCGCGCGCCGGTAAATATGGATAGCCGGCGCGCCTTTCACTTCTATGATCTCTTCGAGACGATAGATCCCGCCGCAATGTTCCGGAGCCACGGCGGCATCCACGGCGTCGCCCGCCACGGCCACGGCCCAATCCTGCCACGTAAACATATCGGGACGCCGCACGGCCGCCAGCCAGGGCAGGCCATTATCGCCGGTGAAGGTCTCGCGCAAGGGGATGCCCGCGGCGCGGTAGACGCCCGTCAGGTCGCCGAACGATGTGAAAATGCCCGACCCGGCCCGGTAGCGCTGAGCCAGATAGGCGGCGGCCTGCTCGGTCCACGCGCGACGCGCCTTGGAATTGACGCGCGATTCTTCCCAGGTGACCCAGTTGGACGGCCGCGGATGAAGCAGCCAAGGCATGCTGCCGGCCGCCACCACCACCAGCGCCACCAGGGGGCGTCCGCGCGGCACCAGCGCCACCACGGCGGCCCCGCCCAGCGCCAGCAGCGGCAGCACGGCCATGCCATAGCGGGTGTTGTAGTAGGAATTCGGCCAGAGCGTGGGCATGAAGATGGGGGTTCCAGAGGAATGCAGGCTCCAAATGTAGAAGACGCCGGGCAAGGCCAGCAGCAGGACCGGCCAGAAAGCGCGTCTCACCAGCGCGGCCACGGCGCCCGCGGCACCCAGCAGAGCCAGCGACGGTCCGGCGCACAATGCCGCGGCCGTGCGGTAGTAGAGCCACGCCAGTTGCCAATCGCCCTTGCCCGGATACCACGCCGACCCCTGAATGGCCAGCGCGGAATAGGGACCGCGAATGAAATCCAGCGCGTCGCCCGTCAGATACCAGTTATGTGCCAGACAGTAGAGCGGCCCGGTCAGAGCGATGGCGGAAAACAGCGACGCCATGGCAACGCCGCGCTTGGCAGTCGCCAGCAGCCACACAGCCACGAAAGGAAGGACGAACCAGCCTTCGTAGCGCGTGAGCGTAGCGGCGCAGGCGGCCACCCCGGCGAGCGCGACCCAGACGCGGCCCTGCGCCGCGCGGAAACGCACCGTGAAATAGAGCAGCGCCATCAGGCAGGCGAGGAGTACCGCCTCGGTCATGGGGATGGATTGCAGGTAGAGCTGGTTGGGATTGAACGCCAGCAGCGCGGCAGCGGCCCAGCCAGCGGCCGGCGAGCCGAAAACGCGCCGCGCGGCGCCGAACAGGAACGAGCCGGCCGCCACGAAACAGAGCGCCGAAGGAATGGCTCCCGCCAGACCGCTGCGCCATAAGGAATCGCCGCGCACGAACGGCAGCATCAGGACGTGCGGCAAAGGCAACCATACGGTGCCGAGCTGGTCGTATCCCGGGGTCTGCGAATCCACCACGCGGCGCGCGATATTGAGATGCGCCTCGGCATCGCCGTAGTAGAGCAGCGATCCGCGGCCGGCGAAAAAGAAGACCGCCGAAGCCGATAGCAGCGCCAGGCACGCCGCCACGAACCAGCCGCTTCTCAGAAAGCCGTGCAGGTTTGGAACTCCCGGTAGCGGGACTCGATCTCCTCGCGGGTGAGCGTACGGAAACGGTCCACGCCAAAGTTCTCGCAGCAGAAGCTGCCCATCACGGAACCGTAGATCACCGCGCGCCGCAGTTCTGCGAAATCGAGATCGCCATCGCGCGGCCGTATTCCCTGCCCGGCCAGGTAGCCGATGAAGCCGCCGGCGAAGCAATCGCCCGCGCCGGTGGGGTCGAAAACGCTTTCGAGCAGATATCCGGGCACCATGAAATGGCAGATCCCGCCGCCATCCCGCGCAAAGGCCACGGCGCCATATTCGCCGCGCTTCACCACCAGCGTGCGCGGACCCATCTCGAGAATGCAGGCCGCCGCGCGCCGCAGGTTGTGCTGGCCGGAAAGCAAGCGGGCTTCGCTATCGTTGATGAGCAGGAAATCCCACTCGCGGATGGTCTCAAGCAACTCGGCGCGGAAGTCATTAATCCAGTAATTCATGGTGTCGCCGCCGGCCAGGGCGAGCGAGGGCATCTGCGCGCGGACACCCTTCTGCAGCGCGGGCTGGATATTGCCGAGCAGCAGGTACGGCTCATGGCGATAGGATTCGGGCAGCTTGGGATCAAAGCCGGCGAACACGTTGAGATCCGTGCGCAGCGTGGTGCGATCGTTCATGTCGGCCGAATAGACGCCCTGCCAGAAGAAGGTCTTGCCCTCGGGGACGCGCTCCAGGCCGGCCAGATCGATGCCGCGCGATGCGAGCAGATCGACATCCTCGCGCGCGAAATCGCCGCCCACCACGGCCACGATCCTCACGGGCGTGAAGTAGCTGGCGGCCAGCGAAATATATGTGGCCGCGCCGCCCAGCATGCGGTCCACCTTCCCATGGGGCGTCTCGACGCCGTCATAGGCCACGGATCCAACCACGACAAGTGCCATCTATGGACAGATTGTAGCAACCGGAGGTCAGGGTTCATCCGGCAAAGTGAGGTGCAGCTCCTCTTCCTTCTTCTGGCGCGCGGCCATGCGCACGCCGCCGAGGAAGGCCAGCACATCCAGGAGCCACACTCCGACGACCACCAGATCGATCTCGCGCCCGGGAAAGATCACGCCGAGGCCGCAAACACCCGCGCGCACCACCCACCCGATGAAGCGCGATTGCCGCAGTTGGCCCCTGCGAACAGCCACCAGTACGCGGCCAGCCTGAAAAGCGAAGAGCAGCGAAAGCACGCCGAGCACTCCGCGCAGGAACTCGAAGGAAACCGGCATCATTTTAAACATGCCGCAGGATGGCGGGCATTGCAAGGGGATGACGGGTGGAAACTTCCCTCTTGACATCTATCGCAAATCGCAATAACATTATCACAGATTGCGATATGCGGCTCGGTGAAAAACTTCGGTACCTGCGGGAAGTGGAGGGCACGCTGCGCGGCCTGGATCGCGAGCTTTCGCAGCAGGAGATGGCGCGACTGGTCCAGAAGGAGCTGGGCAAGTCCATCAGCCAGAGCTACTTATCGCAGATCGAGAGCGGCACCCGGCCGCACCTGACGAACGGCTCGCGGATGCTGCTGGCGCGCTTTTTCAAGGTGCATCCGGGATACCTGGTGGACGATCCGGAGGGTTTCGCCAACGAGCTGATCTCGGACGTGGGGGCGCTGGAGGACAAGCTGGATCTGTGGCTGGTGAGCGGCGCCGAGCGCTTCTCGCGGGATGCCGAGCTGCACCGCGCGCTGCTCACCGTCGCGCGGCACGCCGATTCGCGGATGTGCCTGGTGCTACTGGGCACCATACTCGAGAATCCGGGCCTGGCCGAGCGGCTGATGGAAGTGCTCAAGACTCCGCCGCCGGCGCCGGGCAACGGCCACAAGGCGGGGAGGCGTCCATGAGCTGGACCGAATTTTATCTGATCTGTTTTCTGGTGGGGTTCGCGTTGAGCGCGCTGGCGCTGGTGGCCGGCAGCACTCACTTGCACCTGCCGCACCTCGATTTCCATCACGGCTTCCACATGCCGCACGCGCACGCGGCGGGCCTGGTGCGCGGCAGCCAGGAGCTACCGTGGTTCAATTTCGGCACCATGGCGGCGTTTCTGTGCTGGTTCGGCGGCGCGGGATACCTTCTAGAGCGGTACTACGCCGTGTGGTTCGTGCTGGCCCTGGGCATCGCCACGCTGAGCGGGATCGGCGCGGCCGCAGTGGTCTTCTGGTTTGTGGCCAAGGTGCTGATTGAGCGGGAAGCGCCGCTCGATCCGGCGGATTACGACATGGTCGGCGTGCTGGGGCGGCTGAGCGTCCGTATCCGGCCGGGCGGTACAGGAGAGATTATCTATTCGCAAGAGGGCACGCGTCGCGTCGCCGGCGCGCGCAGCGAGGATGGCGCGGCCATCCCCAAAGGCGCGGAGGTTTTGGTTACGCGCTATGAAAAGGGCATCGCTTTCGTGCGCCTTTGGGAGCAGCTCCCGGGCGATTTAGAGCGGAGGAGTTGAATTCTATGCCGAACGAAGTGGTTGTGATCGTCTTGCTGGGAGTGCTGGCGCTGCTGTTCCTGCTGTCGGCGTTCGCCAAGCTGTTTCGGAAGGCGGGGCCGAACGAAGCCATCATCGTTTATGGCTTTCGGGGCACGCGCGTGGTGAAAGGGCGCGGCACGGTAATCTTCCCGATGGTGGAAAGCTGCCGCGGGCTGTCGCTCGAGCTGATGTCCTTCGACGTGGCGCCGCAGCAGGATCTCTACACACGCCAGGGCGTGGCGGTCACGGTGGAGGCGGTGGCGCAGATCAAAGTGAAGTCCGATCCGGAATCGATCCTGACGGCCGCTGAGCAGTTCCTCTCCAAGTCGCCGCAGGAGCGCGAGGGGCTGATCCGGCTGGTGATGGAAGGCCATCTGCGCGGCATCATCGGGCAGTTGACGGTGGAGGAGATCGTCAAGCAGCCGGAGATGGTGGCTGAGCGCATGCGCTCCACCTGCGCCGACGACTTGAACAAGATGGGGCTCGACGTCATCTCGTTCACCATCAAGGAAGTCCGCGACAAGAACGAGTACATCGCCAACATGGGGCGGCCGGACGTGGCGCGCATCAAGCGCGATGCAGATGTGGCCGGGGCCGAGGCCGAGCGCGATACGGCCATGCGGCGTGCGATAGCCTCGCGCGAAGCGGCTGTCGCCAAGGCGCAGGCCGACCAGGAGCGCGTGCTGGCCGAGACCCTTTCGCAGGCCAAGCAGGCCGAGGCGCAGCGCGACCTCGAAGTGAAGAAGGCCGAATACCTGACCATGGTGAAGACGCAGCAGGCCCAGGCAGATAAAGCTTATGAGATCCAGACCAACGTCATGCAGCAGCAGGTCAAGGCCGAGGAAGTCACCATCCTGCAGATTCAGAAAGAGCATGAGGTCAAAGTGCAGGAGGCCGAAATCGCGCGGCGCGAGCGCGAGCTGAACGCCACCGTGCTCAAGCCGGCGGAGGCCGAGCGGCAGCGCATCGAAACGCTGGCGCAGGCCGAGAAACAGCGCCTGGTGATGGAGGCGGAAGGGCACGCGGCAGCCATACGCGCGCAGGGCGAGGCGGAAGCCGAGATCATCTTCAAGAAGGGCGAAGCCGAAGCCAAGGCCATGAACGTAAAGGCCGAGGCGTACCAGGAATTCAACCAGGCGGCCATCGTCGATAAGCTCATCAGCGGGCTGCCGGAGGTGGTCAGGGCACTGGCCGCGCCGCTGGCCAACGTGGACCGCATCACGATCGTCTCGACGGGCAACGGCGACACGGCGGGGATGAACAAGATAACGGGCGACATGGCCAAGATGGCGGCGCAGATTCCGGCGCTGTTCGAGACGCTCAGCGGGATGCCGCTCAGCGACCTGTTCTCGAAGGTGCGGACGATCGGCGAGAAATCGCCCAAGGCCGAGGAGAAGGCCAAAGCGGCGGCGCAGGGTACGTTGCCGCAGGCTTAAGTAACAGGCAAGGAACACGGGATCGGGAAAGGAGCATTCCATGGCACTCTTGGAGCGAGTTGCGACATTAGTTCGCGCGAATATCAACGACCTGGTGGACCGGGCGGAAGATCCGGAGAAGATGATCAAACAGGTCATCCTCGATATGGAGAACCAGTTGTTGCAGGTCAAGACACAGGTGGCGATCTCAATCGCCGACCAGCACGTGCTCGAGAAGAGGCTGGCCGAGAGCGAGGAGAACGAACGGCAGTGGATGCGCCGGGCGGAGCTGGCGCTGGATAAGCAGAACGACGTCCTGGCGCGCGCCGCGGTGGAGCGCTCGATGAGCTCGAAGAGCACCGCGGAGAGCTTCCGCCAGCAGGTGGAGGATCAGAAAGCGCAGGTGGAGAATCTCAAATCGGCGCTGCTGAAGCTGCGGCAGAAGCTGGAGGAGGCGCAGGCCAAGAAGGACGTGCTGATCGCGCAGCACCGGCGCGCGCGGGCACTGGGCAAGGCCAACGAGGCCGGCTTGAACATAGGCGACGATTCCAAAGCGGCGGCCTTCGAGCGCATGAAGAGCAAAGTGCAGCACTCCGAGGCCACCGCGCGGGCGCACGCGGACCTGCTGGCGGACGACGTGGAGGGGCAGTTCGCGGCGCTCGAAAAGCAGCAGGAGATCGACCGGATGCTGGAGGAGATCAAGGCCAAGCGGAAGGCCGGCTAATACGCGGCCGAGGCGGGCGTGCGGGATCGCCTGTCTCCCATTCAACGGAGCGAGGTATGACTTACAGAGCGAAGGTGGACGTGTGGCTGGTGGCGGCGATCCTGCTGGCGGGCGTGGCGCTGGTGGCGGGAGCGGACCGGTGGATCGTGGCGCCCATGCTGGTGATCCTGACGATGTGCGCCTATCCGGAATCGTACCGGACGGCGCCGGCGGGACTGGAAATATGCGGCGTGCTTTCGCGGCGCCTGGTGCCCTACGAGCGCATACGCTTCGTGGGCGCCACAAGCTGCGGCGTGCGGGTGGATTGCCGGCCGGGATGGGAATTCGTGGTGGCGCCGGCGGAGCGGGATGCCTTCCTGGCGGACATGGCGGACCGTGCGCCGCACCTCATGCGCTGCGGGGAGCGGCTGGTAGCGGCTTTGGCGTGACATTGAATTTGCGCAGTCCTCAACGCCCGGGGACGGCGCGTGCCGGTCACTGCGCCAGGCGCGCTGCTCGTCCCCGGTATTTTTCGCGAGCGGGAACTTACGCGTCGGGCGTTGGCTCTTCAGCCGAGAAGTACGCGCAATCGGGATGGTGGAAGACCAGCGCGCTAACGCTGGCCTCCGGCTCCATCATCATGCCCTCGGTGAGGTCGACGCCTATGTCGCCGGGTGCGAGAAGCTTCCACATGCCCTGCTGGTCGTCCAGATTGGGACAGGCCGGATAGCCGAAGCTGTAGCGCTTGCCGCGATATTTGGACGTGAAGCGATCGTGCATGGTGAGCGTGGGCGGATCGGGGAATCCCCAATCTTCGCGGATGCGGCGGTGCAGCCATTCGGCGGCGCCCTCGGCGGTCTCGACGGCCAGCGCCTGAATGGCGTGCGCCTTGAAGAACTCGCCGTCCTTCTTGTACTCCTCGGATTTCTCGCGGACGCACTCGCCCGCGGTCACCACGAAGAGAGCCAGGTGATCGCGGCGGCCGTCCTCCGCGTCGAGGATGTAGTCGCTCAGGCACAGGCCGCCCTCGCGCGGCTGCCGGCCGAAGCGGAACGTGCGCAGCGGTGCCGCGCTTCCAGGCGAGAACAGGTGAATGGCGTTGTCCGCGCGCTCGGCCTCGAAGAACTGCCACACGGCCCGAACCTTCATGAAGCGGGCGGCGTCCTGCTTCACTGTTTCCACGTTGCGAAACAGCTCGAGCGCCTTGGCATCGTGCTCAGCCAGGGCCTTTTCGAAATTGCCCTTGTAGCCCAAGTGGCGGCCGTAAAGCATGAAGGGGTTGATGTAGCTCCATACCTCGGGCAGGTGTGGCACGTCGCGCCGCTTGCGCTCGAGATAAGGCGCCGCGGGAATCGCGATATCGGCGCGCACCTTGGGACTGCGGCCGGTCGAAACGGGCACTGCGGCTTCGGTGGGCGCCGGCGCTTCCGGAACGGCTTCGGTGGGCCGATGCGCGGCGAGCACGGCCTCGCGCGCGGCCGGATCCATGATGCGGTTCATCAGGCTCAGGCCGGTCATGGCGTCCTTGGCGTAGCACACCGCTTCGCCATAGGCCGGCGCGATGCGCGTGCGTGTGAACTTCTCGGATAGCGCAGCCCCGCCGACCAGCAGCGGCACGCGCACGCCGGCCGCCTGGAGATCGCCGGCCGTGATGGTCATCTGTTGCGTGCTTTTCACCAGCAGCCCCGAAAGCCCGATGACATCCGGCCGGTGCTCGTGAAACGCCTGAATCAGCACTTCGGGCGGCACCTTGATTCCCAGGTTGATCACCTGGTAGCCGTTGTTGGCCAGGATGATCTCCACCAGGTTCTTGCCGATATCGTGTACGTCGCCCTTGACCGTGGCCAGGAGAACTTTGCCGCGCGAAGCGGCATCGGCTTTCTCCATGAAGCGCTCGAGGTAGCTTACCGCGGCCTTCATGGCTTCGGCCGATTGCAGAACCTCGGCCACGATTAGCTCGTTGTTGTTGAACAGGCGGCCGACCTCCGCCATGCCGGCCATCAGGGGACCGTTGACGATATCGAGCGGCGCGGCGCCTTCGGCCCGCTTGCGATCGAGATCGGCCACCAGGCCGTCGCGAGTGCCTTCGACGATGTAGTTGGCCAGGCGCGCATCGAGCGGCAGATCTTCCGCGCGCACCTTTTGGCGATGGCCCGCCTCGCGGAAATGCGCGGTGATGGCGGCGATGTGCCACTGGTTGATGGCGGCGCGCTCCACGGGCGTTTGTTCGCGCCAGTCCTCGGGAGCCGTGCGCAGAGATTCATCCTCCGCATCGACGGGCGGAGTGTTGAAGAGCAGATTTTCCGCCAGACGCCGCTCGTTTTCGGGCAGGCTGGCGAAGCGCTCCAGCTTCTCGGAGTTGACGATGGCCAGATCGAGCCCCGCCTTGGTGCAGTAATAAAGGAACACCGAGTTGATCACTTCGCGCGCGGCGGCAGGCAGTCCGAAGGAGACGTTCGAGATCCCCAGCACGGTCTTGGCGTACGGCAGGCGCTCCTTGACCAGGCGCACGCCCTCGATGGTCTCGACCGCCGCGCCGATATAGTTGGCGTCGCCGGTGGCACACGGGAAGACCAGCGGGTCGATGACGATGTCCTCGGGCGGAATGCCGTACTTTTCGGTGAGCAGTTTGTAAGACCGCTCGGCCACGGCCAGCTTGCGCTCGCGGGTGAAGGCCTGGGCTTGCAGCTTGTCCTCGTCGATCGAGCCCACCACCAGAGCCGCGCCATAGCGCCGCGCGATGGGGCAGACGCGCTCGAACTTCTCTTCGCCATCCTCCAGGTTGACGGAGTTGATGATGCTTTTCCCCTGGCAGTAAGTGAGCGCCAGCTCGATGGCTGTCGGATCGGTGGTATCGATCATCAGCGGCGCTTTGATCTTGCGGATGAGCTTCTCGTAGAACGGCGGGATGTCCTGGATTTCGTCGCGGTCGGCGCTTTGCAAGCACACGTCCACGATCTGGGCGCCGTTCTTCACCTGGCGGCGCGCGATCTCGGTGCCCTCTTCCCACTGCTCGGCGGCCACCAGGTTCTTGAAAGCGCGGGAGCCGATCACGTTGGTGCGCTCGCCCACGATCAGCGGGCGGCTGGTCTCCTCCGCTTCCACCAGCTCGACCCCCGAATACCAGGAGCGGTGCGCGCGCCCGGGCACCGGCCGCGGGCGCTTGTTTTCGGCCATCTGGGCGATGGCTCGTATGTGCGCGTCGGTAGTGCCGCAGCAGCCGCCCACGATGTTGAGCCAGCCATTGGCGATGAAGCGCTCGAGCTGCGCGGCGAGCGACGTGGGGGTCTCCAGGTATTGGCCCTCCTCGTTGGGCAGCCCCGCGTTGGGATAGCAGGAGACGCGCACCGGAGACATCTCGCCGATGGTGCGGATGTGATCGGTCATGAACTCCGGACCGGTGGCGCAGTTGAGCCCGATGGAGAGCAGGTCGGCGTGCATGATGGAAGCGCAGAAGGCGTCCGCGGCCTGCCCCGCCAGCATGGTGCCCATGGCCTCGATGGTGCCCGAGACCATGGCCGGAATCGCCCGGCCCAGCTCGCGCCGCAAGCGCTCGATAGCCAGCAGCGCGGCCTTGACGTTACGGGTGTCCTGGCAGGTTTCGACCAGCAGGATATCGGCGCCGCCTTCGATCAGCGCGCGCGCCTGCTCGTGGAAATTCTCGATCAGTTGGGCGAAGGTGACTCCGCCGGTGACGGTGATGGCCTTGGTGGTGGGGCCCATCGAGCCGGCCACGAAGCGCGGCTTGGACGCGGTCGAGAACTCGTCGGCCGCCCGGCGGGCCAGGCGCGCGGCGGCGAGATTCAATTCATGCGCGGAATCCTCTAATCCGTACTCGGCCAGCACCAGCCGCGTGGCGCCGAAGGTGTTGGTCTCGATGACGTCGGCACCGGCCGCAAGATAGGCGCGGTGGATGCCCGCGACCACGTCCGGTCGCGTGCGGTTGAGGTTCTCGTTGCAGCCTTCCAGAGCCGGTCCGCCGAAATCCGCCGCCCCAAGGCGCACCTGTTGCAGCATGGTGCCCATGGCTCCGTCGAGCACCAGAATACGGGTTTCCAGGATTTCCCCGAGCGCTTGCCGACGCTCCTCCGAGTGGGTCATACGTTGCGTTCTATGACAATCTTACCAGGGGACCGGAGGGGATTCGCCGCGCGCGTTACAATCGTCA
>CAYRWE010000088.1:0-18422 GCA_964427655.1 uncultured Solibacteraceae bacterium | reverse complement strand
GCCGTGACGTTGGTTGCCTGCAGACCCTTGGGCCCCTTCGTCACCTCGAATTCCACTCGTGCGCCTTCATCCAACGTGCGGTACCCCTGCGTTTGGATCGCCGAGAAGTGCACGAAGACGTCCTCTCCGTTTTCCCGCTGGATAAAGCCGTAGCCTTTGGCTGCGTTGAACCACTTCACTGTGCCTTTTTCTTTCATCTGCCTTTTCAATCCTTTTGCTAATCTGCACCCGGCCCGCCCCGTTTAAACCAAAAGGGGGTTGCGGATGGACTCACGCAACCCCCTCTTGAACTGTCGACGAAGCGGAAAACTAGAGCCAAATGCCATACCATTATACAACAGGAGGGCGCCTTTCCTGCGCCACTAGCCGGTGATCGCATTCGAATTTAATCGCTTTCGTTTTCATTTCCGCGCCGCCGAAGATCTCCATTTTCCCCGCGGCATCAGCGCCAACGCCCTGCGCGGCGCCTTCGGTGCGGCTCTGCGCGAATCCGCGCCCCGGGAAGTCTATGCCCGTATCTTCGAGCCCCGCCCCGCCGGCCGCCCGTCCGGCGCCTCCGGGCCCGCGCCCAGCGGGCTGGCCGAGTGGCCGCGGCCCTTCCTGTTCCGCCCTGCCCACCTGGATGGCATCACTGCTCCGGAAGACGGCGTATTCTTCTTCGACGTGCATATTTTCGATCTCAGCTTGCCGCTGCTGCCGCATTTCGAGCGGGCCTTCGTCCGGTTGGGCGAAAAGGGCATCGGTCCGGGCCGCCAGCGCGCGGCCCTGGAACGCGTGGAGCGGCTGGGCTTGGACGATGCGCCCACCGAGGGGCCGTGCCAGTTGCCGCTCGATCCGGACGCCGAGGCTCTCGGCCGGGTGGTGCTGCGCTTCGCCACCGCCACGGAGCTGAAAAGCGAAGGCCGCCTGGCCGAGCGGCCGGAATTCGCGATCCTCTTCGGCCGCCTGCGCGACCGCCTCAGCACCCTGCGGGCCCTCTACGGTCCCGGGCCGCTGGCCATCGATTTCCGGGGCATGGGCGAGCGCGCCGCCGCCATCCGCCTGTGCCACGCCGACCTGACCTGGGAACGCGCCGAACGCCGCTCCGCGCGCACCGGCCGCGTGCATCCGCTGGGAGGCTTCACCGGGGAGGCCGAATACGAAGGCGCGCTGGGCGAGTTCCTGCCCTGGCTGCGCGCGGCCCACTGGGTGGGAGTGGGACGCCAGACTGTGTGGGGCAAGGGCGACGTGCGGGTGATACCGTAGGGCTATGGTGCGCGCTTCCGCTATTCTTCTTACGCTGGCGGCGAGCTTGTGGGCGCAGATTCCCGCCACGTCCCCGGCGATACCATTGTGGCCCCAGGCCGCTCCCGGCGCACTGGGCGCCGCGCCCGAAGACATCCCCTCGATCACGCCTTACCTGGTCCCGGGAGGCCGCGGCACCGGCACCGCCGTGGTGGTGTGCCCCGGCGGCGGCTACGGGGTGCTCTCCTGGGATAAGGAAGGCGACCAGATAGCCCGCTGGCTGAACTCGCTGCGGGTAGCCGCGTTCGTGCTCAAATACCGCCTGGGGCCGCGCTACCACCACCCCATCGAGCTGGGAGACGCGCAGCGCGCCATCCGCACGGTGCGCGCGCGGGCCGCCGAGTTCCGCGTGTCGGCGGACCGTGTCGGCATCATGGGCTTTTCGGCCGGCGGCCACCTGGCCTCCACGGCCGGAACGCATTTCGATTCCGGCGACCCGGCCGCCGCCGATGCTATCGACCGCGCCGCCAGCCGTCCGGATTTCATGGTGCTGGTCTACCCGGTGATCTCCTTCACCACGCCCTACACGCACCGCGGCTCGATGCGCAACCTGCTGGGCGATAATCCCGATCCCCAGGTGGCAGCGAGCCTCTCGAACGAGCTGCGTGTGACGCCCCAGACGCCGCCCACGTTCCTGTTCCACACCACCGCGGACGAGGTCGTGCCGGTCGAAAACAGCGTGCTATTTTATCTGGCGCTGCGCAAGGCCGGAGTGCCCGCCGAGATGCACATCTACGAGCAGGGCGGGCATGGCGTGGGCCTGGCGCAGACAGACGAAGCGCTGGCCTCCTGGACCGCGCGCCTGGCGGACTGGCTGCGCGTGCGCGGGCTGCTGAACGCCGCGGCGAAATAGCGCATGAGGATCGCGGTGCTCGCCGATATCCACGGCAACCTGCTGGCACTCGAAGCCGTCATCCGCGACTTGCGCGCCTGTTCGCCGGATCTCGTCGTGAACCTGGGCGACCACCTCTCCGGGCCGCTATGGGCCGCCGAGACCGCCGATCTGCTCATCTCCCAGACCGGTTGGGTGCACATTCGCGGGAATCACGACCGCCGCCTGGTGGAACAGCGGCCGGAGGAAATGGGCCCATCCGACCGCGCGGCTTTCGAACAGCTCTCGGCAACGCGCCAAGCCTGGCTGGCCTCGCTCGCGGCCACCGCGCGCGTGGCGGATGAGGTGCTGCTGTGCCATGGCACGCCGGAGGCGGATACGGAGTACCTGGTCGAGGATGTCTCGGGCGGATTCGCGCGGCCCGCCGGCCCGGCTGAAATTCGCGCCCGCCTGGGCACGCCATCCGGCGTGATTCTGTGCGGCCATTCCCACCTGCCGCAACACGTCCGCCTGGAGGATGGCACTCGGGTGGCGAATCCCGGCAGTGTGGGGCTGCAGGCCTATTACGATTCCGGATACCGCTTTCCGCACGCCATCGAATCGGGCAGCCCCGAAGCCCGCTATCTTCTCCTCGATGGTGGCGGCCGCGAGTGGCAGGCGGCCTTTCGCGTCATTGGCTACGATTGGGAGCGCGCGGCCGTAAAGGCGGATCGCGGCGGCCGTCCCGAGTGGGGTTACGCCCTGCGCACGGGGTACGCCGCGAAATAAGCGCTGCCCGGCGCTTGATGTTCTCTTCCGCGCCCCTCCCAGGGTGCTAGTCTCTCATTATGGAGTTGCGGGCCGGAATGTCCGGTCCGGCTCCCGCCAGAGCCTTGCCCTGGCGCACCGGGAAGGAGAACGAACAGATGCAGGATTCTTCGCGCAGGAACTTTCTCGCGGCCGGTCTGGCGCTTCCAGCGGCTGGCCTGGCCGTCACGCAATCGCCTCAGACCGCGCCATCCGCCGCCGTCAAACCGCCGGCCGCGGGCGCGCTGGCCTATCGGACTATCGGCAAGACCGGGCTCAAGGTCACGGCCATGGGGATGGGCTGCATGATCACCTCCGATTCGAGCGTGGTCTCGCGCGCCCTCGATATGGGCATCACCTATTTCGACACGGCGCGCGTTTACCAGTCCGGGAATAACGAGCGCATGGTGGGAGCGTGCCTGAAAGGGTCGCGCGACAAAATCACGCTCTCCAGCAAATCGCTGGCCCGCACCGTCGCGGATGCGCAGGCGCACCTCGAGACCAGCCTCAAGGAGCTGAACACCGATCACCTGGACATCTGGTACATGCACTCGCGCGACGAGGCCTCGCTGATTCCCGACGAGCTGGTCACGGTTTGGGAGAAGGCCAAGGAGCAAGGGAAAATCCGGCACATCGGCATCAGCACCCACAATCCCAACGCCATCGTGGACCGCGTGCTCGAAGTGGGTAAATTCGAAGTGTTGCTGAGCACCTTCAACTTCACTATCGGGACGAACAACGACGCGACCTATAAACGCCTGGGGGATGCCGGCATCGGCCTGGTGGCCATGAAGGTGATGGCTCCGGCGCGCCCCGGCGCTTCGGCGCGCGTGAAGGCGTCCGGCGGGCCGTTGGCAGCCCTGAAGTGGGTTATGCGCGACAAGCGCTTCGCCAGCATGATTCCGAGCATGGTGGATAACGAGCAGCTCGAAGAGAATTTCCGCGCCATGTCCGAACCCATGACGGACCGCGAGGAGAAGCTGCTGGCGGCCCTCAACGAGGATGTACGGCCGCTCTACTGCCGCATGTGCTATAACTGCCGCAGCCAGTGCCCCAAGAATGCCGCCATCCCGGAGACCATCCGCTACCTGTCCTATGCCGATCTGTACGGCCAGTTCGGTCTGGGCCGCGAGAATTTCAACGAACTGCCGGCAGCCGCCCGCGCGGTGCGCTGCGGCGATTGCGTCACGTGTTCGGTGCACTGCCCGAATGGGGTGCATGTGCCCGAGCGCATGATCCGCGCGCAGGAACTGTTCGGCTAAACATGTGATCTGGGCAAGCTAAAGCATGCCCCACGGGGGCGGATCGGCCGATCCGCCCCGCAGCCCATCCCCGCAGCGTAGCCCCGTAATCCTTGTAATTCCTGCATGATAGACTCTTAGCGTCTCGTTTCGTGGATTTCCTTTAAGCTCAGTTTCGAGAAGGAGCTGAAATGAACCGGCGAGAGCTGCTAAAAGGCGCCGCGACGTTTGCCGCCGCGGGCGCCACGACCAGTCAAATCCTCGAGCCCGTGAAGGCCATTGCCGCCGACGTCAAGCGGGTCCGCATACAGAACATCGAAGCCTTCGCGGTCCGGTTGCCACGGGCCGGAGGCGAACCGTCCCCCGCGGCCCCCGCCAGTGGACCCAACGCGGATCCGGCGCGTCTGGTGTGCACACGCATTACGACGGAAGCGGGCGTGCGCGGCTATTCCTTCCTGGGCAGCTCGACGCCGGATGTGGAGCAGGCTAAAAAGGTCATGGTCGGCGAGGATCTGTTCGCCGTGGAGCAGCACCTCAAGCGGGGCCTAATCAACTGGGCGCCCATTGAGGAATCGGTGTGGGATGCCATCGGCAGAACCGCGGGCCAGCCGGTTCACAGACTGCTGGGTGGAGCTTTGCCGGTGACGCTGCCGGTCTATCTGACCTACGTGTGGCCGGACCGCCAGTCTCACGTGACGCCCAAACAGCAGGGGGAACAAGGCGCCATTGTGAAGAAGGCCGGCTTCAGAGCCATGAAGGTCCAGATTTTCCGGCCGAATTACATGGATGACGTGGACGCCTGCTCGGAGATCATGGCGGCGGCGGGGCCGGGGTTCCGGACAATGGTGGACCGCACCGCCACGGCTGCCGGCCTATGGACCTATCCGCAAGGCCTGGCTGCCGCGCAAGCCCTGCAAAAGGCCGGTGTCTACTGGCTGGAAGAGCCTTTCGACCGCAACGATTTCGAAACTCCGGCGCGCCTGGCGCGGGAAGTGGATATCCTGATCGCCGGTGGGGAAGGATATCGCGGCCTGGCGGCCTACCGCGAGTGTCTGACGCACGGTACCTACGACATTCTGCAGCCGGACTGCAACACGGTAGGGGGCATTCTGACCCTGCGCAAGGTCGGTGCGCTGTGCCAGGCGTGGGGCATTCCGATCTGCCCCCATGGCATTTCGGGGCTGGCCCTGGCGGGCCGGGTACAGGCGTCGGCGGCCATCGGCTCGATGTATCAGGAGATTGCGGTGCTCGCTCCGCCGCAGTTGCCCAACGACCGCGTCACGCCGGCGATGGCGATCCTGAATTCGGCCCCGTTCGCGTTCCGGGATGGCGAGTTGGTGGTTCCGCAGGGCCCCGGTCTGGGATTGGACTTGAACGAGGAGGCCATCAACCGTTTCCGCGTAGAGGGCCCCGTCGCCGGTCGAGGCGTCCGTGCCTCGGCCCCGTAGTCGAATAGAGTTGCCCGCTCGTGTGGGCCGTGGGAGATTGAGGATATGGTGCATGAGTTTGAGGAATACTATCGAACTGGCGACACACCTTGGGATATTGGCAGACCCGATTTCAACCTGATCCAGATCGTGACAACAATTTCGATCAAGCCGTGCAGGGCCCTCGAAATCGGTTGCGGGACCGGCGACAACGCAATCTGGCTTGCTCAACAGAAGTTTGATGTATTAGCCTTCGACACTTCTGAAGTTGCAATCGAAAAGGCAAAAGAGAAAGCGTCAAAGGCCGGGGATCAATGTAGCTTCCGAGTCGCCGACATTCTGAATAGCGACTTCCAGGAAACGCCATGCGGCTTCGCATTTGACCGTGGGTGCTTCCACACCATGCGTTCGAGCAAGGACCGGCACCGCTTCGCCGCACACGTTCACGGTCTCTTAGCAGACGACGCCTTGTGGCTCAGTCTGATCGGGAACGCCGACGAGAAACGTCTCGGCCCAGGCCCGCCACAGCGGTCTGCCAAAGACATTGTGAACGCTGTCGAACCATGCTTCGAGATTCTGTCGCTGGCTTCTGGTCACTTTGAGTCGAACCTACCAGACCCGCCGAGGGCGTGGGTTTGCTTAATGAAGAAGAGGTAACCCTAAAGCGCCTGCGCGGGCCCCGCTTGCCGGCTGTGCTACGCTGAACGCAAAGCCATGCGAAACGTGGTCATTATCGGCTCGGGCTGCGCCGGCAATACGGCCGCCATCTATGCCGCGCGCGCCAATCTCAAACCGCTGGTGGTGAGCGGCCATCACGCCGGCGGACAGCTTTCGCTTACCACTCTGGTCGAGAACTTCCCCGGCTTTCCCGAAGGCATCAACGGCCCCGACCTGGTGGAGAATATCAAGCGCCAGGCCGAGAGTTTCGGCGCCGAGTACGTGCACGGATCGGTGATCGACGCCGATCTTTCGGTGCGCCCGTTCCGCCTCAGCATCGAGGGCGAGTGGACCGAGACGCGCACCGTCATCATCGCCTCGGGCGCGACGGCGCGCTGGTTGGGGCTCGAATCGGAACAGAAGCTCATCGGACACGGCGTCAGCTCGTGCGCCACCTGCGACGGCTTCTTCTATCGCGAGAAGCGCATCATGGTGATCGGCGGGGGCGATTCCGCCATGGAGGAAGCCAATTTTCTGACGCGCTTCGGCCGCCAGGTCACCCTGGTGCACCGGCGCGAGGAGTTCCGGGCCTCCAAGATCATGCTGGACCGAGCCCGCCAGAATCCCAAGATCAAGTTCCTCACCAACACCGTGGTGGAAGAGATTTTCGACGTGGCCACGCACGTGGTTTGCGGCGCGCGCCTGCGCAACCTGAAGACGGGCGAAGTGTGGACGGAGCCGGTGGACGGCTTTTTCGTGGCCATCGGGCACATTCCCAACACCAAGGTGTTTCGCGGCCAGATCGAGACCGATCCGGACGGCTACATTCTCTCGAAGGGTGGCGCGCGCACCAATATCCCGGGCGTTTTCCACGCCGGAGACGTGCAGGACCGCGTGTACCGCCAGGCCATCACGGCCGCCGGGGCGGGTTGCATGGCGGCCATGGAAGTGGAGCGGTATTTGGAAGCGGAAGGACACTGACGATGATCGAGCGCATCTCCCCGCCCGGCGTGCCCTCGCCGCGCGGCCCCTACTCCCCGGCCGTTCGCGCCGGCGATTTCATTTTCGTCTCGGGCCAGGTGCCCGTGGATCCGTCCACGCAACAGATCGTCACGAGCGGCATCAGCCAGGAGACGCGCCAGGTGCTCAGCAATATCCGGCACATTCTGGAAGGCTGCGGCGCCACCCTGCTGGATGTGGTGAAGTGCAACGTATACCTGGCCGACGCCCAGGATTTCAAGGCTATGAACGAGGTGTATGCGGAGTTCTTCGGCGAGGCCAAGCCGGCGCGCACCACCGTAGTGACGGCCTTCGCCCTTCCCAACATCAGCATAGAGATAGATGCGGTGGCCTACCGGCCGCGCCTCCGGCCGCGCTAAAGGATTCCCATGGAACCGTTCCGGTATCACGTTTTCGTTTGCGATCAGCAGAAACCCGAGGGCGTGCCGTGCTGCGCGGCGCGCGGTTCCGCCAAAACGATCGAGGTGCTGCGGCGCGAGATCGGCGCGCGCGGGCTCGAGGACGAAGTGCAGATCACGGCCTGCGGTTCGATCGGGCTGTGCGAGCACGGGCCCAACATGATCGTCTATCCCGAGGGAGTCTGGTACGCGGGTGTGATGCCGGAGGACGTGCCCGAGATCGTGAAGTCGCATTTCGAGAACGACACGCCGGTGGAGCGGCTGGCGCGCATGGATGGCGCGGCGCTGCGTGCCGAGATCCTCGGCAACCGCGAGAAGATGAAGGCCGGGCTGCGCGCCCGGGCGGCCTCCGGAGCGCTGCCGGACGATCTCCTCGAGCGCACGCGCGCTTTCCAGGAGAGCCGCGTGATCCTCACCGCTCTGGAGCTGGATGTTTTCGCCGCGGTGGGCGGGGGAGCCGGTGCGGAGGAAGTGGCCGTGCAGGTTAAGGCCGATGCGCGGGCCACGGAAATGCTGCTCAACGCCCTGGCGGCCATGGGCCTGCTGGACAAGCGCGACGGCCGCTTCTACAACACGCCCGTCACGGCGCGCCATTTCACGGCGGACGCTCCTTATCCGGCGCGCCTGGCCTCGCTGCACACGGCGCATCTGTGGGACACGTGGACCAACCTCACCGAATCGGTACGGACTGGCACCTCGGTCGCGGAAGAGCGCCGCGGGCCGGGTTGGACCGAGCCATTCATCGCCGCCATGCATTACAACGCCACCGCGCGGGCCGGGACGGTGGTGCGCGCGGTGGGCGCCGAGAGCGTGGTGCGGATGCTCGATGTGGGCGGCGGCTCGGGCGCGTATTCCATCACCTTCGCCATGGCTAATCCCAAGCTGCGCGCCGACATCGTGGATCTGGCCGCCGTGGGGCCCATTGCGCAAGGGCATATCGACGAGGCGGGTGTGGCGGACCGCGTGCATGTTCGCACGGGCGATCTGCGCACGGACCGCCTGGGCGGGGGCTACGATCTGGTTTTCGTTTCGGCCATCTGCCACATGCTATCCGAAGACGAAAACCGCGACCTGTTCAGGCGCTGCCGCGAGGCGCTCGAACCGGGCGGCCGGCTGGTAGTCCAGGATTTCATCCTCGAGGCCGATAAGACCTCTCCCCGCTTCGCCGCGCTGTTCGCGCTCAACATGCTGGTGGGGACGCGCGCCGGCAGCAGCTACAGCGAACCCGAATACGCCGCCTGGATGGGTGAGGCCGGCTTCGGCGAGATACGGCGCGTGCGGCTGCCCGGCCCGGCCGATCTGATGATCGCGATTCGGTGATCGTTGTTACATCCTCGATCGAATTTGGGGATGTGAAGTAAGGCAGGCTACGGGGTCGAGGCGAGAGGCTGCCAGAGTTCGATTTTGTTGCCTTCGGGGTCGTAGATCCAGGCGAAGCGGCCGTAGTCGACGTTTTCGCGTTTTGGGTCGATCGGGACTCCGTTGGCGGCGCACTTGGCGAGGAAAGCGTCGAGATCGTCGACGATGTAGTTGATCATGAACGGGCGCTCGAAGTAGGGGCTGGCGGCGGGGAAGATGCACCAGGCGGTTATGTGTTCGCCACTCTTGAACATGCCTCCTTCGTCTCCGTTGCGGATGCCGAGTTTATCTTGATACCAGGTGCGCAGGGATTGATGATCGGCGGATTTGAAAAAGATGCCGCCTATTCCGACGATTTGGCCTGTGGGCATAAGGCTTGCTCCATGAAGAGGACTTCCGGGGACCGGATTCTCATAGTATGGCGCGATTTCGTGGAAGCCGATGCGGCGGTACGTGGCGATGGCTTGCTGTAGTTGCGGGAGGGAGTCGAAGCAGCCGGGCTAACGCCGGTCGAACTGGCCGGCCGGACCTTCGGGAGTTTGTACAATGAGTACATCCATGAAGAATCCGCTGGGCTCGCGAACCACACGTATCCTCCTGGTCATTGGCCTGCTTGCGCTGGCGGCGCTGTTGGGTTCCCAGCCGGCTCCTCGCGAACAGGTGGGCCCGCTCGCCCGGGGCGGCTTTTTGCTGAACAGCGGCTGGCGTGTGCAGCCGGCCGGCAAGCAGATTCCGCTCGACACGCTGCCCATGTCCACGGCGCTTTCGCCGGACGGCAAGTACCTGGTGGTGCTGAACGGCGGATATAAGCCGCCTTCTATCAGCGCCATCGAGATCGCTTCGGCCAGCGTGGTGAGCACCATCGGCGTGCCGGATGGCTGGCTGGGGCTGACTTTCGCGCCGCGCGGCGACCGGTTGTACGTAGGCGGCGGATCGCGCGCCTCGGTTTTCGAGTTCAATTTCGCGGGCGGAAAATTGACGGCCGGCCGGACCTTCGAGGTGGTGCCGCCGGGGCGCCGCGCCGCGCAGGATTTCGTCGGCGATGTGGCCTTCTCGCCCGATGGCCGCCTGCTCTACGCCGCCGAGCTGTATCGCGATTCCATTGCGGTAATCAACCCGCAATCCGGCATGGTGATCGACCGCTTCAAGACCGGCCGGCGACCCTACCGCATTCTGTTCCATCCCGATGGCAAGTCGTTTTTTATCACGCATTGGGCGGATGGGACGATGGGCCACTACAATACCGCCGATGGCAGCCAGCTCGCGCTGGTGCGCATCGCCGCGCATCCCACGGATATCGTATGGCGTTCGGGCGGCCCCGAGGAGCCGGCCGAGGGCGAGCCGACATGGGTGGCGCGTCTGTTTGTAGCCGCGGCCAACACCAACAATGTCTATGCGGTGTCCGTCAGCGCCGCCAAAGAACTGCGCGTGGTAGAGAGTATCAACGTCTCGATGACGCCCCGCCAGCCGCTCGGCATGACGCCATCGGCGCTGGCGCTGAGCGCCGACAGCAAACATCTCTTCGTGGCCTGCTCGGACGGCAACGTGGTGGCGGCCGTGGATGTTTCGGGCGGGATCAGCCGCGTGGAAGGCTTCATCCCTACGGGCTGGTATCCCACCGCCGTGCGGTCGCTGGCCTCCGGCACTCTGGTGGTGCTCAACGGTAAGGGCCTGCGCTCCTATCCCAATCTCAAGGGCCCCAATCCGCTCAAGGCGCCCGAGCCGCTGCATCTGGGCGTGCCGGCGGAAGAATATGTGGCCCGCCTGCAGACCGGGACGGCGTCCTGGATCGACCCCTTCACGCCCGATCAAATCGAGCAATGGACACGCGAATCGCTGGGCAACACGCCTTATAGCGACGCCCGTCTGGACGACCCCGATCCGCTGCCGGCCATCGAGCACGTGATCTATATCGTGAAGGAGAATCGCACCTACGACCAGGTGCTCGGCGATATGAAGGAGGGCAACGGCGATCCGTCGCTGGTGCTTTTCGGTGAGACCGTCACACCCAACCTGCACAAGCTGGCGCGCGAATTCGTGCTGCTGGATAATTTCTACGTCAATTCCGACGTGAGTGCCGACGGGCACAACTGGTCTACCGCCGCTATCGCGCCGGATTACGTCGAGAAGCTGTGGCCGAACAATTACGGCAAGCGCCGGACGCAGGCCGATTTCGAGGAGATCGACCCAACCTCGCTGCCGCCCGCCGGCTATATCTGGACCAACGCCGCGGCGGCCGGCGTTTCCATCCGCAACTTCGGCTACATGGTGAATAACAAGCCGCTGCCTCCTTCGCCCGCCGACGAACAGGTTGCCTCCGTCCGGGACCCCGTGCTGGCCAAGGTGACCAACCGCTTCTATCGCGGCTTCGACCTGATGTACCCGGACGTGGAGCGCGCCAAGATCTTCCTGAGTGAGCTGGCCGATTACGAGCGCTCCGGCAACATGCCGCGCCTGATGGTGATGCGGCTGGGCAACGATCATACTTACGGCGCCGCGGCGGGGCGTTTGTCGCCGCTCGCGCTGGCGGCGGATAACGATTACGCGCTGGGAACCATCGTCGAGGCGGTTTCGCATTCGCGCTTCTGGCCGACGACCGCCATCTGCGTGCTGGAGGACGATTCGCAAAACGGGGCGGACCACGTCGATTCGCACCGCTCCCCGGCCTGGGTGATTTCGCCGTGGGTGAAGCGGCATAGCGTGGATGGCACCATGTACAACACCACATCCATGCTGCGCACCATGGAATTTCTGCTGGGCCTACGCCCCATGACGCATTTCGACGCCGGCGCGCGCCCCATGACCGCGGTTTTCCAGCGCACCCCCGACCCGGCGCCGTACACGGCCGAGAAGCCGCGCGTTTCGCTGACCGAGCGGAATCCCGGGGCCACTTCCGCGGCGGCCGCCTCGGCCCACATGAACTTCGAGGAAGCCGACGAGAACGACGACGATGAACTGAACGATGTCCTGTGGCTGGCCATACGCAAGAATGAGCCGCCCCCTCCCGTACGGAGTTATTTCGGCCGATAGATAACCGTCGGCCGCGCTGCCGGCTCACCCCCACGGCGCGGCACGCTGAAAAGAGAACATGCCAAGAATTTATCTGTGCTTCTTATGGCACATGCACCAGCCCTACTACAAAGACCTGGTCTCAGGCGAGTACAAGCTCCCATGGACGCGCATGCATGCGCTCAAGGATTACTACGGGATGGTGCGGATTCTAGAGGAGTTTCCGTCCGTCCGCCAGACGTTTAACCTGGTGCCGTCGATGATGGCTCAGGTGGAGGAATACGCTTCTGGCGCGGCCGTCGATCCCTTCCTCAACCTGGCGCTCAAGCCGGCCGAGAGTTTGACCGATGCCGAGCGCGCCTTTCTGCTGCGGCATTCGTTCTATTCCGATCCGGGCCGGATGATCTATCGCTATCCGCGCTATGGCGAGCTTTACGACGCCTGGCAGGCGCAGAAGCACTCGACATCCGCGAGTTTATTCGGGCCGCGGGAATTCCGCGACCTGCAGATGTGGTCGCAGCTCGCCTGGTTCGACGAGGAGTTCAAAGATCGGGATCCCGAGGTGCGGGAATGGATCGCGCGTGGCCGCAATTTCACGGTGGCGGATCAGCGGCGCATGGGCGAAAAAGAGCGCGAGATCGTGGGGCAGGTGCTGCCGGAATACCGCAAGCTGGCCGCCAGCCGGCAGATCGAAATCTCCACCACGCCGTACTATCACCCGATTCTGCCGCTGCTGTGCGATTCGGATATCGCGCGCGTGTCGCATCCGGACGTGCCGCTGCCGCCGCGATTCCGCTATCCGCAGGATGCCCGCCGCCAGCTTGCCCTGGCGCGCGAGTATTGTGCCGAGCACTTCGGCGTGGCGCCGGCGGGGCTGTGGCCCTCGGAGGGCTCGGTTTCGGACGAGGTTTTCGGCATCGCCTCCGAGCTGGGCTTTCAATGGGCGGCCACCGATAGCGGAGTGCTGGACCGGACGGTGGGCCGGCCGGTGGGCGTGGATGGGCTGTACCGCTCCTACCGCTGGGAGCAGCGCGAGCGCCGCCTGGGCGTGATCTTCCGGGACCACTTCCTGAGCGACCTGATCGGCTTCGTCTATTCCAAGATGGATGCCGCGGCGGCCGCCGAAGACTTCCTGCATCGCATCCGCGAGAACTGCGGCGGCATTCTGGGGGGCGGGCGCGACGCCCTGGTGCCCATCATTCTGGATGGCGAGAACGCGTGGGAGTATTACCATCTCAACGGCCGTCCGTTCCTGAGCGAGTTGTACCGGCGCATCTCCGGCGACCGGCGCATGAGCGCCGTGACGGTGAGCGAGGCGCTGCAGTCGATGGAGCCGGAGCGGCTCGATCGCATCTTTCCGGGCTCGTGGATCAACGCCAATTTCGACGTGTGGATCGGGGCCGAGGAGGATAACCAGGCCTGGACGCAGTTGCTGCGCGCGCGCCAGACCTTCGATTCCGTGACCGGCATTTCCGATCCGCAGCGCGCCCTGGCGCTCGAGGAACTGCTGATCGCCGAGGGCAGCGACTGGTGCTGGTGGTACGGGCCGGAGCACGAATCGTCCAACCGCGAGGATTTCGACCAGCTCTTCCGCAGCCATCTGGCCAACGTGTACCGCTTCCTCAACCTGGCGCCGCCCGAGGAGCTTTCGCGGCCGATCCTGCAGATGGCCGTGCCGGCCGTGGAGATCGACCCTTCGGGTCCCATCAGGCCGGTGATCGACGGCCAGGTCACCTCCTACTTCGAATGGATGGGTGCAGGTCTCTATCGCGTGGATGAGCGCTCCGGGTCGATGCACGGCCGGAAGTTCCTGGTGAAAGAAGTCTATTTCGGCAGCGATGGCAAGCGGCTCTATCTGAGGGCCGATTTTCATCCCGGGCAGGAACCGGAACTGCCCGGCGTGGAAGCGCGGCTCACGGCCCAGCCGCTCAATGGCGGCGAGACCAGCTTCATCGAGATTCAATTCTTGCCCGGCTCCGCTCACATTACCAGGACGAAACTGGTGCATGACGGCGAGGGCGCCGAATGTGCCATGGTACGCATACTGGAAGCCGCCGTTCCGCTCTCGGCCATTGGAGTGGCGCCCGGCGAAGGCGTGCGCTTCCAATTCTCGATCTGGCAGGGAGGCCTGCCGCTGGAGGCGGTGCCCCAGTCCGGCTGGCTGGAATTGCGCACCACCGAGCCGGGGCTGATGGGAGCATATTAGGCACCGGGTTAGGCACCGGGGTGTTTCTGGCGTTTGGCCGCTCCGGCCGATGCCAGCTTGGACGCCGGGAGGAGCCGTGGGATGATATGACTATGCCGAAGGCTCCCCTGGTGAGCAAGTTCGCGCTCGCCATCGAATATTTCAGGGAAGAGGATGGACGCTGGCTTGCGGACATTCCGGCGCTCCCCGGAGTCACGGCTTACGGACGGACCAGGAAGCAGGCCACGGCGGCCGTTCAGGCGCTCGCCTTGAGGTTGATCGCCGACCGTTTGGAGCATGGGGAAGCGGTCCCCGGTCCCATGGACGTGTCCTTCGTTGCCGCCTGAAAGAAGACCGGCCGGATGGCCCTCAACCAAGGCGAAAAGGGCGCTTGCGGCACTGGTGCGAATCGGCTGGAGCGTCAAGAGGCAAAGCGGGACATCTCACCGGATTCTCGAACGCCCTGGATGGCCCGACGTTTTGTTCGCGTACCACGACCGGGTGACACTCGGTCCCGCCGCGATGAAGGTGCTGGCAAAGAAGACCGGCCTCCAGCGCGACGACCTCTGAACCGCCGAGTGCCCCCGAGCGGTCCCAAAATCCCCCCCGGCTCTCTGGTAGACTGATAAGAGTTATGGCAATTCCGAATGTGAAGCGGTTCCGGCCCTTCTGCCCAACCTGCAACGAGAACTTCACCGTCATGGCCGTCCTGCCTAGGGAGGCCAGCGTGGATCAGTACCTGGCGGAAGTCGTGGCGCGCCACGATCATAAAGCCTACCAGGAGTCCAAGCAGTTGCACTTCAAGGTGCGCGTCGGCCAGCAGAAGCAGAAGAAGGCTAAGTAAGGTAAGTCCGATTTCAGCTCGCGGGGCCGGCTACAATCCGGCTCCGCCAATCCCCTCCCGTACCTTCTCCAACACTCCCTTCGCGTCGGCTCCGTCCACCTGAATTACGCGGCTGTGCTCGCCTACGGGGCGCCAGCGCTGGAACATCCGCGGAACCGGGAAGCCCGCAAACACGCTCACCAGGGGCACCTCGCGGGCGGCTGCCACGTGCTGGCCGGCCGAATCGTATCCCACGTAGAGCCGGCTGCCGGCGATGATGGCCGCGAAGCCCGCGAAGGAGCCCTCCCAAAGCGTCGCCTGGATTCCCGAGCGCTCCACCGCGCGCGCCACGCGCCCGGCTTCCTCTCCGCCCGCGCCTTTGTCGATGCATACCGGCACGCCCTGGCCGGCCAGCAGCTTGAGCAACTCCTCTTCGAACGGGTCCGGCAGGCGTTTAGCGGGGTTATCGCCGACTCCCAAACTGACCGCAATGTAGGGCGCGCGGCGGGGCTGCTCGCCCAGCGATATATAGGGTTTGGCGCCGGCCGCCCCGATGGTCTCGGCGGCCCAGGCGGCGGCCAGCTCGGGCAGCGCGCGGTCCGAATCTCCACCGTAGGAACGGCTCTCGAAAAGGTGATAGCGCTCCTCCGGAAAGACGGGCACCAGGCCAAGCTGGGTGAGGCGCGAATCCGGGTCGATCACCACCGCTTCCTCGACCGTCAGCGCGGCCTTTAGTTCGGCGGCTACCGCCAGGCGCTCGCGCAGGCCGCCGCGCTGGTAGGCCACTTCGGCGTGATGGATGCGCTTGTCGCCGGCGAACAGCTCGTAATTCTTGCGCGGCCCCACGAAGACGATTTCCGCGTGCGGGAAGCGGCGCTTGGCGGCCGCCATCAGGACGCTGGTGACGGCCACGTCCGCGCCCAGCGTCACGCGCGAAAGCACGAAAATGCGGTGCGGCTTGCCGGTGATGGGCCGGGTGCGCCGCACGCGTTCGTAGCGGGCCACCAGCATTCCCGGGTCCAGGCCCATGATACTGCCTACGGCCTTCGAGAATAAGCGGGCGTAGATATCGCACAGCGCCGGCTCGAAGCGGTCCGCCAGCCCCTCCACCAGAATGCCGAACAGGGCCGGCCCGCCGGCCTCCTGCATGAGGGCCACGGGAACCTGTTTAGGCACAGTCCCGTTCAGGCATTGCGCGAGGAGTTCCTCGGCGATGATCTTACACGAGGTACTTTTCAATCAGGATCCCCAGTTTCCGGCGCGTGGCCTCGGGCACCGCGGCGCGGTCGGTGATGATGGCGTGGGCCAGCGCCGATCCGCATTTGCACGCGCGTGCGGAGGGCATGTGGGTCACCGCCTCGGCCACTACCTGGCAGGCGTTAGCGGCGTTCTTGAGCAGGTTTGAGACAATCTGTTCCACCGTGACGGCGTCGTGAGCCGGATGCCAGCAATCGTAATCGGTCACCATGGCCACGGTGGCGTAGCAGATCTCGGCCTCGCGCGCCAGCTTGGCTTCCTGGAGGTTGGTCATGCCGATGACGTCCATGCCCCAGCTCCGGTAGACTTCCGATTCGGCCCTGGTGGAGAAGGCCGGGCCTTCCATGCACAGGTACGTGCCGCCGCGCTTGACGTTCACGCCGGCCGCGCGGCAGGCCTCCTCGGCCACGCCGGCCACCTCCGGGCACACCGGGTCCGCGAAAGCGATGTGCGCCACCAGGCCCTCGCCGAAAAAGGTGGAGGCGCGGCCGCGCGTGCGGTCGAAGAACTGGTCGGGGATGACGAAATCGAGCGGACGGTGCTCCTCCTTGAGCGAGCCTACCGCGCTGAGCGAGACGATGCGCTCGACGCCCAGCGACTTCATGGCGTAGATGTTGGCCCGGAAATTCAATTCCGAAGGCGAGAGGCGATGGCCCCGGCCATGCCGCGCCAGGAAGGCCACCCGCCGGCCGCGGAGCGTGCCGATCACGAAGCTCTCCGAGGGCCGGCCGAAGGGTGTGGCGATATCGATTTCCTCCCGCTCCTCGAATCCGGGCATGGAGTAGAGGCCGCTGCCGCCGATGATTCCGATTTCCGCTTTCAACTTGCGCTCTCCTGAGTAAAGTCGAGACTGGCGGGACGGGCTGACCGGCCCGTTCACCGCTTCCAGCAACTCGGGGATTCCGGTCCCGTCGGTGGCTACCGTGCGGATGACCGGCGGCCGGCTTCCTTGTTCTTCCGCCAGGTCCAGCATGAGGCCGATCTCACTCTCCACCGTGTCGGCGCCGGGCCGATCGGCCTTGTTGACCACGAAGACGTCGGCGATCTCCATAATCCCGGCCTTGAGAGACTGCACGCTGTCGCCCATTCCGGGGACCAGGACCACCACGGTGACTTGGGCCAGTCCGGCGATATCGATTTCGTCCTGCCCCACGCCCACGGTCTCGATAACCACGTAGTCGCGGCCGGCGGCGTCCATGAGCACGGCCAGATCCGCGGTCGCGCGCGCCAGGCCGCCGAGCGAGCCGCGCGTGGCCATGGAGCGTACGAAGACGCCCGGATCGGCGTGGTGCCGTTGCATCCGTATGCGGTCGCCCAGCACGGCGCCGCCGGAGACGCTGCTGGTGGGATCGACGGCGATGATGCCCACCGTTTTGCCGCGACGGCGGAGGGTGAGCGCCAGGGCGTCCACCAGGGTGCTCTTGCCCGAGCCGGGCGCGCCGGTGATCCCGATAATGCGCGCGTGGCCGGCCAAGGGCCTGAGTTCTTCGAGCGTCTCGAGCGCCAGCAGGTCGCCGTTTTCAATGCCCGTGGCGGCCCGTGCGAGCGCCCGAGCATCGCCCGCGCGGATCTTCGAAGCCCACTGGTTCATTCGCTTTTCAAAAGCTGCCGTGCGATCACCAGGCGCTGGATTTCGCTGGTGCCTTCGCCTATGGTGCAGAGCTTCACGTCGCGGTAAAACTTCTCCACGGGATAGTCCTTGATAAAGCCGTAGCCGCCATGGATCTGCACGGCCTCGCCCGCGATGCGCACGGCGGCTTCGGAGGCGAACAGCTTGGCCATGGAGGATTCGCGCGTCACGCGCCGGCCTTGGTCGAGCATCCAGGCGGCGCGGTAGTTCAGCAGGCGCGCGGCGTCCAGGTCCACGGCCATATCTACCAGCTTGTTCTGGATGGTCTGAAACTCGGAAATGGGCCGTCCGAACTGGCGGCGCAGCTTGGAGTAGCGCAGTGCGGCGTCATAGGCGCCCTGGGCCATGCCGATGGAGAGCGCGGCAATCGAGATGCGGCCGCCATCGAGCACGCGCAGGCTGTCCACGAAACCCTCGTTTAGCGGACCCAGCAGTTGCGAATCGGGCAGGCGGCAGTTTTCGAAGATCACCTCGCCGGTGGCGCTGGCGCGCAATCCCAGCTTGTTTTCCTTCT
>CAYRWE010000087.1:0-18755 GCA_964427655.1 uncultured Solibacteraceae bacterium | reverse complement strand
GGGACGCGGCTTGACGATCTGCCATTCGTTCTGGCCGTTCTTGCCGAACTCCACGCTCTGCCCCTTGGCCTGCAACTCCACGCGCGTGACTTTGTCGGAATCGAAAGTCATCAGCCGCTTGTCGCGCAGGTCGTCGGAAGTTTTATCGAGGCTGGTCTTGGTGAAGCTCGAAACCGTGAAGACGCGCGGGTCCCGTGCCAGCTTGGCATAAGCCCCCGAGCCGGTGGGCGTATCGTCGCCGATCAGCAGTTCGTCGGATTTGCCGTCCTTCCGGGTGACCGTAACGTCGAGCGTGGGTACAGTCAGACCGTAAGGCTTGAGATCGGTGGTTTTGTCGTCGATCACCTTATCGGCACTCAGCGAGCTCAGCGCGGAGGCCATGGCCCCCGCGGTGTCCTGGTCGGCGCTCATCTTCTTGGGTTCGTCGAGCGCCCAGCGGCCGCCGTCCCGCTTCAGGCCCTGCACTTCGCCGGTCAGTTTCCTGACGCGGATGGCGGCGATCTGGTCGTCCGGGATGGTCAGAATCTTAGTGCTGGTATCGGTCGATTTGCTGGCCGAGGCCTCCTTCTTATTCGACCACCAGATGCCACCGGCCAGCACCACCAGAACCGCGGCCGCGATCAACAGTCCCGTGGGCTTCATCGCTTACCTCCGCTTCCACCAGGTGGCCAGACCAAAGCTCACCACCGCCAGCGGGAAGATCACGATGCTCAGCCAGAAAAGCATGCCGAGCTTCTGCCCGCTGATATTGAGCGGCTGATCCTGGGCAGCTTTGGGCCGGATCGAGATCAGGTCTTCGTCCGCGGTGAGCCAGTTGATCATGTTCAGGAACAGATCCTGGTTTCCGTTGAAGCGGATGAAGCTGTTGCCCAGCCACATGGAACTGCCTACCACCACGAAGCGGCCTGGAGTCGCGCTGTTGTAAGTGCCCGCCGCGGCCAGCACCAGCGGCCCCTTCTTATCTTTCTTGGGGTCGATGCTCACGCGGTTGGAGCTGAGATTGGTGGTGGCGAAGCTGTTGTCGCCCGTCGAGAACAGCTTTTCGACGCTGGTCTTGTCGCTGTTCTTCACATCCAGCGTGCGGGCCAGCGGGAAAGCCGTGGCGACGTCTTTCATCTGGTTGACGATGGGGTGCGAATCGTAAGTCGCCACCAGCGGGACTTCCGGACCCAGCCCGAAGATCTGTCCCACGCCGCTGGTATCGAGCGCAAGGTCTTTACCCGGCGTAACACCCCAGCCAGTAAGCAGAGTATCGAGAGGCGCGTTGTCCTGAGTCTTATCGGTAGCGTTGAGGTTCAGAGGAGGATCGAGCAGAAATAGAGTGTGGCCGCCGCCTTCCACATAAGCTTTAATGGCGTCTGCTTCAGGCTGCGTGTAAGCGTAGCGCGGACCGGCCACCACCAGCACCGTGCAGCTCTTGGGAACCTCGGGCTTCCCGATGGCCGGCGGAGCCGCGCTGCCCGCCGGTGCCGCCGGGTTGGCGGCCTGCAGGAGCGAAATCGTCTGGGTCTTGTAATTGTTGCGCGTCAGCGCATCCTTCGCCGCCGAATAGCCGCCGCGCGCGCTGTCGTCGATACTGTGCTCGCCGCTGCCGGTCACGAAGCAGGCGACACGCTCGCCGGTCTTCAACGAGCGGATCAGGGCGCCGGTGACCTCTTCTTCACTGAGGCTCTTGGCTTCCTCTTTGCGCGTGCCGTTCGTCACCAGAATGGGCACGTCCCGCTGGAATCCCGCCGCCCGCGCCTGCTGCGGCTTCTTGACCGGATCGATGTAATCGACGCGCAGCTTCGTAGAGAGCGCGGCGTAGCGGTCCAGCAGATCGCGCGCCTGCGGAAAGCGCGCGGTGTCGTCGAAGTAATCGATGGTCACGTCGCGCGGCAGGTTCTTGACTACCTTAATCGTCTGGTCGGAGAGACTGAACTGCTTGTTGGCGGTGGCGTCGTACGATTTATCGTAGCGGTTCGCCAGGAAGTTGACGGCCGCCAGCACGGCCAGGATCACGATGACATAGAGGCCCGCGTAGGCGGTGTACTTGGTCTGCCGGGCTTTCAACCATTGGTAAGCCATCTTAAGCCCTCCACCTCAGCGATTCCATCGATCGCGCGGTTATAAACAAAGCGAAGTAAATCATGGAAACGTAGAACACCACGTCTTTCAAATCCAGCACACCCTTCCCGAAGTTCTCGAAGTGGGTGACGATCGAAAGGTAATTGACCACCTGCGAGGCGCCTGTACTGTCGAAGGCCGTCATCCAGCTCAGCAGCCAGAGCAGCAGGCACACGAAAAAGGTGACGCCGCCGGCGATGATCTGGTTCTTGGTGAGCGTGGAGATGAACGCTCCGATGGCCAGCAGGCATCCGCCTTGCAGCAGCAGCCCCAGATACGCTACCAGCACCGGCTTCAGATCCGGCTTGCCCCACGCGAATAGCATGGCGATGTTGACGATCGACATCAGCAGCACGCAGATGTAGAGCAGCATCGCGCCCAGCCACTTGCCGAGAATAATCTGCATGTCGGTCACCGGCGAAGTGAGCAGCAGCTCGATGGTGCCGGTCTTCTTCTCTTCGGCAAACAGCCGCATGGTGATCATGGGGATCAGAAACAGCGAGACCGTGCTGGCGAACCCCAGCAGCGGGCGGATGATCTGCTCGTTGACGTTCATCGGCCCCTGTTGGCCCATCATCTGGGCCTGAAAGCTGAAGCGCACGAAATCGCGCGTGGCCGTGTAGAAGCCGAAACCGAAAATTAGCCCGAAGAACGCCATCAGAAGGTAGGCGATGGGCGAGGCGAAATAGCTCTTGAGTTCTTTCTTGCAGATGAGGAGAACGTGGCTCATGCTTGCACTCCCTCTTTTTCCTCTTTGGCGGCGCTCTTTTTCTCGGCCGCGGTGAGTTGCAGGAAGATGTCTTCCAGGCTCAGGCCCACCGCGCGCAGCTCGGTCAGCGCCCAGCCGGAATTCACCACGGCGCGCGCCAGTTCGGCGCGGATGTGGCGCCCCTGCAAGCTCTCCACTTCGAACACCAGCCGCTCGTTTTTTGAATCCTTCATCATCACGCGGCTCACGCCCGGAACCTGTTCGAGCCGCTGCTGCACGCCGGATGGGTCGGGAAGCCCGCCGGGCGCCTCCACTTCCACCGCCACCGCCTCGGAGCCGCGCAGCCGGTTGGTCAGGTTGTCCACCGAATCGATGGCCACCAGCTTCCCGCGGTCGATAATGATGACGCGCTCGCAGGAATGCTCCACTTCCGAAAGGATGTGCGTGCTCAGAATGATGGTGTGCTCGCCGGCCAGCGCCTTGAGCAGCTCGCGAATTTCGATAATCTGCTTGGGGTCGAGGCCCGAGGTCGGCTCGTCCAGAACCAGCACGTCGGGATTGTGAATGATCGCCTGCGCCAGCCCGACGCGCTGCCGGTAGCCCTTGGAAAGCTTGCCGATCAGCTTCGTGCGCACGTCGCCGATGGCGCAGCGCGCGGTCACCTCGTCCACGCGGCGCGCGATATCGCCCGACGAGATGCCCTTCAGCCGGCCCACGAAGTTCAGGTATTCCCAGACTTCCATCTCCGGGTACAGCGGCGGCGTTTCGGGCAGGTAGCCGATGCGCTTCTTGACTTCCATGGGCTGTTCCAGCACGTCGAATCCGGCGATGCTGGCCGTGCCCGAAGTGGGCGGCAGGAAGCAGGTCAGGACCCGCATCGTGGTGGTCTTCCCGGCGCCGTTCGGTCCGAGAAAGCCGACGATTTGCCCCTTCTCCACTTCGAAGGAGATATTGTCCACGGCGACAGTACGGTCGTATCGCTTGGTCAGACCTTCGACTTTAATCATAGTGAGTGTCCTAAAGACGTAGACGTGGTAGTTGCCATTCGGCTACAACTGGCGCTCGATTGAAGGCGCGCCAAACCGGAGTCAGCTTGAAATTCCATGATAAGGACCGGCGTCAAGTGTTGTCAAATGAACGAGACCGCGCCTGAAGCGCTTGCTACATTAAAGACTTGCACGTTCCCACCGGTATTGTCGTTCCCGCCTTTGCCACCGTCGTCGGCGTAGCCGGTGCGTCGCTGGGGTTGTGGCTCACCGGGCTGCGCCGCCGCGCCCAGGTGGTAATCCCCTTCAGCGCCGGGGTGCTGCTTGGGGTGGCGCTCTTCGGATTGCTGCCGGAATTGGCCGCCCAATCCGGATGGGCCGTCAGTCTGGTGCTGTTCGCGGCGGGCTATGGGCTGCTGCTGGTCGTGAACCGCTACGCCTATCCGGTGTGCCCCACCTGCGCGCACGATCACGATCACGACGCCTGCGCCACCGAATTGCACGGCTTCGCCGGCCCGCTGCTGGCCGCCGCCGCGCTGCACAGCTTTCTCGATGGATGGAGCGTGGCCACCGCGCAGTTCGCCACGACCCTGGGATTGCGCGTGGCCGTGCCTCTGGCGGTGGCGCTGCATAAGCTCCCCGAAGGCATCGCCCTTGGCGGCATTCTGCGCGCCGCCGTGAAATCCCGTGCCACAGCTCTGGGCTGGTGCCTGCTGGCCGAGGGCGCCACGCTCGCGGGCGGCGCCGCGGGACTGCTGATGGCCCCGCGCCTCGGCACCGCTTGGATCATGTACCCGCTGGGGGTCACCGGCGGCTGGCTGTTCTACCTGGGATTCCACGCCGTTCACGAAGAATGGAAGCGGCGCGGCGCGGCTCCGGCGTTTGTCCCCGCGCTCACCGGAGTGGCCGGCGCGGCCGTCATTCAGCGCGGCGCCGAGGCCCTGTTCCGGTAGCTCCGCCTAAACAGAGCGTCTTAGATACCTGCGCGTCCGCTCCCTGACGGTCGCGGCTCCGTTCGGAGCCGCGCGCGTTAGCAAGCGGTCTTGCGCAAACAATTACGCCGTCATGTTTAGCTATCGTTCGGTGGCGTATACCTGTCGTCCCGCGACCCAGGTCGCGATTACTTCGATGCGCGCGGCCGCTGGGTCGAAGCGAAACCGCACACAGTCGCCACCCCGCGCCGGCAAGCGTCCCGCGCGAGCCGGATTGAGGGTAGCCATCCGGACGGCATCCGCAAGGGAGATCCCGGTCAGCTCGATGGCTCTGCCTATCGCGCGATCCAGGCTCAGCGCACTGCCCGCCAGCCGGTCCCCACCCGCTAGCACCACTCGCCCTTGCGACGTCAGATCCAACGGCAGTTCGCCCAGCGTGTAGCGTCCGAGGGGAGCGCTCGCGGCCGCCGTGGCATCCGTCACCAGCACCGCGCGATTCGCGCCCTTGGCCCGCAGCGCGGTCTTGAGAAAAGCGGCATCCAGGTGGAAACCATCGGCGATGAAACCGGCCATCAGGCGATCTTCGGCGAGCTGATCCCAGATGTAGTTGGGATGGCGCCGCATCACGGCGTGGGCCCCGTTGCCCAGGTGCGTCGAAAATGTAGCGCCCGCGGCCACCGCATCGGCTATCTGCGCTCCGCTGGCCTGCGTGTGCCCGATGGCCGCCACCACGCCTTCCGCCACGATGCGCGCGATATATTCCGCCGCGCCGGGCCACTCTGGCGAGAGCGTCACCATGCGGATCCGGCCGCCGGAAGCCGCCTGCCAGCGCCGGAACTCCGCCAGATCCGGCGGGCGAATCCAGCGCCGGGGATGCGCGCCGCGCGGCCCGTCTTCGGGCGAGATGTGCGGCCCCTCCACGTGGAAGCCCGCGATGGATTCCCCCTCGGCCGGCAATTCGCAGGCCGCCGCGAGATTGCGCAGCGCGCCTTCCATGGCTTCGGGCGAAGCCGTGATCACGGTGGGCAGGAAGCGCGTCACACCGCAAGCGCGCAGTGCGCGTATGGAACGCGCGATCCCGTCGAGGGGCGCGCCGGGCTCGTTGTAATCCACGCCGGCGAAGCCGTTCACCTGGAGGTCGATGAAGCCGGGCGCCTCGAAAATTCCCGCGCCCTGCGCCGTCAAGCCGGAGTTTGGCAGCCGCTCCTCCTTTGTTTGTGGGAACACGCACTTATGCTAACGCAGTGTTTGCGGTGTGCGGCGTACACTCTTGGTGAGAGAGGGTTTAGAGTGCTTCTGAGGGTCGCAAAATTCGTGAGGGGAGAGGCCTTGCCGGTTCTGGCTCTCCTGATCTTTTCTGCTGCGGTGCAGGCGCAAACCGCCGGTACGCTCTCCGGCACCGTCACGGGACCTTCGGGAGCCGCCGTTTCGAACGCCAGGGTCGCGGTGAAGAACCTGGCCACCGGCCAATCGACGGAAGCGCTCACCGATGCCTTCGGCGTCTACCACGTGTCGGACCTGGCGCCGGGTGAATACGAAGTCTCCGTTTCGGCCGAAAACGCCGGCGCGAAGACGGCGCAAGTGACGCTCGCGGCGGGCACCGCTCAGAAGCTGGACCTTGTCGTGGCTGCCGGCACAGAGCCGTCGCTGGGCGACCTCGGTTTCACGCCGGATCAAACCCAGGGCAGCGCGCAGGACCAGGCGCGCCTCGACCGGCGCTCTCACATGCTGCGGACCCACCAACGGCTGGGCTTGATTACGATGGCGCCACTGGTAGCCACTCTCATCGCGTCAAATGGGGCCGCCGGGAGGAACAGCACGGCCTCCGGACGTGAATTGCATGCGGCGCTGGGCGGCGTGACGGCGGGTATGTACTTCACCACCGCGTCGTTTGCGATCTTCGCGCCCAAGATTGCCGGGTCCCCCACTCGCGGGCCCATTCGCGTGCACAAGGCCTTGGCGTGGATTCACGGCCCGGGCATGGTTCTGACGCCCATCCTGGGGGCACTCGCCTACAATCAGCGCAGCAACGGAGAGAAAGTCCACGGGATCGCCTCGGCGCACGGGGCGGTGGCGGCCACCACGGCGATAGCGTACGGACTGGCCGTGCTGTCGGTCTCGATCCGGTTCTGAGAATCGCCATGCTATCGAAATCATGGGCGGCCTTTTTTGTCGCGATGCCGTTTACGGTGGGCGCGGCGGATATCCAGTGGAGCTTGCAGCAAGCCACGCTCACCTATCGCGTGTCTAACCCGCTGCATCAAGTGGAGGGCGTCAGCCACGCGGCGCGCGGCAAAGGCCTCTGTCAGGCCGGGCAATGCAGTTTTCTGGTGGCGGTGCCAGTGAAGTCGTTCGATTCCGGAGACAGCAACCGCGATCTGCACATGATCCAGGATGTCCGCGGCGGGCAATTCCCTATGGTGACGGTGCGCTTTCACCTGTCTGAAGCCGTTATTTCCCAACCCACGATTCCGGTGGATCTGGACGTCGAATTCGCCGGTCAAACCGCGCACTACAAACAGGCCGCTTTCCAGAAAGCGATGCAAGGGAGCGACGCCCGGATCTCCGGGACCATCCCCGCCAAGATGAGCGACTTCAAGATCGAGCCGCCTTCGCTGCTCGCGATTCCCACCAAGGACGAGATACCGGTGCGCGTGGACATGATCTGGCGGCCCATGTAAGGCGCGTTCCACAACAAATCAGCCCCGCAATGTTTTATTCACAGTTTTGCCACACGGCCGGACCGCTAACTCCAACCAGCGCCTCACGAAAAAGTTGTTGAAAACGGCTGTGCGGCAGAAAGTTCCCGCTGGCTTTCCGTGCGCCCCCGCGCTACAAAGAGTAAGTCGATTAGGAAGCCGCGCAGTCGCCATGGTAAATCTCGGGGGAGGTGGCCATGCGGATTGCGCGGCTCCCTCGATTTACTTCACACCAGCGGGCTGCTCTGCGTGTACGAGCGAGAGCCACCCGTAAGTATCCTTCCTGGTTCCGTGGATGATTCCGAAAAATTCCTTCTGCAGCGCCTCTGTTACTGGCCCGCGACGGCCCGTGCCCACCACGATGCGGTCTATCGAGCGGATCGGCGTGATCTCGGCGGCCGTGCCGGAGAAGAAGACCTCATCGGCGATATATAGCATCTCGCGCGGGACCAGCGTCTCGACGACCGGAATATCCAACTCCTTGGCCAGCCTGAAAACGCTGTCACGGGTAATTCCCGGAAGCACCGAGGCCCCCAGAGGCGGGGTATGAATCTTGCCGTCGCGCACCACGAAGATGTTCTCGCCCGAGCCTTCGCTGACGAAGCCCGCGGTGTCAAGCGCGATCCCTTCGGAGTAGCCGTTGGTCAGCGCCTCCATCTTGATGAGCTGCGAATTCATGTAGTTGGCGCCGGCTTTGGCCAGCGCGGGCAGCGTATTGGGCGCCATGCGCGTCCAGCTTGAGACGCACACGTCCACGCCCTCGGCCAGCGCCTCTTCGCCCAGGTATTTACCCCATTCCCACACCGCGATGTACACGTCGATGGGGTTCTTGAGCGGATTCACCCCCATTTCGCCGTAGCCGCGAAAGGCGATGGGCCGGATGTAGCAGGCATCCAGCTTGTTGGCGCGTACCGTTTCGAGCATGGCTTCGGCCAACTGTTCCGCCGGGAAGCTTATGTCCATACGGTAGATGCGGGCCGAATCGAGCATCCGCCGCACGTGATCGCGAAGCCGGAATACGGCCGGCCCTGAGGGTGTGGAGTAGCAGCGGATTCCTTCGAAAACCGAGCTGCCGTAGCTCACGACGTGCGACAGCACGTGAATGGTGGCCTCTTCCCAGCGGATGAAACGACCGTTATGCCAGATTTTTTCGGTGGGCGTCAACATTTTCTTAACGATTATAACTCCTGCAAATAGCGCTATTCAGGCGGGACTCTCTGGCCGGGCGGCGCCGCACGGTAAACCGGCGGCGGAACCTCCGGGCGGGCGGCGGTTCACGAAGCCAACTGGCTGGCGACCCGCTCGGCGGATTCGTACCCTCGGACGATATGGTACACCATGGCGTCGAATAGCCAGCCGATACGGCGGTCCAGTTCCTCCTCCGCGTACAACTCCATGGGAGTCATGGCGAAGGCCTGATCCCGAACGAAGCGGAGGATTTTGTTTTTCAATACCTGGCAGCGCAGCACGGCCTCATGCAGGGGAATATTCTGCTCAAAGCGCAGGCGTCCCAGAATCTGGAACCGGCGAGCCAATTCCTCGCCTTTCGAAGCCGCCAGCAGGTATCCGACGTTTTTGAGGATATCCTGGCTCCATGCGCGCAATTCTGCGTCCGAGCGGCCTGCCAGGGTGGACATTTGGGGATCTTGGCGAATTTCCAGGAGCAGCCCTGAAGTTATGATTTCCGAACTCTTTTCAATCAGTTGGACCAATTTGGTCGACAGCATCTCGTTCCCTCCAGTCACATATTCGACTGGGTCCCCGCACCCAGCGGTTGGGCGAAAAGCCCCGATGCCTCTGCCGACCATTATCCCAGATCGCTGCGTTTATTGACAGAACGAAGATTTTTTCTACAATGTTCTATGGAACCCGTTTTGCAGGGGTGCGAAGCCGTACGCCCTAGTATAATCAACGAGGAATCAAGAAAATGGATCCCGAGACCCTCACAATCACCGACAATCGGACCAATCGGACTTATACACTCCCGATCCAAGACGGCACAATCCGCGCCATGGATCTGCGCCAGATCAAGACTGGCCCCGACGATTTCGGGTTGATGACTTACGACCCCGCCTTCATGAACACAGCTTCGTGCAGGAGCGCCGTCACGTACCTGGATGGCGATAACGGCATCCTGCGGTATCGCGGCTACCCGATCGAGCAGCTTGCCGAGAACTGCACTTTCCTGGAGGTCGCCTACCTGCTGCTGCACGGCGAACTGCCCAACGCGCGCGAACTGGATCTGTGGTGCTGCGATATCATGCACCACACCTTCCTGCACGAGAACGTCAAGAAGTTCATCGACGGATTCCACTACGACGCCCACCCCATGGGCATTCTGATGAGCACGGTGGCCGCGCTGTCGACCTTCTATCCCGAAGCCCGCCACATCGAGGATCCCCGCAACCGCCGCAAGCAGATCATACGGCTCATCGGCAAGATGCCGACTTTGGCCGCCTACGCCTACCGGCACCGTCTGGGTCTGCCATTTATTTATCCCGATCCGGATTTGGGCTACACGAAGAACTATATGAACATGCTGTGGCGGCGCACCGAGCCCAAGTATGTCGCCAACCCGGTGCTCTCGCGGGCGCTCGAAGTGCTCTTTATTCTGCACGCCGATCACGAGCAGAATTGCAGCACCAACACCATGCGCGCGGTGGGCAGCGCCCACGCCGATCCCTACGCCACCGCGGCGGCCGCGGTCGCGGCGCTTTCCGGCCCCCTGCACGGCGGCGCAAATGAAGAGGTGCTGCGCATGCTGGACGAGATCGGCACCAAGGAGCGTATCCCCGAGTTCGTGAAGCAGGTCAAGGAAGGCCACGGCCGCTTGATGGGCTTCGGCCACCGGGTTTACAAGAATTACGATCCGCGTGCGCGTATTATCAAGCGGGTGGCCGAGGAAGTGTTCCAGGTGACCGGCCGAAATCCCAAGATCGATATCGCCATCGAGCTGGAGCAAATCGCGCTCTCCGACGAATACTTCATCAAGCGCAAGCTCTACCCCAACGTGGATTTCTACTCCGGCATCATTTACCAGGCGATGGGCTTTACGCCGTCGCAATTCACGGTGCTGTTCGGCATTCCGCGCACGGTGGGCTGGTTAGCCCAATGGCAGGAGATGCTGGCCGATACGGAGCAGAAGATCGCCCGGCCGCGCCAGATCTATACAGGCCAGGAGTGCCGCGATTTCGTGCCCATCGAACAACGCGGGCAGCAGCAGTTGGCCTCGGTGTAGGCGGGGTCGGCCGCTCTACGGCAAGCTGTTCGACGGCGCCGGAACCGGCTTGGGGTGGTGCATCTTGCGGCGAATGTCGGGCCAGAATTCCTTGATGACGTACGTCAGGCTGTCGTAGCCGACCTGTGTTCCCCAGACGCTCAACGCGTTGGGAAAATTGTGGTCACCCTGGGGATGGTAGGTATAGGTCGCGATGCCGGCGGCCATGGCGCTGCCGAAAACCTCAGAGAAGTTGAATCCGTTGCGGCCGCTGTCCATGCGGGTGATGAAGATGCGGCTCACGGCGTAGCCGGCCCGCCGCACGAATCCGCCTTTGCCCATCTGGAAGTAACGCGGGTCCTCGTGCAGGAGGGACGGAAGGACCGCTTCGGTGATGACGTTTTCCATGGTGCCGTCGGCGAAGTACGCGCCGTATCGCTTGGCGTATCCCTCGGCGCCTTGCCCGAAGCCCGGTTCGCTATTCTCGCCCTGGCTGATGCCGGCCAGCGCGCCGTACCAGAAATACTCCACCGGGTCGAACGACGACCGCAGCGTCACCTTGAATTTCTCTTTGACCGTAAGCGGCGGGACTTTACCGGCGTTCTCCAAAGTCAGGAAGTTCGGGAGCGCGAAAAAGAGCCGGTCTTTCGAGGTTCCGGGAACCGCACCTGCGGGCGAAGCCGAGCCTTCCACCTTGGGAACCTCGGGTTGGGGTGGGGCCGGTTCACTTTGCGGAACCGGAGCGGGGGCCGCCGGCGGCGCGGGGACCGGAACCTGTGCCCAAACTTCAGTCAGAGCCAGCCAGAGCAGAAACGCGGTGAGCTTCGTCATTCTCTTGTTTCATGCTAACAAAGACCATTAATCGCCCCGTTGCTGGAAGCACGGATGGCTGGGTGGAACCCGGGCTTCCGTCCGCTCACCCGACGCAAGCGGGCTCGTTCATACAACCACTGGAGCCGGTGCATCCCATGACGAGGGCCAGTGGCGGGCTCGCCCGCGGGTATGGAAACAGCTACACGTTTGACGCGCTCGCGGCGTCACATACTTTGTGAGCCTCGCACGCTTGTGGATTGGTTTGTTATGCCTCTCGGCCTGGGCCGCGGATGCCAGGCTGGAGGCTACCCTGGCCGGCGTGGAAGCCCGCTACAATCGCGCTAAGACGCTCGAAGTGCTTTTCCAGGAGCAATATACGCCGCCCGGCCGGCCTCGCCGCACGGAGTCTGGGACGCTCATGCTGCGCAAACCGGGCCGCATGCGCTGGGATTACAACCAGCCCAAAGGCAAGCTGTTTATTTCCGACGGTAAGGCGCTGTGGCTCTACACACCCTCCGAAAACCGGGCCACGCGCATGAAGCTCCAGGAGAGCGAGGATATGCGCGCTCCGCTCGCCTTTCTTCTCGGTAAGCTAAACTTTCAGAAGGAGTTCCGCAACGTCGAGGGCCATCCCGAAGGGGCTGCGATGCGCATCGTGGCCGAACCCAAAAGTGACAGCCTGCCGTACCAGGCGGTGGAGTTCGTGGTGGCGGACCAGGACCGCATTCGCGAGGTGAAGGTGACGGCGTTCGACAAATCTATCCTGGATTTCACCTTCGACCAGGAGAAGGTCAACCCGCCGCTCGATTCCAAGCTGTTCCAGTTCACGCCGCCGGCGGGTGCGATAGTGGAGGCCACCCAGTAGGCCATGGCCGATTTTGTGCTCAAATACGCCGACGGGCGCGGCCAGATCCACCAGCAGGTGACCGCCGCTGGCTCCGAGAAGGAAGTGCGCGAGAAGTTCACCCAGCAGGGCTTCCTGATTTATTCCATCAAGCTGAAAAGCGGCCCGGCGTCGTTCGGACAGGCGGGTCGGCTGCTGGGCCGGCGCAAGAAACTGAACCTGGAGAAGTTCCTCATCTTCAACCAGCAGTTCGTCACCCTCATACGAGCGGGCCTGCCCATTCTCAAATCGCTCGACCTGCTGGCCGAGCGCCTCACCGACGTCCGCCTGGGGCCGATGATCAAGTCGGTTCGCGACGAGGTGCGCACAGGCACGCTGCTCTCGGAGGCCTTTCGGCAGCAGCACGTCTTTCCCAAGATCTACGTGACCTCGGTGATGGCGGGCGAAAAAAGCGGCAGCCTCACGGAGGTGTTGGACCGGTACATCAACTACCAGAAGCTCTCGCTGGCGGTGAGGAAGAAGGTGCTGGTCTCGCTGATGTACCCCTGCGTGCTGATCGTGCTGGTTCTGCTGCTGATGGTCTTTCTGGTGACCTACGTGGTCCCCACGTTTGCCACGCTGTACACCTCGATGCAGGCCAAGCTGCCGGCTATGACGACGTTTCTGATCGCCATCGGGACCACCGCGCGAAGCTACCTGCTGGTGTTCGTGGGCGCGCTGGTGGCATCGATTTTTCTGTTCCGCTGGTGGGCGCGGCGGGAATCGGCGCGGGAGCGCGTGGACCGCGTCCGGCTGAAGCTGCCGATTGCCGGGGAGATCTGGCTGAAGTACCAGGTGGCGCAGTTCGCGCGCGTGCTGAGCACGCTGCTGACGGGCGGCATTCCACTGGTGCAGGCCATGGAGACGGCCGCCGATTCGCTGGGCGCGCCGCTGCTGCAGCGGGCCGTCGAGAACGCCGGCAAGGGCGTGCGCGAGGGCCAGCCGCTCTCGGCTTCGCTGAAGGTATCGAAGATGTTCCCGCCTCTGGCGATCGACATGATCGAGGTGGGCGAATCCACCGGCGCGCTGCCCGCCATGCTGAATAGCGTGGCGGAGTTCTTCGAAGAGGATGTGAACACGCGCATGACGGCCACGCTTTCGCTGATCGAGCCGGCCATCATGATCCTGATGGGCTCGTTCGTCGCGTTCGTTCTGATTGCGCTGTATCTGCCGATATTTTCGTTGGCGGATACGATTCGGTAGGGTATGCGGACTTTGAAGCAGCACAACGCGGAGGCGCGGAGACGCGGAGATTTTCGCGGAGGGAAGGCTGAGATTCGGACTCGGCGCGATACCCGGCCTCAACGGCATATTCAAGAGTTCGCACGCGGAGGGAGCGGAGGTCCGGGGCTGCGGGGGGAATGCGGTGCTGAGCTACAGGTCAAAAACCCTTTGGGTTTTTTCTCCGCGGCTCCGCGTTGAAAGAGGTTGGTAATCTATGGCAACTGCTGAAAAACTGCGCCTGATCGATCCGGCGGCGGAGGCTGAGCAGGCGCGCGCTATCGCGGCGCGCTACCGCTGCGAGTATGTGGATCTGCGCGAGGGATCCATCGACCACGACCTGTTCCGCTCCATCCCCGTTGACTTGATGTTCCGCTATAACTTCGTCCCGCTCAAGGTGCTCAACGGGACGCTCGATATCGCTCTCTCGGACCCGCGCAACCTCACCCTCATCGACGAACTCACGCTGCTGCTCAATCGCAAGCTGCGCGTCAAGGTGGCCACACTCTCGCAAATCGCCGAGCTGCTCAAGAAGACCGAGCAATCGCAGCGCGTGCTGGAAGAAGTTACCGAAGGCTTCGCCCTGGACGTGGTGGCGGAAGAGGGCGAGCAGGACGAGACCCTCTCGATCGACAAGCTGACTGCCGCGGACGCCAATATCGCGCCGGTCATCAAGCTGGTGGACACCACCATATTCAATGCGCTCGAGCGGCGCGCCAGCGATATCCACATCGAATCGCGCGACCAGGAAGTGGCCATCAAGTACCGCATCGATGGCGTGCTCCACTACGCCATGCCGCCCATCGCCAAGGACTGGCAATCCACCATCATTTCCCGCATCAAGGTGATGAGCGAGCTGGATATCGCCGAGAAGCGCGTTCCGCAGGACGGCCGCTTTCGCGTGCGCTACAAGAGCCGGCTGATCGATTTCCGCGTTTCCATCATGCCCACGATCCATGGCGAAGACGCCGTGCTCCGCGTGCTCGATAAGGAATCGATGAGCGAGAAGTTTGCGAGTTTGTCGCTCGACGTGGTGGGTTTCGCGGATGCCGACCTGACCAAGTTCCGGCGCTACATTCTGGAGCCGTACGGCATGGTGCTGGTGACCGGGCCGACCGGCTCGGGCAAGACCACCACGCTCTATGCCGCGCTGAGCGAGATCAAGAACGACGAAGACAAGATCATCACCATCGAAGACCCGGTGGAGTACCAGATCAAGGGCATCACGCAGATTCCGGTGAACGAAAAGAAGGGGCTGACCTTCGCGCGCGGCCTGCGCTCGATCCTGCGCCACGACCCGGATAAGATCATGGTGGGCGAGATCCGCGACCAGGAAACCGCGCAGATCGCCATCAACTCGGCGCTCACCGGCCACCTGGTGTTCACCACCGTGCATGCCAACAACGTGCTGGACGTGCTGGGGCGCTTCCTCAACATGGGCGTGGAGCCGTACAACTTCGTCTCGTCGCTCAACTGCATTCTGGCGCAGCGGCTGGTGCGCGTGACCTGCCAGCACTGCAAGCGGCCGGTGAGCTATCCGGATTCCTTCCTGGTGGAGAGCGGGCTGAACCCTGAGGAGTGGCGCGACGTGCCGCTCTATGAAGGCGCGGGATGTTTCGAGTGCGGCGGCACGGGTTTCCGCGGCCGCTCGGCGATCCACGAGCTGCTGGACCTGACCGATAAAATTCGCGAGATGATTCTGGACCGGCGCTCCACATCGGAGATCAAACGCCTGGCGCGCGAAGAGGGCATGACGTTCCTGCGCGAATCGGCCGTAGGCAAGATGCGCGCCGGCATAACGACCCTGCGCGAGATCAATAAGGTGACGTTCATTGAGGGATAGAGCGGAAGCAGGACTCAATGCGGAGACGGAGAAGCTCACCGCGGAGACGCGGAGACGCGGAGATTTTCGCGGAGGAAAGGATGGAAGAACGACTGCGCGCTACTTTCTGGGTCCCCGGGAGCGGCAGGGAGACTGCGCACCTTTTTTGAATGTCTTCTCCGCGTTCATCTCCGCGCCTCCGCGTCTCCGCGGTGAGTTCGCGCCGGAGGTTCCGTGTTGCTAGATAGTCTCAAATCAATCTTGCGGGATCCGCCGCCGGCCATGGCCTTTGAGATCTCCGAGGCGGGTATCGCGGCGGCGCGCATCGGGTCGCATACGGAGATGGAGTTTCAGCCGCTCAAGAGTGGCACGGTGGTGGCCTCGCCGCTGAAAGAGAACATCATCGATCCGGACGATTTCGCCAGGTCGGTGCGGGCCGCGGCGGGCCAGCAGGCCGCCCGCAAGCGGCGCGATGTGACGCTGATCCTGCCGGATTTCAGCGCGCGCGTCGCGGTGCTGGATTTCGACAGCTTTCCTTCCGATGCCGCCCAGCAACATTCGCTGGTCCGCTTCCGGCTGAAGCGCAGCGTTCCGTTCGACGTGGAATCGGCGGCGCTCGGCTACTGGGCGCAGCCGGCCGTCGGCAAGAGGGTGGATGTGGTGGTGGCCGTTGCGCCGCTCGAGATCGTGTCGCGCTATGAGGCGCCTTTCCGGTCCGCCGGCATGATCCCGGGCCTGGTGACCACCTCTTCGCTGGCGGCCCTCGAACTGGCGCCGGAGGGGGGGCTTTCGGTGGTGGCCAAGATCGGCGGGCGCGTGCTCACGGTGATGGTGCGCGACCACGCGGCGCTCAAGCTGGTGCGCTGCCTGGAGCTGCCTTCGGCGGGGCTGGAGGATATCGCGGCCGTGCTGGTGCCCACCTTCGTGTACATGGAAGACAACCTGGGCGGGCGTCCCGGAAAGCTGTGGCTGTGCGGGTTCGGCAATGCGAGCGAGGAGGCCGCGCGGCGCCTGCACCAGGAACTCGATGTGGAGGCTGAGCCGCTGCGGTCGCCGCTGGGAACCCCCGGCGAGAACAACGCCGGGCTGCTGGGCTACCTGCGCTCGCTCGCCAGGGATAATTGAAATGAAGATTCCCATCAATCTCGCCAGCCAGCCATTCCGGCGCGATCGCGCCATGCTGGTGGCGTCCATCGCGGTGAGCGCTCTGCTGGTGGCGACGCTGGGCGGGCTGATCTCGCTGGCGCTCGCGGACCGAGCGCAGCTTGCCGACGTGCGGCACGAAGTGGATTTGCTGAGCCGGCAGGCCCGCTCTGTGGAGGGCCAGCAGGCGCGCCTGGATGCCGTGCTGCGCCGGCCCGAGAATGCCGAGGTTTTGGAGCGCAGCCTGTTTCTGAATACGCTGCTGCTGCGCAAGGGCGTGAGCTGGACGCGTATTTTCGCGGATCTGGAGAAGATCGTTCCCTACAACGTCCGCATCATCCAGGTGCATCCTTCCATCGACGGCATGGACCAGGTGACGCTGGACATGGTGGTGGGCGCCGAATCGCCGCAGCCGTTCATCGAGCTGCTGAAGGCGCTGGAGGAATCGCCGCTGTTCGGGTCGGTGTTCGACCACAGCAGCCTGCCGCCCACCCAGGCCGAGCCTTTATACCGCTATCACGTGAGCGTGAACTATGCCCAGAAACTTTAGCTTCGTGCGCAAGCTGCCGTGGAAGGGCCTGACCATTAAGGAGCCGCGGGTGGCGATGCGCGCCCTGATCGGGATCCTGCTCCTCCTGAATCTGGCGGCCGCGGTGGTGGCGTTCAACGTCTTCGGCGGTTCGGCCGAGGACCTGCGCCGCCAGAGCGAGACGCTGCGCGCACAGCTCGCGCGCGACCAGGCGCGCCTGGCCTCGAGCCAGCGTCTGGTCGAAAAAGTGGAGACCGCGCGGCAGGAGGGCGACCGGTTTCTGGAGCGCTACGTCATCGACCAGCGCACGGTCTCTTCGGCGATCCTCGAGGAGTTGACCCGCGTGGCGGTGCAATCGGGCATCAAGATGGGGCAGGTGCAAATCAGCCAGGAGCCGGTAGAGGGCAGCGACACGCTGGGCATGGTTACGATTCAAGCCGGTTTCGAGGGGCCGTATGCCAACCTGGCTAAGCTGATCAATCTGCTGGACCGGTCGCCGCGCTTCCTGATCATCGAGAACATGCAGGCGAATGCGCCGCAGAGCTCCGGAGGCGGCGCGCCGGCGGCCGCCCAGTCCGGACAGCTCAACGTCACGCTGAAGATCGACGCGTTCGTCCGGAACGCGCGCGGGGAGGCGGGATGAACCTGGGGACCGGCGATAAGAAGAAGGTCTGGGCCTTGTGCGCGCTGGGCGCGGTGGCGGCCTATTTCCTTTATACGAACGTGATTGCGAGCCCCGACAGCGGGCCGGCTCCGGCGCCTCGGGCGGCGGCCCGTCAAAGCACGGAGGAGCCGGTGATTCCGCCGGCCGCCAGTGTGCCCGCCGCCTCCGGGGCACCGGCTCGCGCGCCGGTCTCTTCGCGCTCGCGCGGCGACGAGTTCCATCCCGTGCTGCATTCGAAACGCGCGGAGGATCGCGTCGATCCCATGACCATCGATCCCACGCTGCGGCTGGACCTGTTGGCCAAGCTGCAAAACGAGGAAGCCGCCGGAGGCAGCCGCAACCTGTTCCAGTTCGGGGCGCAGCCGCCACCCAAAGTGGAGCTGCCCAAGGGGCCCGAGCCGAAGATCGTGCCCTCGCGGTTCGTGGGGCCGCGCTTGCCGGGGCAGCAGAACGAATCGTCCAGGGATGCGGCGGCTCCGCTGCCACCGCTCCCCATCACGTTCAAATACTACGGCTACACCACCGCGCGCGCCAACGGCAAGAAGACCGCGTTCTTTCTGGATGGCGACGAGATCCTGGTGGCGGCCGAAGGCGATACCGTCAAGCGGCGCTACCGGGTGGTGCGCATCGGGGTGAATTCGGTGGTGGTGGAGGATATGGAATCCAAGCGCCAGCAGCCCTTGGCGCTGGCGGAGGAAGCGGGCGGATGAGAAGGCGGAAAGAATCCGGATTTGCGCTGCTGCTGGTCTTCCTGATGGCGGCCATGATCGCCATCACGCTATACATGGAGATTCCGCGGGTAGCCTTCGAGACGCAGCGCCAGAAGGAAGAGTTGCTCATCGAGCGCGGCGAGCAGTACAAACGCGCCATCAAGCTGTTCGTCTCGCCCCACGGGGCAGGGCGATGGCCCGCCAGAATCGAAGAACTGGAGAGCTTGAACAACCGGCGGTACCTGCGCCATCGCTTCCTCGACCCCATGACCGGCAAGGACGATTGGCGCCTGGTGCACATTCAGAACGGCATGCTCACCG
>CAYRWE010000086.1:0-18786 GCA_964427655.1 uncultured Solibacteraceae bacterium | reverse complement strand
GCGACAGCCGCGTTCCCAAGCACGCCCAGCGCTTCACCGAAAAGTTCAACCTGGGCCGGCGCGAGGCCGCCATCCTGTGCGTGCTGATGCTGCGCGGTCCGCAAACCGTGGGCGAGCTGCGCGGCCGCAGCGAGCGGCTCTACTCCTTCGAGGATCTGGAGGGCGTCGAAAGCACGCTCGAGCGGCTGGCGGAAATGGAATTTGCCAGGAAGTTGCCGCGCCAGGCCGGCTACAAGGAGGCGCGCTGGGGCCACCTGCTTTCAGGCGATATCGCCGTGGAAGAGGAGGCGCCGGCCGTGGGCCCGCCGCCGGCCATAGCCGAACGCACAGGCGCCGTCCGCGTTACCGCGGATGGCGAGCGGATCGCCGCCCTCGAGCGAGAGATCGCCATCCTGCGCCGCGAATTCGAGGACTTCCGGCGCCGGTTCGAATAGGCACGTTTGGGACGGTCGTCACTAAACGAACAACGGACTCCTGGCTGCCGTTTTCACCGCGAGTGCGGATACTTCGACTGAGCGTGGCACTTCTGGGGGGCGCTTTGCACGTGGCATTCGCGCAGGCGGAAAGTGCCCCATCCAATGGCGCGGTCGCCGCCGTCGCCGTTCCCGCGCATGAAGGATTGGGGATTCAGATTCTGCGCATGGTGGGGCCCTCCGAACCCGGGCCGTTTTCGCAAAAGGCCCGCCTGCACCGGTATCTGCAAAACCTGGCCGGCCCCGTGCCGCTGCTTTTCGAGGCCACCGCCGCCGCAACGATGCTAGGACTCGACAGGCCCCCGGAATGGGGCCAGGAGGCCTCGGGTTACTTCCGGCGGTTCGGGAACGACTTCGCGTTTAACGGCGTGCGCAGCACCCTCAGTTACGTCACGGCCAACCTCTCGCGTGAAGACAACCGCTACTTCGCATCGGGCAAATCGGGAACCTGGGCACGCGTAACGCACGCCATGGCTTCGACCGTGATCGCGCACGGCCCGAATGGCGGCGAGCGCGTCTCGGTCTCGGCGATCACCGGCGTGGTGGGGGCGTCCATCATCTCCCGCACGTGGTTGCCGCCGAGCTTCCAGGGGGGTAGCAGCATAGGCCGCAGCATTGCGTTCAGCTTCGCGGCCGAGGCCGGATTCCACGTTTTTCAGGAGTTCGTGCCCGACATCATACGGGGTCTGGAGAAGCCGAAGGGGCGTCGGCTACCGCGATCGGGCGGATCGGCGACGCCGTAGCTCCGCGGATCTTGAGCGGTATCCCCACGAACAGGAACTCGTAGACGCGCGCTTCGGCCAGCTCCTCCAGGTTGAGGCACTCGACGATGTGGATGCCGCTCTCGACCAGCAGGTGCACATGCGCGGGCTGCGCTGCGGACGGCATCTTCTCAAACGGCGCCGTATCCGAGCCGGCGGCGAAAACGCGGCGTTCGCTCAGCCAGCGCGCCCCTTCGAGAGCCGGCCCCGGCGAGCGGACCTGCGAGATGAAGCGGGCCGCATCGTCCCAATACTTCGCCCAGCCCGTGCGCAGCAGAACCACGTCGCCCGTGCGGATTTCGACCGCCTGTGACGCGAGCGCCGCATCCATGTGCGCGGGGGTTATTTCGAAATCTTCGGCCAGCGCGGCCACGCCTTCCAGGCCCGCGATGTCCAGCAGCACGCCGCGCCGCAGGATGGGCGCCACGGTATCGATGGAGAGTTTCCGCAGGCCGCCGCTATAGGACTGCAACGGCGCCACCTCCTCTCCGCCGTGCAGCTTGCCGCCCAGCGAAAAGTGGCACAGCGCATCGATGTGGGTGCCCACGTGGCTACCCAACGCCAGGGCGTCGGCGGCCGAGCTGTGGCCCGCCGGGCCGACGTATTCGCCATGCAGCTTCACCAGGCTATAGAGGTACGCCGGATGCGTCGGGAAGTGCGGCATCCCCAGGTAGTACGGCTGCGCCAGATCGAACACGCGCGCGCCGGCCAGCCGATCGTAGAGTGGTGTCATCAGAATTTATAGTGTGCGCCGAATTGCAACACGCGCGGCGAATAGAACATCGAGCTCATGTAGCCGAACGTAGTGGAGTTGATGTTCTGATCGCCCGCCCAGAAAGTAGCGTGGTTCAAGGCATTGAAGGCGTCCATGAGGATCTCGACCGTCTGGTGCTCGGTAATCCGGATGCTCTTGCTGGCACGCATGTCGATATCGAACGTCCACGGCCCCGAGAACATGCGGCGCTGCAGCGTTCCCAGCGTGCCGGCCCCGGGATTAGAGAAGACCTGCCCGGCAAACGACGGCGTGCCGGGAGCGCTGACGCCGGTTCCATCGACGGAGTTAACGGCGGAGGGCGAAACCACCATGGGGCCGTTGCCGGTCATCTGAAACTTCACGATGTCCGCAAGCTGCGCGCCCGCCAGCGTGGTGTCCGCGCCGTTGTAATACGAACGCGCGGCGCGGTTGAAGGTGCCGTATCCCGAGAGAATCGAGAATGGCGCGCCGGATTGCCAGGTCATCACGCTGCCGAAGGTCCAGCCGCCGATCACGCGATCGAGCGGCCGGTAATGCACACGGTGCCCCGCGCCGATGGGCAGTTCATAGTAACCATCGCTCTTGATCATGTGATTCAGGTCGAAGTTGGCGCGCGAGCGTTCCAGGCGCGGATTGTTGATATCGAGGAAAGCCTGGAAGCGCGATTGAATATCGCCATCGCCGTCGCTGAGCACTTTGGAGAAGGTGTAGTTAGCCTCGAAGCTGAAGCCCGAGTGCGTGCGGTGGCGCGCCTCCAGTTGCAGCGAGTTATAACTCGAACTCGAATAGTTGGTCAGCATGTCGGCGCCCAGCGCATAGGGGTTCGCGAAGAAATTGACCGCGCCGTTCCACTCGTTGGTCTGATAGAGAGTGGCTAGCTCGCCCACCTGCCCCTGCTCGATGTCGTTGATCACATCCGCATCGCTCAAGTGGCCGGAGCTATTGAGCAGCGGAAACACCTGCAGCGGCTGGCTGCCGGGGAGAGCGGGATTGAAGGTCGGGATGAAGCTGCCCTTGCTGGCCAGCGCCAGGAAGCCGTTGTTTTGGGCGCGCAGGAAATCGGCCAGAAAGCCGTCCGTCTGGATGTTCACCTGGTTGAAATCGAAGGCCCGGTAGGCGCCCACCACGTGATTGCCGACGTAGCGCCCTTCCACGACGACGTCGCGGAACTCGTGCTGAATGCCGAACGAGTACTGCTGAATGTGCGGCACGTTCAGATTGGGATCCACTGTCCCTACCGTGTTGAAGGGATCGGTGGCGTATTCGTCGGCGACGGTCAAGGGAACCTGATAAGCCGGCAGCACGATGGGGGGCAGCCCGGTGGATACGCGATTCGAAAGACCGGTGTTCGAGGCGATGCGCTGCAAACCGGAATTGGCTTCCGTCATGTTCTCGGCGGCCAGGATCGCCTGGTCGTTCGCATAACTTAAGGAATAGCCGCCGCGCATAGCGGTCTTGCCGTCGCCGAAGACATCCCAGGCCAAGCCGAAATTGGGAGCGAAGTCCTTGAGCGGCCGGTGGTACCAGGGGCGGCCCACCGATGCACCCGCGAAATTCAGAGTGGCGTTCGAGAGCAGCGTCTGAGCCGCGCTGCCGGTAAGCTCGGGCAGCAGTTCCAGGGAATTTGCCTCGTCGGCCACGCCCGGCAGCTCGTATCGCAGACCGATGGTCAGAGTCAGGCGCGCGGAGACCTTCCACTTATCCTGGACATAGAAGGCGTAATCGTTGAACAGAAAGTTGCGGATCAAGGGCGCGCCGGGCACAAACCCGGAAGTACGGCTGGTCACGTTCAAAGTCTGGTTGTAACCATCGATGTAGCCGCCTAGCGTGGCCAGCAGCGAGTTCGCGGTTGCCAGATCGGTGCTACTGATACCAGGCAGGTTCCGCGCGGTGAGCGCCGGCTGGCCGGTACCCATGGCCAGGCTGTAAGTGGGAATCACGCCCGAAGCATCGTAAGAACGCACGCGGATGTCCTGCATGTGATAGCCGAACTGTATGTAATGGCGTCCACGCTGGTAGGCCGCGTCGTCGGAGAGACTGTAAGTGTTGGTGGTGCGTCCCTGCGGCTGCGACTCATTCACGGGATCGTTGTATAGCATCCCGGTCAGGTAATAGGAGCCGAACGGCTGGTTATTGAAAAAGTACCCATAAGTCAGATTGAATCCGCCGCGAACTTCGTTAGTCAGGTGCGCGGTAGGCGTCCAGCGCCAGGAAGTCGCCAGAAAGTTGCTGTGGTTGGGATTGGTGGATTTGGGAATGACCGCGTAATCGTTCTCCAGGTCCGGGCGGTCGCTGTTATCGCGGTTCCATAGAAAAGCGGCGCTGAAGGCCTGCCGCGACGAAATGTTGTAATCGAGCTTGCCCGTGAGGTTATCGCGGATCTCGTTATCCCGCGCGTTGAAGCGGTAGCCGCCGGTGTTCAAGCCGTCGCCCAGTAAAGCGTTGTTGATATACTGCGGACCCGGCACCTGCGCCAGAAGCTGGGCCATTACGGGATCGATGCCGGATAGTCCGTGCATCGCGAGTAAGTTCACCTGATGCAGAGTGCCGGATGTATCCCGGTAACTGAAGATGCCTTCGCGGGCCGAGGCCGTCAGGATCGTGGTGTTTTGCGGGGACTGCTGGTGCGCGCGCACGGCCTCGTAATTGAAGTAATAGAAGAGCCGGTCGCGCATAACCGGCCCACCTATGGAAAAGCCCATCTGGTTCTGATTGAGAAACGGCAAGCCCACGCCAGCCTGGTTATTGAACCAATCGTTAGCCGAAAATGCGTTGTTGCGGTTGTACCAGAGGGCGTCCCCGTGCAGTTCGTTGGTGCCCGAGGGCGTGGAGTATGCCGTCTCGGTGGCGCCGCCCGCCGCGGCTGCGTTGGCGTTAGAGGAGATCATGGTCATCTGCCGGACCTGGCCGAGCAGTAGCTTGTTGGGGGTATAGTCCAGGGCGTTGTCGCGTATGTAATTGTCCTGGATGTTGATTCCATCCAGGGTCAGGTTGGAATAGGAAGTCCTTAGCCCGTTGATCACCGTGGGAGAATTGGCGTTCGAGACCACGCCGGGCTGGGTTTGGATGATCGCCAGCGGGTCACGGTCGAGAATCGGCAGGTTGCGGATCTCGTCCATGTCGATGACGCCCGAAACCTCCGCATTGGAGATCTCCACGCCCTCGGCCGAGGCCGTCACATCCACCGACTGGGTAACCGAGGCGACCGCCAGCTTGATCTCCGGCACGGGAGTCTCCCGCGCGGCGTCCGCTTCGACGCCTCGCAGCGTGGTCTTGACGAAGCCTTTGGCGGTAACCGTGAGATCGTATTCCGCCGGGCGTACACCCATAAAGTGATAGGCGCCATCTGCCGATGTCTTAACCGAGAGCTGGGGGCTCTTACCGCCGGCCAGGAAGAGTTCGACGGTGGCGCCCGGCACGGCGGCGCCGGAAGCGTCCACTACCGAACCGGTCACGCGGCCGGAGAACTGGGCCAAGCCGGATAATGCCAAGAGAAACCCAAGGAGGGAGACCTGAAGCGGGCGCATTCTTCGATTAAACCTCAAAACGGCGCGGAGTTGCCGGTGAAAGCGGTACCCTAATGTTTGCTATGAGACTGCGCGCAATTGCCGATGCCCTCGGCTGCCGCCTGGAAGGCGATGGGGAGCTGGAAATATCGGGCGTGGCCGGGATGGAGCACGCCGGCCCGGAGCATCTGACGTTTCTGGCCAATCCCAAGTACGCCCCCAAGGTGAAGCGAACGAAGGCCGCGGCCATCCTGGTTTCGGAGCCGATCCAAGGGCTGGAGATCGCCTTTCTGGTGTCGGAGAATCCCTATCTGGATTTCGCACGGGCCCTGGCGCTGTTCTACCAGCCGCCGCGCCCCGCGCCGGGGATTCATCCGCTGGCGTATGTGGCGCCCACGGCGGTGGTGGGCGAGAACTGCTCCATCGGACCGTTCGCGGTGGTAGGCGAGCGCGTGCGCCTGGGCCGCAACGCGGTGCTGCACCCGCACGTGGTGATCTACGAGGGGGCCGAGATCGGCGACGATTTCCTGGCCCATGCGCACGCCTCGGTACGCGAATTCTGCCGCATCGGCCATCGCGTGATCCTGCAAAACGGGGTGGTGGTGGGCGGCGATGGCTACGGCTTCGCCAAACGCGCCGACGGCACGCACGAAAAGATCGTGCAATCCGGCGTGACCGTGATCGAGGACGACGTGGAAGTGCAGAGCCTCACCTCGGTGGATCGCGCCACGGTCGGGGAAACGCGCGTGAAGCGCGGCGCCAAAATCGATAGCCTGGTGCAGGTAGGGCACGCCTGCACGGTGGGCGAAGATAACATTATTTGTGCGCAGACCGGGTTGGCCGGCAGCACGGTGCTGGAGCGCGATGTGCTGCTGGCGGGACAAGTGGGATCTTCCGGCCACCTGACGGTGCACCAGGGCGCCATTGTCTATGCGCAAAGCGGCATCGGCGGGGACGTCGCGCCGGGCGCGCGCATTTCGGGATCGCCGGCCTTCGCGGCCAACGAGTGGCTGCGCGCCGTGACGGCCTACGCCAAGCTGCCGGAGATGGTCAAGACGCTGCGCGAGTTGAAGAAAAGAATCGACGAGCTGGAGAAACATGTCGGATCCAATACCACAAGGTAAAAGGCGACCGGTCGCCTACCTGAATCAGCAGTTTCTGAACAGTCCCGACGCGCGAGCCTTGCGCATCCTGGCCGAATTTCTCGAGCCGCTGGCGCACTTCCGGCGGGAGAAGATCCGCGACACGGTGGTCTTCTTCGGATCGGCGCGGCTGCGGGAAGACGGCCCTCTGGCCGAATATTACGCGGGAGCGCGCACGCTGGCCAAGATGCTGACCGAGTGGGCCGATCAGTTCACCAACAGCACCTACCGCTTCGTGGTCTGCTCGGGCGGCGGGCCGGGCATTATGGAGGCCGCCAACCGCGGCGCCGCCGACGCTCACGGGAAGACCGTGGGGCTGAATATCGGGCTGCCTTTCGAGCAGTTTCCCAACCCCTACATCACCCCCGAGCTGAGCTTCGAGTTCCACTACTTCTTCATGCGCAAGTTCTGGTTCGCCTATCTCTCCAAGGCCCTGGTGGTTTTTCCGGGCGGCTTCGGCACCCTGGACGAGCTCATGGAACTGCTGACCCTCACGCAGACGCAGAAGCTGGCCAAGAAGATGACCATCGTCTTGTACGGCAAAAGCTACTGGCAGGAGATCGTCAATTTCGACGCGCTGGTGAAATACGGCATGGTCGCGCCCGAGGATCTCGACCTGTTCCAATACGCCGACGATCCCGAGAGCGCCTTCGAGATTTTGAAAACCGGCTTGACGGCTTATGCCATGCAGCCCGAGACGCCCGAAACCCCAGCCATCTCGAGATCGCGAAACCCGCAGAAGCCCTCCGGCACCTGAGACCTGGCATGACGTTCCGGCGCGCAGTGGCGGAAGGCATCGAGATCCGGCTATTCGAAACCGGCGACGCCGAGACCGTCTTCGCCGTAGCGGATCGCAACCGCGCTTACCTGCGGCAGTGGCTGCCGTGGGTGGATCGCACCCATTCCCCGCACGACATTCTGGAGTTCATCGCCCGCGCTCAGTACAAGTTCCAGACCAGCCGGGCTCCCGATGCGGGCATCTGGGTAGACGGCGTTTTCAGCGGCTCCATCGGCGCCCATTCGATCGATTGGGCCAATCGCAGCACCAGCATCGGCTATTGGATCGATTCCGCGCAGCAGGCGCGGGGCATCGTGACCCGCTGTTGCGCGTCGCTGCTGGATTATCTCTTCGACGACCTGCGGCTGCACCGCGTGGAGATTCGCTGCGGAACCGGCAACCAGCGAAGCTGCGCCATCCCCCAGCGCCTGGGCTTCCAGCGCGAAGGTGTGCTGCGGGAGGCCGAATGGGTGAGCGGCCGCTGGGTGGATCTGGTGGTGTGGAGCATGCTGGAAGACGCCTGGCGCGCAGGCGCCGCCCCACCGAGCGGCGCCTGAGATCGCTGCGGACTCGCGCCTACTTGCCCACTACCAGGACGTGGAAGGTGTCCGGCAATACCGGCGGGCGGCCCTTCTTGCCCTCGGGAAGCGGTCCGAACTCGGCTGCCAGAAGATATGCGCGATGGGTCTTGGGATCCACCGTCATGGTGCGCGCGCCGCGCTCGGTCTGCACGGTATCGACCGTGGTCCATTTGCCGCTCACCTGCTTGACAATCGTGAGCGTTCCATCGCCTCCGTTGGAGCTGAACGCCAGGCCCGTTCCCGGATCGAAGGCCGCGGCATCGGTGCCCGCGCCGATGGCCGGCGTCGAGATCACCTTCAGGCTCTTGATATCGGTCACGGCCATGAGCTTGTTGCCGCAGGACGAGAACAGCACGCCGTCCTTTGTATCGAGCGCCAGACCGGAGGGTTCCTCGCAAGGCGAAATGGACGCGTGCCGGGTCAGGGCCGGTTTGGCGGCGTCGATTTCCGCGATCTCGGCGGTATCTTCGAGATTCACGTAGACCTTGCCGGCGCCATCCGCCCGGCAGAACTCCGGCTTGCCGCCCACCGGAATGGTGGCGATCACTTCGTTGGTCTTGGCGTTGATGACCGTCGAGTTGCTCGAGCGGCCGTTAAACGTAAACACGCGCTGGGTCTTGGGCTCGTAGCACACCGAATCCGGATTGGTCCCGGCGGCCGGCTCGGCCACCTTCTCGAGCGTCTTCAGGTTGAATACCGTGACGCTGTTGGACTGGCCGTTGGTGATGAAGCCCTTGCCGAGATCGTCGGCCACCGCGATCCCGTGTACGCCATGCAGTTGCGGGATATTGCCCACCACCTTGCCGGAGGCCAGGTCCACCACGTCGACTTCGGTTGCGTGGGAGGCATACAGCCGCCCTGCGGCGCTATCCACCGTGACGTAATCCCAACCGCCGGTTCCGCCGATCTTAATCTTTGTGATGACCTTGTATCCCTCGGCGGCAAACGCCACGCCGATCAGCAGCAGAGCCGTCAGAATCTTCTTCATTGCACTGTTCCTTTCTCTTATTCGTGCCGGCCACCGAGATAGAAGCGAACGGCCGGGGTTACTACCAGGGATAAGACCATCGAAGCCAGGATTCCGCCGATCACCGCGATGGCCAGCGGCTGCAGCATCTGGGAGCCCGCCCCCCAGGCGAGCGAAAGGGGGAGCATGCCGGCCACGGTCGCCAACGCCGTCATCATAATGGGGCGCAGGCGGCGCTCGCCGGCCAGCATCATAGCCTCTTCGGGGGCCGCGCCCTCGGCGCGGTACTTCTGATCGGCATCCAGCAGCAGAATGCCGTTTTTGGCGACGATTCCGATCACCATGATCAGCCCCATGAATGAGGAGAGGTTGAACGTGGTACGCGTCACTAGCAGCGCGAAGAACACGCCGGAAGTCGAAAGCAGCGCCGAGCAGAGCACCGCCACGGGAGCCGCGAAATTGCCGAACTCGAACAGCAGCACCATGAAGACCAGCACAATGGCCAGCGCCAGCACGAACATCAAGTCGGCGAAGGATTTCTGCTGCTCCTCGTATTGCCCGCCGTATTGCACGCGAACCTCGGACGGCATTTGCAGATCGGCCACCGCCCGCTGGACTTTGGCCATGCCCTCGCCGAGGCTCATGCCCTCGAAGCGCGCGGTCACTTGCATGTCGCGCTGGAGGTTCTCGCGGCGGATCTCGGTCTGGCCGGGGATCTCCTCGACCGTGGCCAAGGTGCCGACCGTGGCCGTTTTCCCCGTGCCGCTGACCAGCAGCGTGTTGCGGATGGCGTCGAGTGAAGCCCTGGTTCGCTCGGGAAAGCGTACACGGATGGTGTAAGCGCGGTCGTTGGTCACCACCGGCAACGGAGCCGGTTCGCCCTGGAGAATGGCGCTGGTATCGAGTTCCACCTCCGAAGGCGAGAACCCAGCCCGAGCCGTGACGGCCGGATCCACGTGGAACACCTCGGCCGGGCCGCTGATGGTGTTCTCGACGCCGTTCAGAATATCGACCACGCCGGGAATCTTCTTGATGGCGTCGGCCACACGCGGCGACCATGTGCGCAGAACTTCCGGGTCCTGCGCGAAAAGCTTGATGACCACCGGCTCCGGGGCGCTGGTGAGGTCGCCGATCATGTCCTGCAAAAGCTCCGGGAACTCGGTATCGAGGACCGGCTCCGCCTTCTTGACCCGGTCGCGGATCTCGTCGATGATCTCCTCGGAACTGCGCTTCCGGCTGGCTTTGAACTTGATGGCGATATCGCCGGTATTCGCCTCGGTCACGGTTGCCAGTCCCAATTGCAAACCGGTGCGCCGCGAGGTGCTCTCCACTTCCGGAATCGAGCGCAGGATTCGCTCCACGTGGGTGAGCACGCGGTTGGTGGCCTCGAGCGAGGAGCCGGCCGGCATAATGTAGTCGAGAATCACGCCGCCCTCGTCCATTTGGGGCAGCAGGTCGGAGCCTAGGTTCATGTAGCACAGGTACGAGGCGCCAATCAGCACCAGCGTGAACGCGCCGAGCGCCAGCTTATGCTTCAAGGTGAAGCGCAGCACCCGCGCGTACGGCCGCATGAGCCAAGGTGCCACCGCGCCATGCTCGCGTACCGGCCCGGCGCCGCGCCGCTGCCGGATGAAGTAATGGCTGAGGGTAGGCGTCCAGGTGAGCGCCAGCGCCAGGGAGGTGAGCAGCGCCATCCCCACCGTGACCGCCAGCGCGCGGAAAAACACGCCCGTCACACCGGTGATCGAAATCAGCGGCAGAAAGACGACAATCGGTGTGATGGTCGAACCGACCAGTGGAACGCGGATCTCGCGAATCGCGTTGCGGATGGCCTCGGCGCGCGATTCGCCGGCATCGCGGTGCGCCACGATGTTCTCCACCACCACGATGGCGTCGTCGATCACCAGCCCCACCGCCGCGGCCAGGCCGCCCAGCGTCATCAGGTTAAACGTCTGGTCCATAGCCTTGAGCGCGATGAACGTAACCCCCACCGTCGCGGGAATCACCAGCCCGGCCACCAGCGAAGTGCCCCAGTCGCGCAGGAACAGCACCATGATCAGCGAGGCCAAGATGAGCCCGATCAAAATGGCGTCGCGCACGCTCTCGATCGAGGAGTTGACGATCTCCGACTGGTCGTACCAGGAGCTCAGCTCCACGCCTTTCGGAATTGCCTTGCGGATGGCTTCGATCTCCTGGTGCACCGCGTTGGCTACCAGCACGGTGTTGCTGTCCGGCTGGCGGAAAATGTTGAGCAGCACGGCCGGCTTGCCGTTCGCGCGCACCACCGTGTAGACCGGCATCACCGAAGGCGCCACCGCGGCCACATCGCGGATCGCGACCGGCGCGCCCGCGGGGGTGGTCTTGATAACGATGTTCCCGATCTCCGCCGGCGTGCGCGTCTGCCCGCTGACCAGGCTGAGCACGAGCTGATGGTTCATCTCGATCAGCCCCGGCGAATCGATCATGTTGCCGCGGCCGATGGCGTCGAGAATATTCGGAATCGTGGTACCGGTCTCGACCAGGCGGGCCGGGTCGGGCTGCACCTGGAACTCGGGAACGTCTCCGCCCTGCACCACCACTGTCGAAACGCCGAAAGTCCGGTTCAGCCGTGGCTTGAGATCGTAGGTGGCCATCTCCCAAAGCTGCGTCTGCGGAATCGTGTCCGACGTGAGGCTGTACCCCATGATGGGGAAGGCGGCGAAGGTCAGGCGGTTGGCGGTCACCTTGGCGGTGGGCGGCAGCGTGGGCTGGATGCGCGCGATGGCGGCGTTGACCAGCTCCAGCGTGCGGAACATATCCACCTTCCAGGAGAAGAACAGGTCGATCTCGGAGGTGCCGCGGCTGGTGATCGACCAGACGTGATCCAGGCCGGGCACCGTGTTGACCGCCTCCTCGAGCGGGCGCGTCACCGTGACCAGGGTCTGGTCGATGGGGTAGACGCCGTTATCGGCGCCGATCACAATACGTGGAAAATTGGTTTCCGGGAAGACCGCCACCGGAATCGTGAGCGCCATGTAGATGCCCACGGCCACCAGGGTGAGAATTACGAAGACGATGGGCTTGCCGTGACGGGCCGTCCAGTGAGGCGCGTCGCCGGCGGGCGCCTCTTTGTGGATAGTCGAAAGGTCGCTCATTGGGCTTTCGGTTTAGCCTCGTCTTTCTGGGCGCCGGCGGCCGGTTGGGCGGGCGGAGCGGCCTCGTCCTCGTCTTCGTCCTCCTCCTCTTCGGGCTGCGAGAGCACCTTCACCTTGGCCTTGTCGTCCACCCCCACGCCGCCTTTGATCACCACTTCCTCTCCGGCCCGCACGCCGCTCAGGAGCTGCACCTTGTCGCCCTCGCGCACGCCCACATCCACCTTGCGGCGGTGCACGCGCGAATCGGCCGCCACGGTCAGCACGCTGGTGCCGCCCGCCTCGCCAGGGAGAATCGCGGCCTCCGGCACCACCAGGGCATTGCGGATCAGTTCGGTGACGATCACCGCGTGCACGCTGGCGCCCGGCTTGAGTTTGCCATCGGAGTTCGCGGCTTCCACCCAAACCTGCACGGTGGTGCTGGCCGGGTCGGTAGCCGGGCTGACCACGATCACCTTGCCCGCCACCTCCTCGCCGCCCTCCACCTCGGTGAGCGTGGCCGCGTTCCCCAGTTTCACGGTGGCCGCCTGGCCCTGCGGGATATTGACGCGCGCCACCACCCGCGAAATGTCCATCACCGTGAGCAGCGGCGCGCCGGGCGTGGCCATCTCGCCCGCGTACAGCGGCCGGTCCGCGATCACGCCGGCAATGGGGCTGCGGATTTCCGAGTAGCCGAGCTGGGCCTGCGCCGATTGAAGCTGCGCCTTGGCCGATTCGAGCTGCGCCGCCGCACCCTTAATCTGCTCCCCTTTGCCCACGCTCTGCAGGGCGCGCAGATGCTCCTGGGCGGCTTCCAACTGCGCCTTGGCCTGCGCGTAGAGCACCTGCTGGTCGTCCACCATTTTGCGCGCCAGGGCGCCTTCCTGCACCAGCTTCTGGCGGCTCTCGAGTACCCTGTGTGCGGCATCGAGCTGCTCCTGGTCGGCCTGCACGTCGGTGACGGCCTTGATGACGGCTTCGGGCACGGTCGCCGACGAGGTGCCGCGATAATTCGCGTCCGCCTGCGCCACCGCGCCCTCGGCGGCCGCCACCGCCGCTGCCAGATCCCTATGCTCCAAAACCGCCACCAGTTGACCGGCCTTTACGCGGTCTCCCCGATTCACCAGAAATTTCTGCACCGGCGCCGCGATCTTGGGCATGACGCTGGCCTGGTCGCGCGCGAAGAACACCCCGTCACCCGCCACCATGCGGTGCATATTGATCTCAGTCACGGACGTGACCTGGACCGGCGCCGGCCCCTCGGCCTCCTCGACTTCCTTCTTCGCGCAGGAGGTCAGCAGTATAAAGGCGGGAAGCAAAACAACCGATATTTTGAACATGTCTAGAAAGCCCCCGTGAGGGTCTGCAAACCGGCCACCGCTACGCGGTAGCGCACCAGGCCGTCATCGTACGCGTTGCGTGCCTGCGCCAGGGTGGTTTGCGCATCGGCTACTTCAAGCGCGACCGCCTCGCCGGCTTCATACCGCAGAATCGTCAGCCTCAGACTTTCGGCCGAAAGCTCCATGGAATGGCGCAGCGAGGCCACCTGCATGGCCGCGGAATCGGCTTCCAGGTAAAAGGAATTCAGGCTGGCCAGCAACTGGCGCTGGGTGAAGGTGAGATCTTTGCGGGCCTGATCGAGCCGCAGTTGCGCCTGGCGCACGCGGCTGCGCGCGGCGCCCCAGGTCCACACGGGGATGGTCAACTGGGCCTGCGCCACGCTCCCCAGGTTGTTGAGATGCTCTCGATCGTAGAGAGCGAACTGGTTGGAGTTTATCCCGTAGAAGTAATCCGCCGAAAGCGAAGGCAGCATGGCGCCCCGCGTGGAGGCCACCTCGTGTGTTTCGGCCTCGACGGTCGCCTGGGCCGCGCGGATATCCGGGCTGTTCTTACCGGCCATCGCCTGGATCTCGTTCAGAGGTGGAAGCATGGGACCTTTATCCAGGTCGTCCACCACCGAGAATTGTTGGCCGTAATCGGCAAATAGCAGCACCCCGAAAGCCAGGCGGGCCTTCTCGCCGGCCAGTTGGGCGTCCTGCAAATCGCGCTGGCGCTGCTCCACCTGGATCTGCGCCTTCACCACATCGGCATGGGCCGCTTCTCCGCCCTGCTCCAGTTTTTGGGTGATGTCCAGAAACTGGCTCGCCTCGCGCAGACTCTGCTCCGCGTGACCCGCTTTGCGGCGTGCCACGACGAGCGCGTAGTAGTTCTGAACCACCACGGCGATCAGCCCGCGGGCCGCGATCTCGCTCCGGGCCCGCGCCACCGCTTCGGTCGCCAGGGCCCTTTGGTAATCGGCGCGCTTCACGGGCGCGTAGAGATCGGCGTGCACCACGCCCCAGGTATTGTAAACGTGCGGGCCGTCGTTGGAGACGAAGATGCCCGAAGGGGTGCCGTTGGGCTGCGTATAGATGAATTGGCTGAATTCGTTGAGCGAGGGCAGCAGGGCGGCCTTGGCCTGCACGCTATCTTCGTGCGCGATCCGGGCGGCGATCTCCGCCGAATAAACCTGCTGGGTATAGGTGCGTGCGCGCGCGATGGCGTCCGGCAAGCTCAGGGTTAGCGAGCCGGGAGTAACCGCGCCCTCGGAGGAAGCCGTAACCGACCCCGGCCGGAACGGCCCGGGAGAGGGCGGCACCGGGGCCTGAGCGGCGGCCGGCAGCGCCCAAGCCAGGGCGACGATAAGCAGAAAAAGAGGTCGCATGGAGAAAGTCCCAGTATAGAGATTGGGACATGAACAGACGATTAATCGTGCGGATAAGTTACTGTGGGACGCGCACTGGCGCCTTATGAATCGGTTGCCGTCACGAGGTGCCGCTCTCGAACTCAGCTCCCCATGTGGCGAGCCTCGTTGGCTCGCTTTGCGCTGTTTCGCCACCATGTTGCGTGCGTCCGCCTGCCTGCCCGCGTCCGCCGGGCCACAGTTCCGCCGGGCTTCGCGCCCGATTTACCGCGGCAGAGTTACCGTGAAGGTGCTACCCGACCCTACTTCGCTCGTGAGTTCAACCGCGCCCTGGTGCGATTCGGCAATCCACTTCACAATCGCCAGGCCCAGTCCGAAGCCGCCGTTCTGGCGCGAGCGCGCCGGGTCCGCGCGGAAGAAGCGGTCGAAAACGTGGGGCACCATTTCGGGAGCAATCCCCACGCCCGTATCGGCGATTCGAACGAGCACGCGCGCGCCCGCGACCTCCAGCGCCACCGAAACACGGCCGCCCGCCGGCGTGTAGCGGATCGCGTTCTCGACGAGGTTCATCACCATCCGGCGGAGCAGTTCCTCGTCGCCGCGAAACGTCACGTCTTGGTCGCCCGCGCGGCACTCCACCTCGACGCCTTTCGCCGCGGCCATCGACTGCACCGAACGGCAGCATTCCGCCAGCAGGTCGTTCAGGTAGAACTCCTCGATTTCGAGCCGCACGTGGCGGGAATCGGCGCGCGCCAGGTTCAGCAGGTCGTCCACCAGGCGCGAGATGCGCCGCGATTCGTCCAGGACGATGGCCAGCGACTGCCGGTATTCGGCCGCGCCTCGCTCCTGCGATAGCGCCACGTCGGCCTCGCCACGAATCACCGAAAGCGGCGTGCGCAACTCGTGCGAGGCGTCCGCCACGAAGCGGCGCATGGCTTCGAAGGATTGGTCCAGCCGCGAAAGCAGCTCGTTGAAGGAGGCGGCCAGCACCGCCAGCTCCTCGGCCGCGTCGCCGATCTTCAGGCGCGCGTCCAGGTTGCTGCCGGTGATCTGGTGGGCCTGCTCGGCCATGGATTTCAGCGGCCTCAGGCTGCGCGTGGCCACCAGGAATCCGCCGATAGCGGCCAGCGCGATGGCGAGCGGCACGGCGATCTCCAGCGCCTGCCTCACGGCCTCTAAATCGCCGGCGATGGCATCGAGCGGCTCCACGGCCAGGATCAGGTAATCCTGCCCGCCGGCGCTCAGCCTGTGCGCCGCTGCGCGCGCGCCACGATGACCCATCCGCGGAAGCGCCAGCATGGCATCGGGGCCCGGCATGGCGGCCGCCTGCGCCGCGATGGCCTCGAACTCGCTCGCGGAGACCGGCGCGCTGGCCGCCAGCATACGCCCGCGCGCGAAGACCGCCACGCGCCCCCCGCCCAGGCGCATCTCGGAGACTGCCTCGGGCGCGGCCTTCAGGGGATCGCCGTGCATCTCGTCCATCTCGTCCAGGAACAGGCTGACGGCGGTGTTGGCTTCGGAAGATAGCGTTTCATCCAGGCGATCCTGCATGTCGCGCGCCAGGATGCCGTGGAAGGAGAGTGCGAAGAGAATGAACAGCAGCGAGAAGAAGCCCACGTACCAGGCCGTGAGCCGCAGGCGAAAGCTCTTAATCGTCACCGGCTTGGGGCTCCTCGGTCAGAATGTAGCCTTCCCCGCGGCGGGTGTGGATGAGGCGTCGGCCGGAACCGGCATCCACCTTGGCGCGCAGGCGCTTGATATAGACGTCGATGACGTTCGAGAACGGGTCGAAGCTCTCGTCCCACACGTGCGCCGCAATTTCGCCGCGGCCCACCACGCGGTTCCGGTTCAGCACCAGGTATTCCAGCAGCGCGTATTCCTTGGCGGTGAGGTGCGCGGGTTTGCCGCCGCGGACCACCGCGTGGCTGGCGGTATCGAGCGTAAGGTCGGCCACGCGGGCGAGCGCCGGCCGAATCGTAGCCGAGCGTCGCGCCAGGGCCCTCAGGCGCGCCAGCAGCTCCTTGAAATCGAAAGGCTTGGCCAGGTAGTCGTCGGCGCCGCTATCGAGCCCGGCGATGCGGTCGTCCACCGAATTCAGCGCCGTCAGCATCAACACCGGCGCGCCCAGCCCGGAGGCGCGCAACTCGCGGCAGACCGCGTAACCGTTCTTGACCGGCAGCAGCACGTCCAGGATCACCAGGTCGTAATCGTTGATCGAGGCCTGGTAGAGCGCCTGCCCGCCATCGCTCGCGATATCCACGGCATACGCGTGTTCACGCAATCCGCGCGCGATGAATCCGGCAACGCGGGCTTCGTCTTCCACCAGGAGAATGCGCATGTCGTACGCCTACTATTTTGCGCCCCGCCGGATGAACGGACAATGAACCGAAGGCGCGCCTGCGCCGCGTCTTCAGACTCTGGCCGGCACGCGCCGCCGCGCGGCCACGAAGTGGGCCGCGCCCAGCGCCATCAACGCCAGCGAGATCCACTGCGAGGTATCGAGCGGGCCGCCCAGCAGATTGCCCTGCTCGTGATAGCGGAAGAACTCCACCACGAAACGGGCTGCCCCATAGAGCAGCAGGTAGAGGCTGATGATGCCGCCCTTCGAATGCGGCCTCAGGATGCGCCAGTAGAGCACCGCGAAAATGGCGAACTCCGCAAAGGCCTCGTAGAGCTGCGTGGGATGCAGAGGCACGCCCAGAGGCACGCCCACGAACTCGTTGGCCACCGGGTCTTTGAACGTCACCGCCCACGGCAGGTGGCACTCCACGCCCCAGCAGCAGCCCGCCGAAAAACAGCCCAGCCGGCCAATGCCGTGACCCAGCGCGATGCCCGGCGCGAACACGTCCGCCGTCGCCAGCAGCGGCAGCTTCGTCTTGCGCATGTACCACGCCGCCACCGCCAGCGCCGCGATCAGGCCGCCATAAAATACGCCGCCCGCGCGCAGCGTCGAGAGCGTGAAGATCTCGCCGGGGTGCGCCGCGTAGTAGCTGAAATCCACCAGGAAGAGCATCAGCTTGGCGCCGATCAGCGCCGCCAGGCCGCAGTAGATGCCCAGGTTGACCACGGCGTCGTAGTTCATGCCCGCGCGCCGCGCCAGGCGCCCGGTGAGCCACAGGGCCGTCACGAAAGCCAGCGCTACCAGCACTCCGTAGGTGTGCAAAAACGAAAGATGGAACAGCTCAGGATACATTAGGCGCCCGCCGTTTCGCGCGCAGCATATCGAGCAGCAGCAGCCCGCAGCCGATCACGATGCTCGAATCCGCCACATTAAATGCCGGCCACTGGTACGGCCCGGCGTAGAACAACAAAAAATCCGTCACGCGGCCCGCAGCGACGCGGTCGATCTCGTTGCCCGCCGCGCCCCCCAGAATCAGTGCCAGCCCCGCCACCGCCCGGCCATCCATGCGCCGCGCATTCCACAGTATGATGCCGATCGCCACCACCGCGACCGCCGAGATCAATATCAGCACGGCCGTCCGCCACTCGAATGCCGAGTCGTTGAACATGCCGAACGCGGCCCCCCGGTTCTGCGAGCGGATGATATCGAAGAAGCCCGGTATCACGCTGCGGGTATCGGTGAAGGAGAGGCGCGTCTCCACCAGCCGCTTGGTTACGCGGTCGAGCGCCACCACCGCGCCGGCGGCCCCATAAGCCTTTACCCGCACATCAACCATTCAGCGACTCTTCGACGGCCTTCGCGCACGGTCCGCAAATGGTGGGAAAGCGCGCGTCAGACCCGATATCGGTGGTGTACTTCCAGCAGCGCTCGCACTTCCCGCCGGCCGCCCGTTCCACCTTCACACTCAAACGCTGGCCATCCGCGCCCGCCAGTTCGGCGCTATCCAACTCCACCTGCGAAACGATAAATAGCGACGGCAGCTCGCTCGCGTAGCGCTCCAGCAGCGGGTACAAATCGCCATCCGCGGAAAGCCGCACGCGCGCTTCGAGCGGCGCCCCGATCAGCTTCTCGTTGCGCGCCGCTTCCAGGCTCTTGAGGACTTCATCCCTTACTTCTATCAGACGGTCCC
>CAYRWE010000085.1:0-18954 GCA_964427655.1 uncultured Solibacteraceae bacterium | reverse complement strand
ATGACCGGCGGCGGCTTCGGCGGCTGCACCGTCACCATGCTGCGCGCCGGCGCCGAGCCGCGCTTCCGCACAGAGATCGCGCAGGCCTACCAGGCCCGTTACAACATTCAGCCGAACGTCTACGATTGCAACCCGTCCGAGGGTGCCGGCGAAATAAAAGATTTCGAGAGAATCCCGGCTGCCAATTAACTAGTCAGCAAACGAGCAATTCAACGAACTGTCCTCCCCACTGAAAAGGGGAAGAAGCGCTTCCGGTAGGAGCTGGCATTCTTTCCCTTTTGAGCCACAGCCCTGGGCGCCGTAACCCCTACGGCGCCGGCTCAACGTGCACCAGCACATCCGCTACCCAATCGAGCGTCGCCACGACCCTCTGGCGAACCTCGTGCGCGATCTGGTGCGACTGCCGCACGGTCAAAGCCGGATCCACCTCCAGGTGCAAATCCACGTGATACCGCAGGCCGGTCTTGCGCGCGTAGCATTTCTCCACCCCGCGCACTCCCGGCACGCCGGACGCCGCCTCGCGGATCTGCTTCATGAGCTCGTCGTCCGGCATGGTATCCATGAGCTGCAAGCTGGTATCCCAGGCCACCCGCGCGCCCGCGGAAATCACGATCAGCCCCACTACCATGCCGCCATACCGGTCGGCATCCAGGTGCCGCACCGGGTCCGCCAGCGTCAGCCCCACCGCGATCAGCGCCGCCGTGGCCGACACGGTATCCATGCTGTCGTTCCACGCATCGGCCGTCAGCGCGGCGCTCTTCAGCTTGCGGCCATAGTGGAATTTGAAGCCTGCCAGGCCGGTCTTGGCAACCAGCGAAATGGCCAGCGGCCACACCACGTATGCGGCCAGCGGCAGGCGCGGCTGGCCCAGGTGCTCGAACGACAAATAGCAGATCAGCGTTCCGCCCGCCGTCAGCACCAGCCCGATCAACAGTCCCGTCAGGATCTCCACCCGCCCGTGGCCGTACGGGTGGTTTTCGTCGGCCGGTTTGGCGGCCAATATCAGCGCCAGCAGCACCAGCCCGGAGGCGAATACGTCGCCGCCCGATTCCAGACCGTCAGCCACCACCGCCGTGGAATGGCCCGCCAGGCCCACCACGACCTTGAGGACCGAGAGCAGCCCGCTCACGATCATCCCGGCGGCCGCGACGCGTTGGCCTGTTTGCATGCGCTACGCCAATGCCGGATCGGCGCCTTCCGTATCGACCCCCAGATCGGCGAATGCCGCCATCGCCCGCGTCGCGTCGAACTGCCCCTCGCGCGCCAGCCTCGAGAGCGCCGCCGTGACGATGGATTCCGCGTTCACTTCGAAGTGCCGCCGCAGGTGCTCGCGGTTGTCGCTGCGCCCGAAGCCGTCCGTGCCCAGCGCCACCATGCGGCCCGCCAGCCACGGCGCCAACTGATCGCTCACCGCCTTCATGTAATCGGAGGCCGCCACGATGGGTCCGGCGGCCTCGCCGAGCGCTTCCAGAATATGCGGCCGGCGCGCGGGCTGGTCCGGATGCAGCCGGTTCCAGCGCTCCACGCTCAGCGCCTCGCGGCGCAGCTCGCTATAGCTGGTCACGCTCCACACGTCCGCCGGCACCTGGTAGCGTTCCTCCAGGATCTGCTGCGCCCGCAGCGCCTCGTTGAGGATCGGGCCGCTGCCAAAAAGCTGCACCCGCGCCGTTCCGGAAGCGCTCGCGCGGCACCGGTAGATGCCCTTCAGAACGTCCTCCGGGTCGAGACCCTCGGGCATGTGCGGCATGGGGTAGTTCTCGTTATACAGAGTGATGTAGTAGAAGCGATCCTGCCCTTCCTGGTACATGCGCCGTATGCCGTCCTGCACGATGATGGCGATTTCGTAGGCGTACGCGGGATCGTAAATTGTGCACGTGGGCATGGTGCTCGCCAGGATGGGCGTGTGGCCGTCCTGGTGCTGCAAGCCCTCGCCCGCCAGCGTGGTGCGGCCCGCCGTGCCGCCGCACAAAAAGCCCTTGCCGCGCGCGTCGCCGAACGCCCATATCAGGTCGCCCACGCGTTGGAATCCGAACATCGAGTAGTAGATGAAGAACGGGATCATCTCCACCCCGTAGTTCACGTAGGCCGTGCCGGCGGCCGTGAAGGATGCCATCGAGCCGGCCTCGGTGATGCCTTCCTCCAGAATCTGGCCGTCCTTCGATTCGCGGTAGTACAGGAACATCTCCGCGTCGTGCGGCTTATAGAGCTGCCCCTGGCTGGCGTAGATGCCAAACTGCCGGAAGAGCGACTCCATGCCGAACGTGCGCGCCTCGTCCGGGATAATCGGCACCACGTGCCGCCCCAGGGTGGGGTGCTTCATAAGCAGGGTTAGGATGCGGACCAGCGCCATGGTGCTCGAGACCTCGCGCCCCGCCGAGCCTTCGAGCGATTCCTTCAGGTATTCGAGCGGGGGCGCTTCGATGGCGCTGGCCGCCACCTTGCGGAACGGCACGTACCCGCCCAACTGCCGCCGCTGCTCGTGCAGATAGGCCATCTCCGGGCTGTCCGCCGGCGGGCGGTAGAACGAAGCATTGCGCGCCGCTTCCTCCGGAATGGGGATCTCGAAGCGCTCGCGGAAATGCGCGATCTCCTGCTCGTTGAGCTTCTTCTGCTGATGCGTGATGTTGCGGCCTTCGCCCGCCTCGCCCAGCCCGTAGCCTTTGATGGTTTGGGCCAGAATCAGGGTCGGCTGATCCTGGCTTCGCACAGCCGCCTGGTAGGCGTTAAAAACTTTCTGCGGATCGTGGCCGCCGCGCTGCAGGTGCAGCAGGTCCTCATCGCTGAGGTGCGCCACCAGGTCCAGCAGTTGCGGGTACTTGCCGAAGAAATTCTTGCGGATGTAAGCGCCGTCCTTGGTGACGTAAGTCTGCAATTCGCCGTCCACCACCTCGCCCATGCGCTTCACCAGCAGACCGGACGTGTCGCGTTCCAGCAGCGCATCCCACTCGCCGCCCCAGATCACTTTGATCACGTTCCAGCCTGCGCCGCGGAAAGCCGCTTCCAGCTCCTGAATCACCTTGCCGTTGCCGCGCACCGGGCCATCCAGCCGCTGCAAATTGCAGTTGATGACGAAGATCAGGTTATCCAGCTTCTCGCGTGAGGCCAGCGTGAGCGAACCCATAGATTCCGGCTCGTCCATCTCGCCATCACCCAGGTATGCCCAGATTTTGCGCGGTGTCTTGGCGATCAGCCCGCGATTCTCGAGATACCGCATGAACCGCGCCTGGTAGATGGCGTTGATCGGCCCCAGGCCCATCGAGACCGTGGGAAAGCGCCAGAACTCCGGCATCAGCCAGGGATGCGGATAGGAAGAGAGGCCCGGGTGCTCGCGCAGCTCGTGCCGGAAATTCTTCAGGTGCTCCTCGCTGAGCCGCCCTTCGAGAAAGGCGCGCGCGTAGATTCCCGGCGATGCGTGGCCCTGGAAATACAGCAGGTCGCCCGGCTCGTCGCCGTAGCGCGCGTGGAAGAAGTGGTTGAAGCCCACCTCGAGCAGCGTGGCCAGCGAGGCGTACGTCGAAATATGGCCGCCGATGCCGGGATCGTATTTGTTCTGCCGGACCACCATGGCCATGGCGTTCCAGCGCACCAGGCTCTTGATGCGCCGCTCCATGGCGCGGTCGCCCGGATAATGCAACTCGTCCTCCGGCCGTATGGTGTTGACGTACGGCGTGTTCAGATGGATAGGCAGGTCGGCGCCCGCGGCGCGCGCACGCTCATTGAGCTGATCGAGCAAATACGCCGCGCGATCCGGACCGGCTACTTCGACGATCTGGTCCAGCGCCTCCACCCACTCGGTAGTCTCCCGTGGATTGGAATCCACAACCCTCTCGTTCAGTGTCTGGTGCATGGATACTTTAATTATAGAGGCTGCCCCACCGGAGCCATCACCATCCGCAGGCGCAGTTCGCGCAAGTCGCGCAGCAGAATGTCCGGCTCTAAGGCCGCCAACTCCTGCTCTGGTGTGACCCCCGTCCGGACGGCGATCGAGCGGATCCCGTTGCGCCGCGCCGCCTCGATATCGGAGGGCGAGTCGCCCACTAGCGACACCGCGGCGCCGCGCTCGATCCAGCCTCGCTGGCGCGCCTTGCGGATCGCCGCCCGCGCCAGCCCCGCCCTCGTCGCGGCCGTCTCGCCAAAGGCTCCGAAGCGGAAGAATTCGCGCAGCCCCGCGCGCTCCAGTTTGTGCCATCCGATACGCGTCAGATTTCCCGTCACCAGCCCCAGCAGGATTTCGTGCCGCGCCAGCCGTTCGAGTAGCGGCGGGACTCCGGGGCACTGGCTGCCCTTCAGCACCGGGCACACGCGCAGGTAATAGCGCTCCGCCGCGCGCACGATCGCGGGCAGCGCCTCTCGGATAGAGGCGCGCTTGGCGCCCGCACTGCGCATCATGATGGTCAGTATGTCCGGATCGAGCATGCCCTGCACCGGGATTCCCTCCGTGGCGGTCTCGAGCCCGGTCACTTTGCGAATCCCCTCCACCAAAGCCGCCCGATGGTGCGGCCCGGCCCGCCGCACCAGTGTGCCATCGATATCGAAGAGAACCAGCGCGCGATACATTCGCGGAAGCGGTGTTGGGCCCGTCGAGCGCTACGGCTGGAGCGCCAGGGTGGCCTTTCCCGCCGGGCCATGATAAATCAGCTCGACCGAATGGATGCTCTTATCCCTGCCCCGGTATCCGAAATAAAGCAATCCCGCCTGCGGAAGAGCGCGGTCCCCTTGCGCCAGAGAGGCCAGCTTGGTCTGCTCCGCCATGGCCCGCTGCAGCGGTAAGGGAACGTGAATCACCGGCGGCGGAGAGTTGTCCTGCTGACCGCCGCCCGTGTTGAGGCTACTCTTCGACTTCTTTGCCGATTCCGATTCCGGCGGCTCCCACTCGGGATCTTTGACGTCCCCAACCACCATGCCATAAGGCAGGCTGGGCAGCACTTTCTTGTCGTTGATCCGCAGTGTGAAATCCTCCGGCGACAGTCTGATCCGCGCCCCCGGTTCTCCGAACAGCCCCACTTCGACCGACACATAGTCTTCCGTCGTGAGGGTCTTTTCCTTCGTGCGCACGAAGTGTCCCACGAACTCCCCGCCGATCGTCACCGCGCCGGCCTTGACATGCCCCTGGTATTCGGCCGGAGTCAGCCGGGGCGGCAAGCCCTGAGGTGCGTTGGGACGAACCTCCTTAGGCGGGCTTTGCGGGGTGGGAGCGTTTTCCGGAGTTGCCGGGCTCTGCGGATACAGGCAAAGCGAGACGGCCAAGACACCGGCCAACAGAACGCCGATTCTCGAAATGGCGAGTTGCATACTTTTAATCACAAAATAGCATAGCCCCATTGGGCTCTATACGGCTTTGGCCAGCTCCTCCGCGGTCCGCCGTTCCACCTCAGCATGCAGGCTGTTGCCGTGCGCGTCCATGGTGACGATCGCGGCGAAATCCTTCACGCGGACGTGCCACATGGCTTCCGGCACGCCCAGTTCGAGCAGGTTGACGTCCAGCACCTTCTCGACCGTTCGGGCGTAATACTGCGCGGCCCCGCCGATGCCGTTTAGATACACCGCCCCGTATTCCTTCATGGCCGCCAGCGTCTTGGGGCCCATCCCGCCCTTGCCGATCACCACCCGCACTCCATAACGGCGGATCACGTCGGCTTCGTAGGGTTCCTCCCGGATGCTGGTGGTCGGGCCGGCGGCTTTCACCGTCCAGTTGTCCCCGTCTTTCAGCATCACCGGGCCGCAATGATAGAGCACCGCGCCGTTCAGATCCACGGGAGGCGGGTTCTTCATCAGATAGGCGTGCACCGCGTCGCGGCCGGTATACATCTCGCCGCTGATCAGCACCACGTCGCCCACCTTCAGGGCCCGCGCCTGCGCCTCGGTTACGGGCGGCGTCAAGACCACCTCGCGGCCCGTCAGCGGGAAGCCCGTGCCGCGCGCCATGGCCTCCACGGGCCGTTCCGGGTCGCGGTAGAGCCAGCCGGTGATCGCTCCGGTGGCTGGGTCCAGCCGCACGCCCAGCCGGCGGAACGCCCAGCAGTCGTAGGCCACCGAAACGAAGAAGCTGGCCGGCAGCCGGTTGGCCGCGGTGATCTTGCACCCGATCAGCGTGGCCTTGCCGCCGAAACCCATCGCGCCCACCCCCAGCTTGTTGCCCTCCTGCATAATGGACGCTTCCAGCTCCGCCAGCCCGGGGTCGGGATTCACGTCATCGAGCGTGCGGAAAAGCTGTGCCTTGGCCAGTTCATAGCCGTGCGCGCGATCGCTGCCGATGCACACCCCCAGGGCGCCCGGCGAACAGCCCTGTCCCTGAGCCTGCCACACCGCGTGCAGGATGCACTTGCGGACGCCTTCCAGGTTGCGATCGGCGCGCCCCAGGTGCTCGAGATTGCAAGGCACCGAGTACTGAATATTCTTGTTCTCGCAGCCGCCCCCCTTGAGGACCAGCTTCACCTCGATCTGGTCTTCCTCCCATTGCTCGAAGTGCACAACCGGCGTCTCTGCGCTCAGGTTGTTGCCGCTGTTCCGGCCGGTGATCGAATCCACCGAATTGGGCCGCAGCTTGCCCCGCCGCGTGGCTTCCGCCACCGCCTCGCGGATGGCCTGGCGAATGACGATCTGGTTTACGCCCACCGGGGTATGCACGATAAACGTCGGCATTCCGGTGTCCTGGCAGATGGCGCCTGCGTCGCAGGCGGCCATGTCGATATTCTGCAGAATCACATCCAGGGCTTGGGAAGATTGCGTTCCCGGGGTCTCTTCACGCGCCGCCAGCGACATCGCCGCGCGCACGTCAGGGGGTAGATTGGTCGAGGTCTCGACGACCAGTTCCAACAGACTGTTGGCTAAGAATTCCATACAAGCATTCTATCGGAGCTACGCTACTCAAGCTTTAGCCTCACGTCGGCGCGCATTCCGGGGCGCAGGTCAGGTAGGCTGCCCGTGAACTCCACCACCACGGCCGAGCCCTCCACGGATTTCACCGTGCCCGGGATCCCGGCACTCTGCATATCGAGAATCAGGACTAGCGCCGGTTGGCCCGGCCGTATGCGATTGGCCGCCGTGACGGGCGCGGTGAGAGGCACTTCCAGGGCGTACATGTCGGTGGCGATTTGAAACAGGTCGTTGCCGGCCTCGGAGACCGCCCGGCCGACCGCGCCGTTTCTCCCCACCACCACCCCGTCCACCGGCGATTGCACTTCCGTCGCCTCGAGCGCCGATTGCGAATCCTGCAGCTCCCGGCTTTTGTCGGCGGCCAATTGGCGCACCGCCGCCAGCTCGCGGTTGGCCTCGTCTACCTGGTCGTGAGCCGAGCGCGCGGCCTTCTCCACGCTTTCGTGCTCCGCCTGTGCGCCGTCGAAATCCCGCTCGACTCGCTGATAAGTGAGACGCGGCGTGGCTCCGGCCGCCAGCAGGGTCTTCTGGCGGTCGAACAGCTTCTCGACGCGCTCGAACTCCGCTCGCGAGCGCTGTGCCGCGGCATCCGCGCGCACGGCTTCGAGCATGGCGCTCGAGACCACCCGTTCCGCGCGCAGCACCTGCTCCTGCGCGCGATCCACGGCCTGGGCGGCGGCCTCGTGCGCGCTTTCGAGTCCGGTCGCGCCCACCCGCGCCAGCACTTCCCCTTCGTAGACCTGGTCGCCCACCTCGGCCAGCAAAGCGTCGATATTCCCGGCCGTCGCCGATCCCACGCCGGTCACGTGTTGCGGCCGGATGGCTCCTGCAAGCGTGATTTCGCCCGCCGGCGCCACCACTGCGGCGGAAGCCCGGGACGGCCCGCGCCCATTGGCCATCGGGCGTCCGTGCCACCACGAAATCGCCGCCATGCCGATTCCCGCCAGCAGCACGGCCCCGGCGATCGAAAAACCTTTGCCGCGCACTCTCTTCCGAGAATAACCCGATTTGACCGCTGGCTTTGCGCGTCCCTCGCCTACCCTCCCTGCCCGCGCACCGCGTCTTTCAGAAAGGTGCCCTCGCGCAATTCCGTGAAGGCCTGCTGGAGCTGCTCCTGCGTGTTCATCACGATCGGCCCGTACCAGGCCACCGGCTCTTCCAGCGGCTCACCCGAAACCAGCAGGAAGCGAATCCCATCGCCGCCCGCCTGCACCATTAGTTCGTCGCCGCGGTCGAACAACACCAGCGAGCGGTTCTCCGCCTGCGCCGGAGGCGTGGTGTCCGCCCAGCCCACCGGCTCGGTGGGCACCGCCAGCGGTCCGGATGCGTTCGAGAACTTCCCTGCACCCCCGAACACGTACGCGAAGGCGTGGCGTGTCGTCTCCACCGGCAGAACCTTGCGGCGCCCCGGCGGCACCGTCACATCCAGGTAGATCGGATCGGCGGCGATCTCGTCCACCGGCCCCTTCTTCCCCCAGAAATCGCCGCAGACGATGCGCACCTCCGTGCCGTCGTCGTCCTTCACCACCGGGATATCCGCGGACTTCACCTCCTGGTAGTGCGGCGTCGTCATTTTGAGCGCCGCCGGAAGGTTGGCCCACAATTGGAAGCCGTGCATCCGGCCGGCCGGATCGCCCTTGGGCATCTCCTGGTGGATGATCCCGCGGCCCGCCGTCATCCATTGCACGTCCCCCGCCGCGATGGTGCCGCTATGCCCCATGCTGTCGCCGTGTTCCACGGTTCCGGTCAGGACGTAGGTGATGGTCTCGATCCCACGGTGCGGGTGCCAGGGAAAGCCGGCCAGGTAATCTTCGGGAACGTCGTTGCGGAAATCGTCCAGCAGCAGGAAGGGGTCGAAATCGGCTGTGTTACCGAACCCGAACGCGCGCCGCAGGTGCACTCCCGCGCCTTCCAGGGTGGGCTTCGATGAGATAACCCGCTTGACAGGCCGAAGGGACATGAATCTTTCCTTTCTGCCTAGGAGCGTAGCGCACAAAATGCAATGCGGTTGTTCGAAAGCGGACGTTCAGCTCCGCGCCGCGACTGCCCGCCGCGCCCGCCGCGCCAGCTCCCGCCGCATCATGGCCGCCATCCGCCGCGCACCCCGCGCCCAATCCGGAAACAGGTCGATATATTGGATCTCGCGCTGGATCGAGCGGGGCATCCGGCACTCGTCCAGCCGCGCCGGGACCACGAAAATTTCGTCCAGCGGCACGTGCCGGGCGCAATCCAGCCCATAGCGTAGTTCGGCTTGAAATCCGCCCTTCTTGCTCACCGCGTGGGTCGAAAAGCAGGCTACGAAAAAGTCCGAATTCTCGATGGCGTTCTCGATGGCTCGCGGCCAGTTCTGCCCCGGCAGCAGCTTGCGCGCGTCGGTCCACGGGTTGAAGCCGGCTTCCTCCAGGTTCCGCGCGAGCCGCTCGGCGGAGGCCGCGTCTTCCCTCACGTGGGCGATGAATACCTGAGGCCTCGTCCAGGGGTCGAAGCGAAATCCCCGCCCCGTATCGGGATGGAACGTCCCCAGCCCCTCGATCTCCACGCTCTTCCCGGCCCCTATGCCGCGGATCACCACCTCCGCCAGCTCGTCGGTCGAAAGCGCTTCAGCCACGCCGCTCGACCCCCTCGCGCTCGAATATCACGCCGCCATCCGGCCCGTGACGGAAAATACCCAGGCCGCTCAGGCGGGCTTCGCGTCCCTGCCGCAGGTTGGCGAGGATCTGGTGCACCACGCCATCCAGCCGGTCCGCCGCCTCGGCGCGGCTCACGCCCGTCCGCCGCGCCATGCGCTTGGCAATATCAGGCTTCTTCATCCCGGTTTTAATCTACCAGCCGGTCTGGCGCGGCTTTCGCGAGAGTTTCCGCCGCATTTCAACATTTCTCTGAAAATGAGAGACTTACACAATTGAAATAATGCGGGACCGCGCGTGATCTTACATGAAACGATTTTAATAGCGGCTTAAGCGGGGGTTCATGTCCAGTTCGCTATCATGCTAACCAGATGAAGTAATTCATCACCCATAAGGAGAAGCGAAAAATGAAGAAATTGATGGCTCTGGCGCTTGGTTTGGCTTTCGTGCTCGGCACGGTCAGCGTGTCCTTCGGTCAGGACACCACTGCCACGAAGACGGAAAAGAAAGCTAAGAAGGCCAAGAAGGCCCCCAAGAAGACCGCCGATACCGAGAAGAAGTAAGGGGCGCTCGCGCGCTTCCAGTGTTTCGCTGGGCAGCCGCGTAGTGACTAAAACCTACGCGGCAATCCAGTCTCAAGTATTCTCCTCAGTCTGCCCTCCGGTTCCATTCTTCCCTTGAAATGTTTCCTCCGTATCCAGCTGCAGCTTCTGTCCGTGTAACCTTCCAACTTGGATCGACGCCCTCCAGTTAGAGGGGATGCGTCTAGGAAATCGGCCATGAAGTCCTTCTGGGTCATAGGTTTGTCTATTTGCGCCGGAATCCTGTCCGCGCTTCCGCTGGCGGCTCAGGTGCCTGGTCATGGCCGCGCGGCGGGCGCCGTCACCGCTGTGGATGCGGCCGCCGGCCAAATCTCCCTGAAGACCGATCCGGGTGAGCCGCTCACCGTCAACACCTCCGATCAGACCGCGATTATTCAAATCCGGCCGGGCGAAAGCGACGTCAAAAAGGGAACCCGAGCACCTTTCTCGAGCCTCTCGCCGGGCGATCGCATCGTGGCGCTGGGCGATTTCTCGGCCGACCAGAAGACTCTCCAAGCCAGCTCCATTCTGGTGATGACGCGCGCCGATTTATCCGATCTTCAACAGAAGGACCGCGCCGATTGGCAGAAGCGCGGCACTACCGGCACGGTGGTGGCAGCCAATCCGGCGGCCAAGATCGTCACCATTAAAGCCGGCTCGCGAACCCTGACCATCCAGCCGACCCTCGATACCGATCTCCGCCGCTACGCCCCGGATTCGGCGCGCTTTGCCGACGCCAAGCCCAGCTCCCTTGCCGAAATCGAGCCCGGAGACCAGTTGCGCGTGCTCGGCAATCCCACCGGCGATGGCTCGGTCATCAAGGCCGAGAAGATCGTCTTCGGGACCTTCCGCCAGCTCGCCGCCACCGTGACCTCGGTAGATCCCGCGACCGACGAAATCCGGATCAAGGACCTGGCCAACAAGAAGCCGCTGGTCCTGCGCGTGGATGCGGATTCCACTTTGCGCCGCTTGCCCGAGCCGATGGCCCGCATGCTCGCGCGCCGCTACCAGCCGGGCGCCGATCGCGCCGCCCCGGCCGCGCCCCCGGCAGCCGCTCCTCCCTCCGTGGGCCGCGGTAATGGCGGCGATATCGGGCAACTGCTCGACCGCTTGCCGGCCATGCCGCTCGCGGAACTCAAACCCGGTGACGCCGTCATGGTTTCCACCACCATGGGAACCGAGGCCGGACATGCCACCGCAGTCATGCTTTTAGCGGGAGTCGAACCTTTGCTGACCGCTTCCCCCACTGCCACACGCGACATCATGGGCGGTTGGAATCTGGGCGGCGAAAGTGGCGCCGACATGGGAAATCAATAACTTACCGGATCGCGAATCGCTTGGCCATCTCTCGAACTGCGATGAAAACTATGTTCAACCTGCGAACCCTCTGTCTCCTGCCTCTCTTAGCCGTTGTAGCGGCCTCTCCGGCACTGGCCCAATCCGCTAGCGGAACCATCAAAGGAACCCTCACCGATAACTCCGGCGCCATCATTCCCGGCGCCTCGGTCGCCGTTCAGGGCGGCGGCTCCCCAAAATCCACGCTGACCGGCAACGACGGCGGCTATACCTTTTCCGGCCTCGCGCCTGGTCCCTACACCGTCACCGTGACCTTTCCCGGCTTCGCGCCCTTCTCCAGATCCGTCGCGGTGGCCAGCGGCAGGACGGTGCAGCTTCCCATCAGCCTGGCGCTGGGTAGCGAGAAGCAGGAGATCACCGTGCAAGGCGAAGCCGGCCCCACGGTAAGCGTGGAACCCGATAATAATGCCACCGCCCTGGTGCTGAAAGGCGAGGACCTCGCGGCCCTCCCCGACGACCCCGACGATCTCTCCGACGCCCTGCAGGCTCTCGCCGGCCCCGCCGCCGGCCCCAACGGCGGTTCCATTTATATTGATGGATTCAGCGGCGGCCAACTGCCTCCCAAGGAGACCATCCGCGAGATCCGCATCAACCAGAACCCCTTCTCGGCGGAATACGACAAGCTGGGCTTCGGCCGCATCGAGATTCTCACCAAGCCCGGCACCGATAAGTTCCGCGGAATGCTCTATTTCAACGACAGCGATTCCACCTTCAACTCGCGCAATCCCTTCGCCTCCAACAAGCCGGATTACTCCAACCGGCAGGTCGGCGGCAGCTTCGGCGGACCTATTAGTAAGAAAGCTTCCTTCCTGGTGAATTTCGACCGGCGCGATATCCAAAATAACGCCATCACCCACGCTTTCTATCTCGACCCCACCTCTTTCGCGGTTACGCCGGTCAATACCGCCGTGGTCACGCCCACCGCCAATACCGTGATTTCGCCGCGGCTCGATTACCAGTTGAGCGCCAATCATACGCTGGTCGCGCGTTTCGAAGAGCGTTTCAGCGAGCTAGATAACCAGGGCTTGGGCCAGTACGCCCTCCCGCCGCCCTACAACTCATCCATGGCTTACAACCTGCCGTCCAACAGCCAGAACCTGATGCTCACCGAGACGGCCGTGCTCAGTCCCAAAGTCGTCAACGAGACCCGCTTTCAATATGTGCGCCAGTGGACGGCCTCGCTAGGCAACGAGATACCCACCATCGATGTGGCGAACGAGTTCATAACGGGCGGCAACGGAATCGGCAATGAGCACGATCTGGCCAAGCACTTCGAGCTGCAAAATAACACCTCCATTTCGCACGGCTCCCACACCATACGCTTCGGAGTGCGAGTGCGCCGCCTGACCGACCAGAACAACAATCCCGCCGGTTTCAACGGCGCTTTCACCTTCACCGGAGGCGTCGAGCCGGTGCTCGATTCCAACAATCGGCTCGTCCCCGGCCAGACGGTTCTGTTGACGTCTCTCGAACAGTACCAACGCAACCTCCAGTTGCAGCAGGCGGGCCTCACGGAGAGCGAGATTCAGACGCTCGGCGGTGGACCCTCGCGCTTCACCATCCAGGGCGGCCAGTCCTATGTAAGCCTGGTGCGCTGGGATGCCGGGCCCTTCGTGCAGGACGACTGGCGCCTGCGTTCCAACCTCACCTTGAGCCTGGGGCTGCGCTACGAGGTCCAGAGCCTGGTTTCGGATTACGGCGACGTGGCCCCGCGCGTGGGCTTTGCCTGGGCTCCCGGCAAGGCGAGCAACGGCCGGCAGAAGACCGTGATTCGCGGCGGCATGGGCATCTTCTATGACCGCATCGGCTTCACGCCTTTCGAAAACGCCATCTTGAACAATGGCGTCAACCAGTTGGAATACACCGTCTTCAATCCGACGTTCTATCCCAATATTCCGCCGCTTTCGTCGCTGAATAGCGGGCAGAATACCATCAACATGACCGATCCCCACCTGCGCGCCGATTACAGCCTGCAAAGCGCCATCGGCGTGGAGCGCCAGTTACCGGGCAACACCATGCTTTCGGTAACTTACACCAACAACCGCGCGGAACACCTGGCGCAGACCGTTCCCATCAACACGCCGCTCGCCGGCACCTTCAACCCGCTACTGCCCCTGGGCCCCGGTAACGGCGTCTTCCCGTATGGCTACAGCGCCGGAAATATCTTCGATTACGAATCCGGCGGCATCCTGCGCCAGAACATTGTGATGGTCAATTTCAATACGCGCTTCAACCGCCGCGTTTCGCTGATGGGAAATTACTCGCTCAATTACGCCCACGATCTGCCATCCACGCCTTCCGATCCCTACGATTTCGCGCTGGATTACGGGCGCTCCAATCTGGACCGGCGCCACAATTTCCAGATGTTCGGCAGCGTGCTGGGGCCGAAGGGTGTCATGTTCGCGCCCTTCGTGATCGTCCGCTCGGGCGCGCCCTACGACGTGCTGCTGGGCGAGGATGTTTTCGGCGACACCTACCTGAATGCGCGGCCGGTGCTGGCGGGCGCGGGAGCGGCTTGCGGCGGCGACATCGTCTGCACTCCCTACGGAAACTTCAACACCAATCCGGCGGCGGTCGTGACGGGGAACAACCTGGTGCCGCGGAATTATCTCACCATGGCCCCGCTGTTTTCGTTGAACCTGCGCGTCTACCGCGTCTTCGGCTTCGGCGAGCGCGGCAACCGGGCCGTGCCCGGAGACATGGGTGGGCGCGGTCCCGGCGGACCGGGCGGCGGCGGCGGCTTCGGCGGCCCCGGCGGCGGAATGCGCATGGGCCCCATGGGCGGCGGAGGCCGAGGCGGATTCGGAGGCTCAACGACCGAGCACCGCTTCAATCTCACCCTGGCGGTGAGCTTCACCAACATCTTGAACCACCTGAATCCCGGCGGTTACCAGGGCGTGTTGACGTCCAACCAGTTCGGACAGCCCACCAGCGTCAACACCGGCTTCGGAGGCGGTCTCGGCTTCACCGCGGCAGGCGGACCCGGCGGACCCGCCGGCCCCATGGGGAGCGTCGCCAACAACCGCCGCATCGAGTTCTCCACGCGCTTCACGTTTTGAGGCGCGAACGCACTCGTGCTGCACGGGTTGCGCGGAATTTTCGTCTAACCCTGTTTGATGCGAGAATTCCAGGCGGTGGGGCATGCTTTAGCTTGCCCTGCTCTAATAATCGGCTTACTCTTCTGGGGCGCGTTCCCATGCGCCGCCACTTCCGCTCCGACGATCCAGACCGTCGCCGATTCGGCGGCTTATGGCCCGCGCGTGGCGCCCGGCTCGCTGGCATCCATTTTCGGCGCGAATCTGGCGAGCGCCACCGATTCCGCGTCGGCTTTCCCCTTGCCCACAACCCTCGGCGGCGCCAGCGTCACGATCGGCGGCGCCTCCGTGCCGCTTCTCTATGCCAGCCCCACGCAGATCAATTTTCAGGTGCCCTCGGGACTCTCCACCTGCAACGCGTGCCTGATTGTAAACGGCCCCGGCGGCGCGAGCGCGTCCTTCACTTTCGCGGTGACTTCGTCCGCTCCGGCCATTTTTCAGTACGGCACCAACCGCGCCGTCGCGCAGAATGGCAATTCGACCACGGTCAATTCTTCGTCCGCCCCGGCCGCCTCGGGCACTGTGATCATCGTCTATCTCACCGGCATCGGCCCCGTCGATACCGCCGTCGCCGACGGCCAGCCCGCCTCCACGCCGCTTTCCAACGCCACCGCCGCATACAGCGCCACGATCGGCGCGGCCACTGCCACGATTCAGTTCCTGGGACTCGCCCCGGGCTACGCGGGCCTGGCGCAGGCCAATATCCTGATCCCCACGATGCCCACCGGCGACTATCCCCTGGTCCTCACCGTGGGCGGATATCTGAGCGCTTCGGCGATCGTCTCGGTCTCGGGCTCCGGCACTTATACCAGCCCGCTCCAGCTTTCCAGCTCGGTCAGCTTCGCCAACACCGGGGGCAGCAGCGTGGCGCTGTACTACACCGCCTCGTCCCCTTCGTTAACCGTGGCTTACGTCTGCGGCGCCAACCGCATCGTCATGGTGGATGTCACCAGCGCCGTGGCGCCCGCCTATATCGGCGAGTTCGGCGACAGCGTTCTCAACGGCTACGGCGACCGGTGCGCCATCAATACGTCCGCCGCCACGCCGTATCTGGTGGAAATCTACGGAGCCTCGACCAGCGCTGAATCTTTCGCGGTTTACGGGCTGAGCAATCCGAAATCGCCCAACCTGCTGGTCACCGCGAGCACCCCCTACGCCAACATGGTGGATTTGAGCTTCTCCGGCAACTATGCCTTCATCACCACCAGTTACATCACTTACCAGAACAGCACGGCCGATATCACCGCGCAGCATGGCGACTTGCTGATTTTCGATTTCACCAATCCGGCCCAGCCGCTATTTCTGACCATCCTGGCGCCCACTACCCTGAGCGACCTGAACCTCAAACCCGATGCCGAAGTTGTCGATCAGCTCTACTCCTATATCGCCAGCAGCACGGCCACGGGATCGAGCACGACCGGCGCCGGCGTGTTGAACGTGCTGAATATCGCCTCTCCCACCACGCCTTATCCCATCAGCCAGGTGACCGTCACCGCGGCGGCCATTCTGCTCAGCTTCGATGTCTCGGGGAACACGCTCCTGGCCGCCGGCAACACCACCGGACAGCGCAACCCCGGAACTCCCGATTTCGATTTCACCGGCGATCTGACCCTCACCACCATGAATCTGACCAATGTGCAAGCGCCCGCGGTCGTTACGACTTTCACCACCAGCCTCCAGGTGAACGGGACCTTTCACGTGGCCGGCTTCTATGGCGACGGCATATTTGCCATCGTCAACAACCCGCCCGATACGGACGATTTCGGACCCTCCTCGCTGATGATCGTGGATGCCAGCACTCCTTCCGCGATCGTTGTCTACCCGTTCCAGACCCAGTTCGGGTTCAGCGGCATGCTGACCACCAACAATGGTTATCTGCTGGCGGCTACGTCGTTAGGCCTGAACATTTATAAATTGCAGTTGTAAGCCGGCAAAGCTACAATCTCTAGTGGCAACGGGGACTTTGCCAAGGGATTGCCATGAATATTTCGGTCAAAAGCGAATATGCCTTGCAAGCCATCTTCGATCTGGCCGCCCAGACGGGCACCGATCCGGTGAAGATCGCCGACATCGCCAACCGCCAGAAGATTCCGCAGAAGTTTCTGGAACTGATTCTGGCGGGGCTCAAGCAGGCTGGATTCGTGGTTTCGCGGCGCGGCGCGGAAGGTGGCTACCTGCTGGCGCGGCCCGCGGCAGCCATCACCGTGGGCCAGGTCCTGCGCGCCGTGGAAGGCCTGCCCCAAAAGGCCCGCCGTGGACGCGACGCCGAGACGCCCTTCAGCAACCTGTGGCAGCGTGTGGACTCCGGCATCTCCCAGATCATCGATCAAACCACTTTCGCCGAATTGTTGCGTGAGTGGAACGAAAAACAGAGCCGCTTCGTGGTGAACTGGGATATCTGAACGGCGGGTTCTAAAATCACCCAAATTAAAAGAGCGGGCGCATTTGGGTGATAGGGGTGAGTGCGCCCGCTGTCGTAACGGGGATTTGATAGTAAGACGGCCTATCCAATAGTAAGCGTTACTGGTTACATGATATTTTGGCGAAAATTAAGAGCCACCGGCGTGTAGCTCTTAGGGGCTATTTAAAGGTATCGGAGTTCACAATCGGGAATCAACATGACGATTCGGTTCTATAGATCCGAATTTGCGACGATCGTTTTCCACGTTTTGTGGGGCGCGCTGACAGCTTGGGGGCAGAGCCAGCCGGCCGCGCCGGCCTCCGCGCCCGTGACCCTCCAAAATCTCGGCAAACCCATGCTTCTGCCTTACCAGTGCACGCCCGACGACCAGCAGTGGGCCGGCCTGGACTGCTCGGAGAGCGAACCCTGTCCCATATACCTCGAGCTGAGCGCCACCGAATCCTCGGGCGCGCGGCTGTTCGTAACCGGGAACATCCACTCCGCCACCGTCACGCTCTACTCCGTGCTGCTCGCGAGCGACGATGCCGGTCTCACCTGGAGCGAAGCGCACTCCCGCATACGCGGCGCGGGTCTGGACCGTATCCAGTTCTTCGACATCGCCACGGGCTGGGCCGGCGGCGCGGTTCTATTCCCGCTCCCCCAGGACCCTTTTCTGCTTCTCACCACCGATGGCGGTCGCACCTGGCGCCAGCGTCCCTTTTTCGGGGAAACGTTCCAGGGTTCGTTGCAGCAGTTCCTATTCACCTCGCGCACCGATGGGCGCGCCATTTTGGATCGCGGCCCCGCCAGCCGCGAGCGGTACGCGCTCTACGAGAGCCCCGATGGAGGCGAAACCTGGGCTTTCCGCCAGGAGAGCGATCGCCCTCTCGAACTGAGCCGGCCCACCGCCGCCCGGCCGGCGTGGAGAGTGCGCGCCGATGGTCCCAGCCAATCGTTCCACGTCGAGCGGCGGGACGAAGAGCGCTGGAGCAAGGTAGCGGCCTTCGCCGTCAAGCTGAACGCCTGCCAAGCCCCCTAGCGCGGTTGCCATGGCGAAGTCCGACAAAAGAGCATGAATCCGCAGCCGCGGTGCGGAACTCCAATTGCTAGCCCTTTTGAGTAGAGGTTGGGAAAAGAACATGATCGTTGCAGGGGGACTCGCGGTTTTGGTGGCGCTTTGCCTGCTTCTCGCGATGTTTGAGGCGCCTCCGGCCATCGGCCGGTAATAGAAACGTCCGGGTCATTTCGACACAACCTGGCGTCGGGGAGCGCCGGAGGCCGGTTTCGGGCATTTGCCGGCCGTTTCGCGCCTGCTATACTGGATACTTGGACGAATAATGCCAAAACGCACTTTTCAACCGAATAATCGTCATCGCGCTAAGACCCATGGCTTCCGTAGCCGCATGGAAACCAAGAACGGCCGCGCCGTTTTGGCCCGGCGGCGTGCACGCGGGCGCAAGAAGCTGACCGTCAGCTCCGAGAGGTAGTTGCCCATCTCTGGTTTTCCGAAACGTGTTCGTCTGCTTCGATCGACCGATTTCCGAAGAATCTATGACGAGGGTACCCGCTACTCCGGCCCTCTCTTCGCGGCCTTTTGTGTTCGTGCCCTCGCTCCCGATGGCCCGCGCATCGGGCTTACCGTGCCTCGCGCGCTGGGCTGCGCCGTGGTCCGTAACCGCATCAAGCGGCGCCTCCGCGAGGCGGTCCGCCGCGAACTCGATCGGTTGAATCCCCGGTGGTCGATTGTCATCAATCCACGGCGGCGAGCGCTCGATGCGCCTCTCCCGGATTTGCGCCGGGAAGTGGAACGCCTCTTCGCCCGCTGCAATGGGTGCTCGTGAGTTCTCTGCGACTGTATAAGGTTTGTATCTCCCCCTGGCTGCCCTCGGCCTGCCGTTTCTACCCGCCTTGCTCGGATTATATGCGCGAAGCGGTGGAGAGGCATGGCGCGGCGCGGGGAGTGTGGATGGGATTGCGGCGACTGGCGCGATGCCATCCTTTTCATGCCGGCGGCTTCG
>CAYRWE010000084.1:0-19179 GCA_964427655.1 uncultured Solibacteraceae bacterium | reverse complement strand
GCCGGCATGGGCGCCTCGGGCATATCCGCGGGCACCTCGCCGCGGCGCACCACGCTGTTGAAGACCTCCGCCGCCCGCCCGGCCTCCTCCTCCGAATGGAAGTCCGCCACGATCGCCTTGCCGAGCGCGATCTTGGCTTCCATGGGGTGGGCCTGGGCGCGCAGCGCGGCGATCTCCGCCAGGCTGTGGTCCGTCAGCAGCTCGTAGTAGCGCCACATCAGGTCGTCGCTGATCTGCATGACCTTGCGGAACATCACCTCGGGCGGCTCGGCGATCCCGATGTAGTTGCCCAGCGATTTGGACATCTTGTTCACGCCGTCGAGGCCCTCGAGCAGCGGCGTGGTGGCTACGATCTGCGGAGCCTGCCCGTAATCTCTCTGGATCTCGCGGCCCACCAGCAGATTGAATTTCTGATCCGTGCCGCCCATTTCGACATCGCATTCGAGGGCCACCGAATCGTACGCCTGGGCCAGCGGATAGAGCAGCTCGTGCACCGAGATGGGGATGCCTTCCTTGTACCGCTTAGAGAAATCGTCGCGCTCGAGCAGGCGCGCCACCGTGTATTTCGAGGCCAGTTTCACCAGCTCGACGTAGCCCATGGGGATGAGCCAGTCGCTATTGAAGCGGATCTCGGTCTTCTCCCGGTCGAGGATTTTGAACACCTGCGTCTTATACGTCTCGGCGTTCTCTAGAATGGCCTCGCGGGTCATGGGCGGCCGGGTGAGGTTGCGGCCGGTGGGGTCGCCGATCAACCCCGTGGCATCGCCGATCAGAAAAATTACGGTATGACCCAGGTCCTGGAAGTGCTTCATCTTGCGCAGCAGGACCGTGTGCCCCAGGTGCAGATCCGGCGCGGTGGGGTCGAATCCGGCTTTTACACGCAGTGGCCGGCCGGTCTTAGCTGATTCGACCAGCCGCTCGCGCAGCTCCTCTTCGCGGATAATCTCCGCCATGCCCTTGCGCAGATAGCTCAGTTGCTCGTCGATTGTCATCGTGGGGAACACTCCACGTTAACACGCGAGGTGGGGCATCCTTTAGGTTGCCCTAGTAGGTAGCCCTATTGAGTCGCGCGGGTAGGCAAGCTCAATCGTCTCACCCGTCCTAGCCCACGCGGATCATGCCCATGAGTTGCTCTTCGCTGAGCACGGGAATGTCTAATTTCTGAGCCTTGGCCAGCTTGGAGCCGGCATCCTGGCCGGCCACCACGAAACTGGTTTTCTTGCTCACCGTGCCGCTCACTTTGCCGCCCGCGGATTCGATCAGGCGCTGCGCCTCTTCGCGGCTCATCCCGCTCAGGGTCCCGGTCAGGACGAAGACATAGCCCTTCAGCGGGCCGGCCTTGGGCCTCCGCGATTGATACGTGAATTGCAGCCCCGCCGCGCGCAGCCGGTCCACCAGCTCCTGGTTGCGCGGCTCGCGGAAGAACTGAAAAATGCTCTCCGCCACCTTGGGTCCGACTTCCTCGGCTTCCTGAAGCTCGCCCAGCCCCGCTCCCGCGATGGCGTCCATGCCGCCGAAAGCCTCCGCCAGGAACACCGCCGTGCGCTCGCCCACGAAGCGTATCCCCAGCGCGCCGAGCACGCGCGGCAGCGGATTCCGCTTGGAATTCTCGATGTTGCGGATCACGTTGCCCGCGGATTTCGTCCCCATGCGCTCCAGCGTCAGCAGCTTGTCGGCCGTGAGGTCGTACAGATCCGCCACGCTCTCGACCATGCCGCGGTCCACGAGCTGATCCACCAGCGCCTCGCCCACGCCATCGATATTCATTACCCCGCGCGAGGCGAAATGCAGGATGGATTCCTTCAGCCGCGCCGAACAGTTGGTGTTGATGCAGCGGCTGGCCGCTTCGCCCTCCTCGCGCACCACCTTGCCGCCGCACACGGGACATTTCGCGGGCATGTGGAACGGCTTGCGATACGATCCCAGCGAGTGCACCCGCACCACCCGCGGAATCACGTCGCCCGAGCGCTCGATCACCACATCGTCGCCGATCTCCAGACCTAGCCGCCCGATCTCGTCTTCGTTGTGCAGGGTGGCTCGCGACACCGTCACGCCGCCCACCTCGACCGGATTCAGCCGCGCCACCGGCGTCAGCGCGCCGGTTCGCCCCACCTGTACCTCGATGCCTTCGACCACGGTGGTGGCCTGCCGCGCGGCGTACTTGAAGGCGATCGCCCAGCGCGGCGCCTTGGCGGTATAGCCGAGCAGGCGCTGCTGCGCGATGGAATCCACCTTGAGCACCACGCCGTCGATTTCGTAGGGCAGCTCGTCGCGGCGCGCCTCCCATTCGGCGCAGTAGGTCAGCACCTGCTCCACGTCCTGGCAGCGCGTGCGATGCTCGTTGACCTTGAATCCCATACGCACCAGCTCTTCGAGCGCCTGCCAGTGGCTCTCGAGCGCCGGGCGTCCATCCACCAGCAGGAAATAGGCGTAGAAATCCAGACGCCGCGAGGCCGTGACGCGCGGCTCGAGCACCCGCAGCGACCCCGCCGCGGCGTTGCGCGGGTTGGCGAAGCGCGAAAGCCCCCGCTGGTCCCGCTCGGCATTCAGCCGCTCGAAAGCGCGCCGGTTCATGACCGCCTCGCCGCGCGCCTCGATGGCCGCCATCTCGCCTCTCACGCGCAGCGGCAGGGAGCGTATGGTGCGCGCGTTCTCGGTGACATCCTCTCCCACCGAGCCATCTCCGCGCGTGACCGCCTGGTGCAGCCGGCCGTCCCGATAGAGCGCCGCCATGGAAAGCCCGTCCATCTTCAGCTCGGCCACGTAGGTGTAGGGCGCGCCCTTGAGCAGGTCCCGCACGCGCCGGTCGAACTCCCGCAGCTCCGCCTCGTTCAGCGCGTTATCCAGGCTCATCATAGGCGCGCTGTGTCGCACTTTGACGAAGCCCTCGCGCGGTTTTCCGCCCACGCGCTGAGTGGGAGAATCCGCACTGAACAGCTCCGGATGCCGCGCTTCGAGCTCCTGCAGCTTCCGCATGAGCTCGTCGTACGCCGCGTCCGTGATCTCCGGCTGGTCGAGAACGTAGTACAAATGCTCATGGCGCCGCAACTGCTCGCGGAGCGCCTCGATTTCGCGCGCGGGTTCTGGCATCTGTCTCTAATCTATAATCTAACGAGGATACCGGAGAACACCATAAGCGGCTACAGGAAGACGGTTCTCATCTACAATCCCCGCGCGGGCAGATTCGGACGCGGCGGGCAGCGGTTGGTGGAGCAAGCCATCGAAATTCTAACCCGGGCCGGGCACAAGATCGTGTCGGCCCCTACGCGCGGTCCGCGGACCGCCGGCGCCATCGCGCGCGAACACATTGCCGCCGGCGCGGATCTCATCCTCGCGGCCGGCGGCGATGGCACGCTCAACGAAGTGGCCGAGGGCATGGTGCACTGCGACGTCCCCCTGGGCCTGCTGCCCGCCGGCACCGCCAATGTGCTGGGTATCGAGATGGGCCTCGGCGGCGATCCCGTGCGCGCCGCCGAGAGGCTCGCCGAGTGCCGGCCGCGGCGCATTTCGGTGGGTCATGTGACCTGCGATGGTGGCCGTGTCTCGCGCCACTTCCTGCTTATGGCGGGCGTAGGGCTCGATGCCCACATCGTCTACCACGTGAACGCGGCGCTCAAGGACCGCATCGGCAAGTTCGCCTACTGGGTGGCTGGCTGGAGCCTGCTGGGCCGCCGCCTGCCCCAGATCCACGTGGAGATCGACGGCCGCCCGCGGGAATGCTCGTTCGCGCTGCTCAGCAAGGTGCGCAACTACGGCGGCGATTTCGAAATCGCCCGGAGCGTCACCCTGCTGGACGACAAGTTCGAGACGGTCCTGTTCGAGGGTCGCACTTCCCTGCCGTATGTGAAATATTTCGCCGGGATGGCGCTGAACCGCTTGAACGGCCTAAAGGGCGTGGAAGTACTTCGCGCCTGCCGCGCCACGCTGGTTTGCCCGGATAACCCGGGCGTCTACGTGCAGATCGATGGCGAATTCGCCGGACGCCTGCCGGCCGAAATCGAAATCGTGCCGGACGCTCTCACATTGCTGGTTCCGCCGGGGTACGGGCTTGCCTCACGGGCGAACTCGCCCGCGGCCGGGAAATCCGAATCGTAGCCGTCCCGCCTGCGCCGGGCATGACCGGCAGGCTGAACAGGCGCGTGGCGGAATCGTAAGTCAACGGGCCGATGGCGCCGCTCTGTGCCGAAGCCTCGGGCGCATTGGGCGAGTACCCGCACAGCGTGCGAGATTTCTCCCCCGCCGCGAAGGCCACCGTGAGCGAAACCGTTCCATCGTCCTCGAGGGCGGTTACGCGTTTTTTGCCTAGCGTGACAAAATGGCCGGTGTCGCCCAGAATGGCCATTCCGGATGGCCCTATCGGCACGGCCACCAGATAGACCCAGCCGTTCTGAAAATTGGCGCTCACCGAATCCCGCGGGGTTTCCACCTGTCCCGTGCCCTCGAAGTAGTTGTACAGGTAAACCGGCCACTTCACGCCCGCGTCGCGCAGCGAAATTTTGGCCGCGGCGTCGGAGGCTCGGTTGTATGCGAACAGGTAGTAAGCCCGCAGGCCTCCGAAATCCGAATACGTCGCGGCCACCAGCGGCGCGTTGACCGAATGCGCGTCGCCCAGGTAATTGACATCCAGCGGGGTTAGGGTCGCGTCCGGCTTTATGATCGTGCCATCCGCACGCACGGCGCGGCTCAGGCTGGCGCCATCGATCGACCCCACCGGATCGCCGATTCCTACCGGCCCCGCGGACAGCGTGGCCACCAGCAGGTTGGCCGTTTCCCCGCTCATCAGAATGTCGCTGAACGGCCAAACCCCCAATGCGCTGGCCAGCCGCCCGGCATACAGGAAATTGGTCCAGCGCGCCTGCGCGAAGCGGTCCTGGCTGGCGCGGATGCTGGTCACGTTGCTGTATTTGGCGCTCTGCAGGAAATGACGCGCCGTGGGCATGCAGTACTGGATGTCGATATGCTCGCGCGCCATGGCCGCCGCCATGCCATCCAGAAAGGCGTCCCCGTCGCTCAGATCGAAGTTGGTCTGTGCCTTGTCCGAGAGCCAGTCCTGCTCGTAAACGGCGACGCCCGCAGCCGCCAGATTTCTCGCCACGCCGTTCCAGTACAACGGATCGATCGAAACATCGCCCGAGACTTGGTACTGCTGGCGATAGGGGCTGGAGGCGTCGATCCAGCGGGCGTGCGTCGCCAGCGGCGCACCCAGCGTTTGCTGGAATCCGGTGAGCCCGTTGGGGAAGAGCGCCGGCGCGCCCATATACTCGTAAATTCCATCCGAGGTATCCTGCCACTCGGCCGACGGCCCCTTGGGATAGAACCAACTGTCCAGTTGCAAGTAGCCGAGCGGGATTCCCAGGCTGTTGAAATTGGCCTGGACCGCCATCAGCGTGTCGGTGTAGGAGGTCGAAGGCAGGGTGCTGTAGTAGTAAGTGGATCCCGCGTCGGTCCAGTATCCGAGTTGGCTCAAGACCGTATCGGCATCGTTGGCCGGACGCGTCTTGCCCAACAGGCTGGTCAGCGTGTTCCCCCACGTATCGAAAGCCTGATTGATGCCGTTCTCGACCACCAGCAGCACCTGGTGCGTGAAACCTGCCGGCAAAGTCGCGATCTGCGGCGAGATGCCGCTGGCCAGCGCACCGTTGGGCCCGTATGCCGTGCTCGCCACCATGAAATGGGTGGCCGGAGAAAGCACGAAGGCATTCGCGGTCCCGTCGAAGAACACCCACGGGCTTTCCGGCGCGAAGCCGTAAAAGCTCGGCATCCCGAACACTCCGCAGAAGTTGATGTGGCTGAGGCCCTGCGGATAGCGGGTCAGGTTGGGAAACGAGATCGCATTGGACCCCGCCGCGGAATTGCTCAGCGTAAACAACACCGCCTGATGATCCCAGTAAGATCTGATGGCCCCATGGTGCGCCACGTCGGATTGGAAGTCGAACGCGATCTGACTGAAGCTGCCCACCGCATCGGCCCCCGAAGCCACCGTGAGATTGGAAAGCGGGTAGCCGATCTGGCCCCCGAAATCCCAGGCTGGATTGGCCAGCACGATGTCATAGGAGCCGCTGGGGTCCACCGTGACCGTCAGGCCGGCGCCTGAGATGGTCTCCGCCGCCCAGGCGGAAGCCGGTAAGGATAGAATCAGCGTGGCAAAAAGCGGCAAAAGTGGGGTACGGAACCGACCAAACATGGGGGTCTCTGGCTCACTGTAGCCATTGCAGTCTAGCATCCCTCGTGGGATTGTGCGAGATCTCCTATATCGGACGTCAGTAGCGCTAGTACCCGCGCGCGCTTTCGCATCTGATTGATTGTGCGTACTTTGCTGCGGCTGCTCGTTTTCGGCGCCGCTTTTCAAACTTTAGTCCTGGGACAAGTTAGCGTTTTGTCGGCCAATTATGGAACTGACCGGACCAACGCGAATCTTCAGGAAACCCAGTTGACGGTTGGCAATGTGGCGCCGGGGATCTTCGGAAAACTCGGCCTCTTCCCAGTGGATGGTCAGATCTTCGCCCAGCCGCTCTACGTAAGCGGCCTCCCGATTCCCAACCAGGGAACCCGCAATGTCCTGTTCGTCGCCACCCAGCACAACAGCGTGTACGCCTTCGATGCCGATTCGGCTGCTTCGCCGGTGGTGCTCTGGCAAGTGAATCTGGGGCCCTCGGTCCCTTCCTCCATGCTCCAGAGCGATACGGGAGCCTTAACCGACGTCGCCCCGGAGATCGGCATTCTCGGCACCGGCGCGATCGATCCCCTAGCCGGCGTCCTGTATGTGGTAGCCGAAACGCTGCAGAACGGGCAGCCCGGCTTTCAACTGCACGCGCTCGATCTGGGCACCGGCCAGGAGCGCATGAATGGCCCCGTCACCATTGCCGCAACCGTTCCGGGAACCGGCCCAGGGGCTAACGGCGCCGGCCAGGTGGCCTTCGATCCCTCGCAGCACATCCAGCGCCCCGGCTTGCTCCTTCTCAATGGCGTGGTCTCGCTGGCGTTCGGATCGCACGGCGATTACGGCCTCTGGCACGGATGGCTGATCAGCTACAACGCCGCCGACCTTACCCAGCAGGTCGGTGTCTTCCAGACCACCCCGCAAGGCCAAGGCGGCGCCATCTGGCAATCCGGCCGCGCCCCGGCCGCCGACGACGCCGGCAACCTGTATTTCATCACCGGCAACGGCGATTACGATGGAGCCGCTAACTTCGGCGAGAGCTTCGTCAAAATGTCCGGCACTCCCCCCGCTATGACGGATTGGTATACGCCGCCCAACTGGCAGGCGTTGTCCGACCAGGATTACGATCTTTCCGCCGGGCCGGCCCTCATCCCTGGCAGCCACCAGTTGATCGGTGGCGACAAGTACGGCGATCTCTATCTGATCGACGGCAACTACATGGGCCACCTCGGTTCCGGCGGCGCCGCCCAGGTCTTTCAAGCCATTGGCACGTGGATTTTCAATCTGGCGGTGTGGTCCCGTTCCGGGACTGCCTATGTGTACATCCAGGAAGATGGCGGCCCGCTCTACTGCTACCAGGTGACGCCCAACGGTTTCGACCCCAACCCGGTCTCCTCCAGCAGTCCGATTTCGGGCGGCGCGCGTGGCGGCATGGCGCTCTCCGCCAATGGCAGTCAGGGCGGTACGGGCATCCTCTGGGAGACCACCGGCAAGTACAACGGCGGTACCCCCGCCGTGCTGCACGCCTTCGACGCCGCCAACCTGGCCACCGAGCTATGGAACAGCGGCATGGAGCCGGGAGACGCCATGGATGGCTTCGTGAAGTTCACCCCTCCCACGGTGGTGAACGGCACGGTGTACGCCGCGTCGTCCGATGCCGTGCTGGTCTACGGTCTGCTGAACCGGAGCGCCGCGATCCTGCCGCAGCCCGTCGTCGCTGCGGTCGGCAATGCGGCCAGCTATTCGGCCGCCGCCATCTCGCCGGGCGAAGTGGTAACCCTGTTCGGCTCAAATCTGGGACCCTCCGTCCCCCAGAGCCTTCAGTTCAACATCTTCGGACGGCTAGCCAAGAATGTTTCGGATACGCGTGTGCTTTTCGATGGCGTGGCCGCCCCGGTGGTTTACGCCGCCCTCGACCAGGTCAGCGCCATCGTGCCCTTCGGAGTCTCCGCCGCGACTTCGCAAGTGCAGGTAGAGTTTCAGGGCCAGACCTCGGCTCCCGTTTCCATGACGGTTCAGCCGGCCACGCCGGGTCTGTTTACAGCGGACGCCTCCGGCACCGGCCAGGCCCTCGCGGTCAACATGGATGGCACCTCCAACGGTAGCGCCCACCCGGCCTCCGTGGGTGGCTGGATCATCCTCTATGCCACCGGCTTCGGCCAGACCTCGCCTCCAGGCCAGGATGGATCTATAACGGACGCCAACAGCCTGCCGCAGCCGGTCCTGCCGGTGACGGCGCAAATCGGCGGCCAGTCTGCACCGGTGCTCTACGCCGGCGGAGCTCCGGGGATCGTGGCGGGGGTCCTGCAAATCAACGTGAGCATTCCCGCCGGCGCACCCGCCGGGCCGGCCGTACCGGTCACGCTGCAGGTAGGATCGCAAGCGACGCAATCGGGCGTCACAGTCGCCATCGAGTAGCGTGTTGAGCAGCCCGACTCGCGCAGCGAGTCTTGGTGGGGCATGCTTTAGCTTGCCCAGTAACTCGCGCAGCGAGTCCTATTTCCGAAACGCCATCCCCGCGAAGCTCACCACGCTGCGCTCGTCGATGTTCCACTGCTCATACCGGAGCAGCTCCCCGCGCGCCTGCGGCACGGCCTTCATGAACGTATAAAACGGCGCCGAGCCGCACCACTTGAGATCGTCGTGGTTGGCGCGCACCAAGTCCCAAAAACCCGCTGCGTCGCCGGCGTTGATTCGGCCGATCCGGCTTTCGTCCCGGCCGCCTACCTCGCTCATCAGGCCCTGGTTCGCGACCGCCGAGAAAGAGTCCTGGTAACGCGCGCCCATATGGGCCATATCCACGCCCAGCACCCAGAACAGGCGCTTACTCTGGCGATCGCCCAATTCGCCCAGGGCGCTCAGGAATTGCTTGACGCCATCGTCGTCTTCGGGGTCGCCGCCCTGGTACAGGCTGCGCGCGAACGAGCCGCACAAAACGGGCAGGATGCGCACGCCCGGCCCCAGCACGTGTTGCAGGAAAACCACCTGCAACTCCACGGTGTGCTCGAAGGAGTGGCAGTAGTCTTCCATTTCGACCGCCGGGCCGCCCCGCTCCGCCAGCCAGTCCACCATTTCTCGGTCGGTTTCGGCCTGGCCCAGCGGCGTCAGGAACGGCTTGCGCGTCAACCCGAACTTTTCCGGCGGCCCGTAATGCGAGGTGGCCAGGATCACGAAGGTTTTTTCGCGATGCTCCGGCCGCAGCAGCGAATACGCCGAGCGGTAGGATTGCCACCCGCCTTGCGGGCTCACGTGCGGTGCTGCGATGGCGAGCAGGTTGCCATCGGCCTGAGCCGCTGCGGCGGCCTCGCCTTGCATATACTCCGCCAGCGTCTGCTTCAGAGCCCCCGCTTCTCCCGGATAGGCCGCCCCCGCGTGGGCCGGCTCCCGCACGGGCTGCTCGGCGAAGGCGCGGCGCCGCTCCTCGCGCATGCGCGCGAAATTCTCGTCCTCCAGGAAACCGGCGCTGCTCAAGGTCTCAAGCAGGTTCTGCTCGATCTCGGCAACCTGCAGATCGCCCGTGATGCGCACCAGCTCGGCGCGCAGGTCCAGATCCGTCTGCCGCCCGTCGAAGCACTCGAGGCACGGAGCCAGCACCGGCGGAATAATCAGCATGGCATCCGAAAAGCGGTACGGATCGCGTATGAACACGCCTGGATGTTCGGGCGAGGGCGAGGGCATGAAATCCAGCTCCAGGCGCAATCGGGGCAGGGTTTGGGACAAATTTCATCGTACCAGTTTCAGGGCCCTGTATTTCCGCAGGAGCTCGAAGATCGCCACCCCTCCGGCAGTGGCCACGTTGAGCGAGTGCTTGACGCCCAGCATGGGTATCCGCACGTGCGTGTCGCATAGCGCCGAGACCTCCGGGCGAATGCCCTCCACTTCGTTTCCGAAGATCAGCGCCACCGGGAAACGCGGCTCCCAATCGTAGAGATCCACGGCGTGCAGCGCGGTCTCGATGGCAGCGATTTCCAAGCCGCGCTCGCGCAACCGCCCGACGAGCTCTGTGGGTTCCCAGGCATGCTCCCAAGCCACGCACTCTTCCGCCCCCAGGGCGGTTTTGGCGATGCCCTTATGGGGCGGCCGCCCGGTAATGCCGCACAGGTAGAGCTTCTCGACGCGGGCGGCATCGGCGGTTCGAAAGAAAGCACCCACGTTGTACAGGCTGCGGACATTGTCCAGCAGCACCGTCACGGGCAGCCGCGGGATGACATCGTAAACCGCGCCCGCGCCGGTCACCTGGAAGGGAAGCCGCTCCATGCGCGCGGAAGTGTAACACGCTTTTGGGCGTCCGATGCTACACTACGCTTTTCGCATCATGCTGTCGATCGTCATCCCCATCCACAACGAGGAGTGCTCCATTCTCCCGCTGTACGACCGCCTGGTGGCCGTGCTGGAGCCGCTCGCGCGCCCTTACGAAATCCTCTTCGTGGACGACGCCTCCACCGACCGCAGCTTCGAGCTGCTGGCCAATCTGGTGGAGACCGATGGCCATCTGAAGGTCATCCGCCTGCGCCGCAATTTCGGCCAGACCGCGGCCCTTTCGGCGGGTTTCCACGAAGCCAAAGGCGACATCGTGATCGCCATGGATGGCGATTTGCAGCACGCCCCCGAAGACATCCCCGCGCTGCTCGAGAAGGTCGACGCAGGCTACGATATTGCCAGCGGCTGGCGCCAGAACCGCGTGGACAACGCCATCAGCCGCAAGCTGCCGTCGCGGGTGGCCAACTGGCTCATGGCCAAGGCTTCGGGCGTGAAGCTGCGCGATTTCGGAACCACCTTCAAGGCCTATCGCGCCGAGATTCTCAAGGACGTCAATCTCTACGGCGAGCTGCACCGCTTCATCCCGGCCCTGGCCAGCTTCTACGGCGCGCGCGTGGCCGAAGTGCCCATCCGCAACGTGCCCCGCGCCTCCGGCGATTCGCATTACGGCATCGGCCGCACGTTCCGCGTCCTGTTCGATATTCTGACCATCAGGTTTTTGCTGAAGTACCTGACGCGCCCCATGCATTTTTTCGGATCGCTGGGCTTGGCCGGTACCACCCTGGGCGGTGGCATCATGGTCTATATCGCCATCGAGAAGCTGCTGGGGCGGGACGTAATCGAGCAGCACGGCCCGCTGATCGTGGCGGGCAGCCTGCTGCTTCTCGCCGGCTTGATGATGTTCACCACCGGCTTCCTGGGCGAAGTGATCATGCGGACCTACTTCGAGAGCCAGGATCGCCGCATCTACGCCGTCCGCCAGATCCTCACCCGCAAAGAGCGCGGCGTCGCCGACGGAACGCGCTAGGCAGAGCGGATCTCGCTACGACCACCAAAGGCGGTTGCAGCCCGGGCGGGTTCCCAGGCCGGCCGAACGTGTTAGGTTTCTAGTATGCTTGGCTCTAGCCGCGCCGCCCAGTGGCTGGTGGCGGTTCTTGCCCTTCTCGCTCCCGCCTGCGCCGTTCGCAAACCGCAAACCTACCGGCTGGCTCCTTCGGACCGCACCCGGGTGCTCGTGCCGCCCGGAGTTGCGTCGGCCGATACCGCGCGAGCCACTTTGGCCGCCTCAATCACCGCCTGGCAGCCCTCGTGCGCACCCGGTGGCGGCGCCATTCTGGTCCGGCCGGGCAAGCGAAAGATCCATCTGACCGTCTCGCGCGACGCCTTGCTGGGGCAGCCGCCCGGCTGGCTCGGCGAATGGACCGCCGGCGCCGAAGCGCAGGGCTGTTTGGCCGCCGGCGAGGGCTTGGCGTTGGCCACGCGCATTCTGGAATCCATCCCGCTGGACCCCTCGGCCGCCTACCGCCTGCTGCACGCCGATGGCGTTCGGAAAGGCTACGTCGATCTCGGTACGGAGACCCGCCTTCAGGTGGTCAGCCCCATCATCGAAGCCAGTGCCGCCCCGGATGCGCCGGTCCTCGCAACCGCCGCCGTTTCCGGGAGCGACCGCCAGATAGCTGTAACGGCGCAGACCACCCCTAACCTCCTGGGGGTCGAGACCGCCTGGTATGGCTTCCAGCCGAAACGCGGCCGCGCCGGCTCGACCATCGTTCCCCTGGCCGCCGAGCGCAGCATCGCGGGCCGGACCGAATCGGCCGACGCGCCGCTCGTCAACTATTTCCACTTCTCCGCCGGCGTCGCCTATTACCGGCTGTTCTACAAGACCGATCCGCGCGACAACGGCATCACCGAAATCATGCTGGCCGCCCCTACGCGCGCGGAACTCGAGCACCGCACTCAGGCGCTTATGGCGGACTTTTCCCCGTGCCGGGAATCCGACCCGGAGATGTGCATGGTGATCCCTCGACGCGTGGCGGTGAATCCGTTTCTGGCAGCCATAATCGACGGAGCGGAGGTACGGCTGGCGGTGGGCACCACCGTGCGCCGTGCTGTCCAGGCGGGACATGGGCCGACGCGCACCGAGGAGGTGCTCCCGAGCCTGAGAATCCTCAAGCCCTATAACGGGAAGCCGGTTCCCGTGGAATTCGCCCGCAGCCGGCCGGAGATTCTGGATCTCGTACTGCTGGGAGGGGAATCCGTATCGTGGAAATGACCCCGTCGCCGGCATTCCGAGCAAGGCCACGCCGTTTGAGCTAGCTGGTCTCCAGCTTTCGCCCCCGCTTCCAATGCACCTCGAAGAGGCCTTTCATGGCCTCGCCCATGCCTTCGTGGTGAAAAACCACTGCCGTCCAGGAGGGCCGCGTAATCACGGGGTCAAGCAGCGCGATCATGCCGTGCTGGCCGTCGAATACCGCCAGCTTCATGGGCAGCGAGTCCGCCACGCGAACGTCCACGCCCGCCGCGGCATAATCGGCCAGCCGCTGGCGATGCTCGTCGTCGAGCGATCCCTCTTCGAGCAGCAGGCGGCAGAGCACACCGCTGCCGGCGGCCTGCTTCACCAGCTTTTCGTCCAGCGGGTCCACGGCATAGGGAGGCCGGGAGAATTCCACATACTCGGTCTTGATCTCCCCCAGCATGCGGCGGTACTCGGCGGCCGTTTGCGTCGGCTCGCTCACGATCCGCAGGTAGTCCAGCGTGCCGCGCCCGCCTTGGCCTTCGGCATAGAGGGTGGCAAGGTCGTCGATCAGGGCGGTCCCCGCGCGGCCGTTGTCGGTCAGTTCCTGCTCCAGCGAGAGCCGCTTGCGCCCCAGGTACCCGGGAATGGCCAGGCTCGGTTCCACCGCCGAGAACAGCTTGGTCTTCTCCTGCACCACCTGCGCGAAGCCTCTCTCCACCAGGCTGTCCAGCACTTCGTAGATCTTCTGCCGGGGCACGTGCGCGCGCGCCGCCAGTTCCAGTGCCTTGAACTTGGGATGGCCGAGAAGCACCAGGTATGAGCGCGATTCGTACGCGTTTAGCCCGAGTTGCTGGAGGCGCCGCCAGTACCGCTGAAAGTCTACTTCGGCCAGTTCTTCACTCATATGCTTCTCACCTTATCAAAGTACGGCCCTCTCCAGGTAGCCACACCCACCCCGTGGGCGTGACTCCTCAAATCGCGCGAACCAGGGGCATTGGGACTTCCGTACTGAGGCGGGAGGTGTGCCGCTATCCAGCAGTGCGGTTTAGGTACGATTTGACTTGGTACTATCAGGACTCTACAATAGCGCTAGCGGGAAGTGTATGTCCGAAAACAATGCCGCCCTTGATGGCTCTTCCTCGAGCCCGGGGATCGTCTCGAGATCCAAGATCCGAATTGTCGTCGCGGACGACCATCCCATTTTCCGGGATGGCCTCTGCCGGCTGCTGGCGCTCGAAGACGACTTCGAAGTGGTGGCCCAGGCTCAGGACGGCCGGCAGGTGCTGGAAGTACTCCAGCAGTTCGAACCGGACATCCTTCTGCTGGACCTCAAAATGCCCGGCCTGGACGGCCTGGCCACGCTGCAAAAGCTGCAAAGCACCAAGAACCGGACCCGGGTTATTGTCCTGACCGCCTCCGACGACAAAAACGAATTTGTCCAGGCTATGAAGCTGGGCACTTCCGGAATTGTGCTCAAGCAGACCGCCACCGAGCTGCTGATCAAGAGCATACGGAAGGTGCACGCCGGCGAGATCTGGCTGGATTCCCACACCACGCAGGCCGTCATCCGGCAGTTCGTGGCCAACGACGAGGGTCCGCCCCCGGCTCCCATGCCGGCGCCGCGCGATCGCGAGCGTTCGCCCCTCAGCCAGCGGGAGCGCGAAATCGTGGCTCTGGTGGCCCAGGGCTTCAAGAACAAGGAAATGGCCGAGAAGATGTTCATCAGCGAGCAGACGGTGAAGAACCATCTGCACAACATCTTCGATAAGCTAGGCGTCTCGGACCGGCTGGAGCTGGCCCTTTACGCCATCCATAACAACCTGCACACGGGCAGGTAAGCGCGCCGGCGCGCCCCCGGGAGCGCGGCGAGCGACCAGCCTGGATCGCGGGCTATGATTGCTTAACAAACAGAGCATTCTAAGGTCCGGGAATTTTACTCAGGCATTCGACTGCGGCTTGGTGAATTGCAGGCTGGGGGCAACCCTCGCAATTGGAGATGTTAAGAAGCTGCCAGGCCAAGTCCGGTTTCCTGTTGCGGCAAACAAACCTCCTGCGCGCTATATCCAATTGGATATAATCGCAACATGCGCCCAGTGCGGTTCTTCGGCGACTCGCTCAAATGCTTGCGGAGCTTCCCCTAGGATGCGCGGCACGACGCAGGCTACCAACTGGACAAGGTGCAGCGCGGAGAGCAGCCCGACGATTTCAAACCGCTGGCCGCCGTTGGCAAGGGTGTTGAAGAGATCCGCATCACGGACGACAGCGGCGCTTACCGCGTGATCTACGTGGCCCGGCGCGCGGAGGCGGTATACGTGCTGCACGCTTTTCAGAAGAAGACGCAGGCCACTCCGAAGAAGGATATCGACACTGCCAAGAGACGTTTTTCGCGATTGCCGAGAGGTGCGAAATGAAGAAATCCGAAAGCTACGCCAGTGTTTGGGACGCCATTGCAGACACGCCCGGGCAGGCAGCCAACCTGCGGGCGCGGGCCGAACTGATGCAGCAGATCGCGGCCTTCGTCAAGCGGCAGGACTGGACGCAGGTCGAGGCGGCGAGCCACTGCGGGGTGACGCAGCCGCGGATGAACGATCTGCTTCGCGGCCGGGTCTCACGCTTCTCGCTGGACGCGCTGGTGAACATCTCCACGGCGCTGGGCTGCCGCGTGCGGGTCGATCTTGAGGCCGCCTGAGTGGGAGAGCGGCAGTTACCTGGCCGCCTGCACGTTTTGACTTTCTCAAAACTCCGCGTCCCCGCGTCTCCGCGTCGAAAACGCGCTATCCCCTAAGCGCAGGTCTCGCCGCTGACCTCGAACCCGTGCTCGGCGATCCCCGTCACCAGCGTCTCGGAGGCGTGCCCGTGCAGTTGGAAGATCTGCCGCACCAGGTCGCACACGCTCTCGTGGCCGGCTTCGTAGAACACCAGGATCGAGGGACCCGCGCCGCTCAACGCGCAGCCCAGCAGGCCCGGCGCGCGCAGCCTCACGATATCTGCCAGGCCGGGCACCAGCGCCACGCGGTAGGGCTGGTGGAAGCGGTCTTCCAGGGCCGCCGGAAACACCGTGCTGGTGCCGGTGGCCAGCGCCGCGATCAGCAGCGCCGCCCGCTGCACGTTGAAAACGGCGTCCGCCCGGCTGTAGGTGGCCGGTAGCACCGAGCGCGCGAGCGACGTGGGCAGGTCGAAATCCGGCACCACGATCCCCAGCCCGAAGCGGGTTGGCAGATCCAGCCGCACGGCCCGCGTCACACCGCCCGAATCGATCGCGCTGGCCACGATCGAGCCCAGTGTGCAGGCCGCCACGTTATCCGGGTGGCCCTCCAGGCGCGCCGCTTCGTCCAGAATCCGCAGCGGCTTCCAGCGCAGGTCCAGCAGCCGGTCGGCGATCACCACTCCCGCGGTCAGCGCCGCCGCGCTCGACCCCAGGCCCTTGCCGATGGGAATTTCGTTGAGAATCTGCAAATCGACGGCCGGCACTGTCATGCCGTGGGCCTCCGCCACGGCCACGGCGGTCTGCCAGATCAGGTTCTCGGGCCCCGTGGGGATGGCGGCCGCGTCACGGCCCTCCGCGCGAATGCGCAGGCTCGCGGCGGGCCGCACGCGGCAAGTTAAGTAGATTCCCAGCGCCAGTCCCAGCGCATCGAAACCCGGGCCGAGATTGGCACTCGAAGCCGGTACCCGGACCGTGAACGATGACATGCCGGCGTCCCGAACCCGCCATCAGCGGATTTCGAGGATATCCTTCTCCTTGGCCTTGGCGGCCTGGTCGATCTTCTGCATGTAGCTGTCGGTCAGCTTCTGGATCTCGTCGAGGGCCTTCTTCTCGTCGTCCTCGTTGACCTTCTTGTCTTTGAGCAACTTCTTCACCGCTTCGTTGCCGTCGCGGCGGACACTGCGGATCCCCACGCGGTGATGCTCGGCCACGCCGTGGAGCTTCTTGACCAACTCTTTGCGGCGCTCCTCGGTCAGCGGGGGGATCGGCAGGCGGATCAATTTGCCGTCGTTGGAGGGGTTCAGGCCCAGATCGGAGACCCGTATGGATTTCTCAATCGGCCCGATCTGCGAGACGTCCCAGGGCTGAATGGTGATCAGGGCCGGCTCCGGAACGTGCAGGTTGGCGATCTGGTTCAGAGGCGTGGGCGTGCCGTAGTAATCCACCCGGATATGATCCAGAATACCCAGCGTCGCGCGTCCCGTGCGTATGGCGGCCATTTCGTGCTGCAGGTCGCCCATGGCCTTTTCCATGCGCGCCTTCAGGCTGGCATCCACCTCTTTGACGGAATTGAAGGCTGGACCACTGGGTGCGGCTTGTTCTGCTTTCATAAGGCGTCTCTCCGAAATGCCGGGGTTAGTGAATCAGAGTGCCGACGGTTTCTCCCATCGACATACGCATTATATTGCCAGTCGTATTCAAATTGAAAACTATTACCGGCAGACGGTTGTCGCGGCACATGGCGATGGCGGTGGCATCCATCACCCCCAGCCCCCGCGAGAGCACCTCCAGGTAGGAGATCTCCGGGTAGCGCACTGCGTCCGGGAACTTGAGCGGGTCCTTGTCGTAAACCCCATCCACGCGCGTCGCCTTGGCGATGATCTCGGCCTTGATTTCGAGCGCGCGCAGGGTGGCCGCCGTATCCGTCGAGAAGTACGGGTTGGAGGTGCCCGCGGCGAAGATCGCGATGCGGCCCTTCTCCAGGTGCCGGATGGCGCGCCGGCGGATATACGGCTCGGCCACCTGGTGCATTTCAATCGCGCTCATCACGCGCGTGGGAACGCCCATCTGCTCCAGCGCATCCGAAAGCGCCAGCGAGTTGATCACGGTCGCCAGCATTCCCATGTGGTCGGCCGTTACGCGGTCCATCTTTTCGGCCGCCGCGGCCACTCCCCGGAAAATGTTGCCGCCGCCCACCACCACGCCGATCTGAACTCCCGCCGCCGCCACGTCCGCCACCTCGCGCGCCAGCGATTTGATCCGCCCGGCATGGATACCGAAAGCCTCGCCCCCGGCCAGTGACTCGCCGCTCAGCTTCAGCAGGACGCGCTTATACGCGGCCATTACTTGGAGACCGATTCGGGCACCCGGTTTTCGCCGCCGGCCTCGGCCGCCGCCACGTCGCCCACCTTGAAGCGCACGAAACGCGCGATGCCAATGTTCTCTCCCAGCTTGGCGATCTTGGTCTTCACCACCTGGTCGATCGTCAGCGTGGCTTCCTTGACGAACGGCTGGTCGAGCAGGCAGGCCTCTTCGTAGAATTTCTGCAAACGCCCTTCGATGATGCGATCCAGCACCTTCTCGGGCTTGCCCTCCAGCAAGGCGCGGGCGCGGGCGATCTCTTTTTCCTTATCGAGAACGTCCGCGGGGACGTCTTCCCGCCGCAAATAGCGCGGATCGGCCGCCGCCACGTGCATGGCGATATCGTGGACCAGCTCTTTGAAATCTTCCGTGCGCGCCACGAAATCCGATTCGCAATTCACTTCCACCATCACGCCGAGCTGTCCGCCGGCATGAATGTAGGTGCCGATCAGGCCCTGCCGCGTGGCGCGCTGCGACTTCTTTCCCGCCGACGCGATCCCCCATTTGCGCAGCAACACTTCGGCCTCGCCGATGTCGCCCTTAGCCTCTACCAGGGCCCGCTTGCATTCCATCATGCCCGCGCCAGTACGCTCGCGCAGGTCTTTTACCAATGCCGCAGTAATTTCCGCCATAATCCTAAACCCTTTTTTTCTAAGACTCCGCGGTCCGATTCCCTTAGTGCGCGCCTTCGGTGGCAGCCGGCTCGGCTACCGGCTCGGCCGTTTCCGAAGCGGGACCCTTGCGCTGCTGCGCCGTGGGAGCCGTCTCTTCCGGCATATTCAGGCTCTCCGCCATGATTTTCTCGGCATACTTCGGATCCACGTATTCGGTGTATTCCAGCATGCCCTCGCCGGCCGGCGTCTCGTCCTGGATGATCTTATCCGCCGTGAACTCCTGCTCGGTGGCCAGCGAGCGGCCCTCGATGACCGCATCGGCGATCTTGCTGGCGAACAGGCGTATGGCCCGCAACGCGTCGTCGTTGCCCGGAATCACGTAATCCACTTCGTCCGGATCGCAGTTGGTATCCACGATCGCCACCACCGGGATGGCCAGCCGCCGCGCTTCCTTCACCGCGATGGCTTCCTTGTTCGAGTCGATCACGAATAGAACGTCGGGCAAGCCCGGCATGTCCTTGATGCCCGACAGGTTCAGGTCCAAGTGCTTGCGCTCGCGCTCCAGCCGGATCACTTCCTTCTTAGGACGGCCCGCGTAGCCGCCTTCCACCGAGGCCATGGCCTCCAGTTCCTTCAGCCGCTTGATGGACTTCTGCACCGTGAGCATGTTGGTGAGCAGTCCGCCCAGCCACCGCTGGTTCACGTAGTACATCTGGCAGCGGGTGGCCTCTTCGTGTATGGCCTCCTGCGCCTGGCGCTTGGTGCCTACGAAGAGCACGTTCTTGCCCTGCGCGGCCATCTCGCCCACGAACCGGGCGGCGTCTTTGAACATCTTCAGGGT
>CAYRWE010000083.1:0-19452 GCA_964427655.1 uncultured Solibacteraceae bacterium | reverse complement strand
CGATCTGACGCCGTCACAGGTTTCTGTTCTTCTTCGACTGGAGAAGGATGATTCGGCTACGGTTTCAAATCTGGCGCGAGCCGAAGGCATGCGCCCTCAGTCCATGAGCGCTATCGTTATGCCGCTGCAGAAAGCCGGCCTGGTGAGTGGTGCTCCTGACCCGAGCGACGGGCGGCAAACTCTGATGTCTCTCACGCCCAAATGCCTGAAGTCGCTCGAGGAAGGCAGGGCCGCGAGGCAGGACTGGCTCACCACGACCATCTCGCAGAAGCTTTCAGCCCAGGAGCAGGAGAGGCTGCAGGCAGCGCTCGAACTGCTGACACGCCTTGTTGAGGATTAGACCTACTCTCCCCTGCTTCTTACCGACGTCCACTTTGTATTCGAGGAGAAGAACCCGATGCCGCTTACCGCTCTTGATCCCAGTGCCGCGTTGATCGTGATCGACCTGCAGAAAGGCATAGTCGATGGGCATTTCATCCATCCCATTGGCGAGATCGTCGAACGGACGCGGGAGTTGATCGATGTTTTCCGTGCGAAGAAACTCCCAGTCGTGCTGGTCAATGTGGCGGGACGGGCGCCAGGCCGGACGGAACAGGGTCCGCGCAGCAGCACATCGTTTGCCGAGGGCTGGACCGACTTCCTGCCGGAGCTGGGTCGCCAACCGAGCGATATCGTCGTCACCAAGCGAAGTTGGGGCGCATTCGCGACCACGGATCTTGAACGTCAGCTCAAGGCGCGAGGCGTTACCCAGGTGGTTGTGAGCGGAGTGGTAACCTCCGGTGGCGTCGAGTCGACGGCTCGCCAGGCCTACGAGCAGGGATTCAACGTGACCCTGGCACTCGATGCAATGACCGATATTCGCGAGGAAGCGCACGAGTACAGCATCCGAAGCGTCTTCCCTCGCCTTGGCGAGACAGGGTCTACACAGGAAATCATTTCGTTGCTGGAAAAAAGGAGCTCTGCATCATGAATTGGCTTTGGCTAGTGTCGTACTTCTTTGGGGGCGTTTTTGCGGCAAACGCCATCCCTCACTTTGTCTCCGGCACGATGGGACACCCCTTTCAAAGTCCCTTTGCAAAACCGCCCGGCCAAGGGCTCTCCTCTGCAACAGTCAATGTTGCTTGGGGATTCTTCAACGCGGTCGTTGCGTATCTGCTCGTCGCGCACGTCGGTGCTTTTGATCCGCGCACGACAAGCCACATCCTTGCGTTCGGCCTCGGCGCTCTGCTCATCAGCATCGGTTCGGCGCGTCACTTCGGTCGGTTCCATGGGGGCAACACGCCGGAGCGCCCATGAAGGATCGAGTGGCCGGCACCTTTCGCTCCCTGAGAAGCTTCAACTTCCGCTTGTGGACGGCCGGCTCTCTCGTTTCCAACATCGGTACTTGGATGCAGCGCGTCGCTCAGGACTGGCTTGTGCTGACGCAACTTACCCATCACGATGCGTCAGCGCTGGGCATTGTCATGGGACTGCAGTTCGCCCCGCTACTTCTGTTCCTTCCCTGGACAGGATCGGCTGCCGACCGCCTCAATCAGCGCAAGCTCCTCATGCTCACCCAGGCAACCATGGGCGTGCTTGCGCTCATCCTGGGAGTTCTCACCATTGCAGGAGTCATCCGGCTCTGGCACGTGTATGTGTTGGCCTTCCTGTCTGGTTCCGCCGCCGCGCTGGATGCTCCGGTGAGACAGACCTTCGTGGCAGAGATGGTGGGCGATGCCGATCTCCCCAATGCCGTGGCATTGAACTCGAGCTCATTTAATGCTGCGCAGATGATTGGTCCCGCCGTCGCCGGTTTGCTCATCGCAAACGTTGGCTTGGGATGGGCCTTTGTTCTGAACGGGCTCTCATTCGCGGCGGTTCTGATCTCAATGTCTTTCTTTCGGCTCTCGGAACTGCATGCAAGCGCCAGAGCGCATCGAACTACATCTGGATTCCTGGAAGGGCTCCGCTACGTGTGGAGAAGACCGGACCTCAGGGCGATCCTGATCATGCTGTTTCTGATCGGCACCTTTGGTATGAACTTTCCCATCTTCATCTCTACCATGGCAGTGAACGTCTTCCACTCCGATGCACGCGCTTTCGGCCTGCTCTCCTCCATCATGGCCGCGGGCACACTCTCAGGAGCCTTGTTTGCTGCCGGTCGCCAGAAACCAGGCTTACCGTCTCTTTTGGGGGGAGCTGGTGTCTTCGGGCTCGGCTGTACCCTGGCCGCAATGGCGCCTGGATACTGGTGGTTCGCGGCCACTCTCATAATCATCGGCGCGGCTACCCTGACCTTGACCAACGGTACGAACAGCATCATGCAGCTCTCTACAGAACCAGCGATGCGCGGCAGGGTTATGGCCCTGCGGGTTGCCATCGCATTCGCGGGAACACCGATTGGCGCACCCATCGTCGGTTGGGTTGCCAACCACTTCGGCCCTCGCTGGGCGCTCGGTATTGGCGCCGGGGCGGGTTTCGCCGCCGCCCTGGTCGCAGTCTTTGTTCTGTCCAGCCGAAAAGATCCACTGCCCGCGCGGTCATCGGTCCTGTGAAGTCGGACACGGTCCCGCGATACCACCTGGACGTCTCACGCCCGGCTCGCGGAAGCGCTGACGCGTCCGCTCCGGGCGGATGGTCGGACGCCCGCAAGCAGTTCACACGTCGGCCGCCGGCCTTCGCCGTCGTTGCGCCTGCGCCCTTTCCCGCCCTGCCCATCCAACCCGTTCTGTTACCATGAAAATTCCCCACACGATATGGCGCTGCGATTCTATAACACGCTCTCGCAACAGGTTGAGGATTTTTCTCCCGCGCGCGACAACACCGTCCGCATGTACACCTGCGGCCCCACCGTCTACGATTACGCTCACATAGGCAATTTCCGCACCTTCACCTTCCTGGATATCCTGCGCAGATGGCTGCGTGCGAGCGGCTTCCAGCTCGAGCACGTGATGAACATCACCGACGTGGACGACAAGATCATCCGCAACGCGGCCGCCCAGCACAAGGATCTCAAGGAATATACCGAGGTCTATACCAAGGCGTTTCTCGAAGACTGCGCCACGCTGCGCCTGGAGCGGCCCGAGCGCCTGGCGCCCGCCACCGAACACATACCCGATATGGTCTCCGCCATTGAGTGCCTGGAGGCCGGCCATCATACTTATACCAGCGACGGCTCGGTCTATTTCCGCATCTCGACTTTCCCCGGCTACGGCAAGCTCTCGCATAACGATTTCAGCGGCAACCTCGCCGGCGCGCGCGTGGACGTGGACGAATACGAGAAGGCCGACGCCCGCGATTTCGCGCTGTGGAAGGCGCCCAAGGAAGGCGAGAAATCCTGGGACACACCTCTCGGGCCGGGGCGGCCGGGCTGGCATATCGAATGTTCCGTGATGGCGCTCAAGTATCTCGGCGAGACCATCGATATTCACGCCGGCGGCGTGGATTTGATTTTCCCGCACCACGAGAACGAGATCGCGCAATCGGAATCGATCACCGGCAAACCCTTCGCGCGCTTCTGGCTGCACGCCGAGTTCCTCATGGTAGAGGGCCAGAAGATGTCGAAGTCGCTGGGCAATTATTTCACGCTCCGCGATATCGTGGCGCGCGGCTACGCGCCGGAGGCGATTCGCTATCTGCTGGCTTCGGTGCCCTATCGCAAGCAGTTGAACTTCACGTTCGACGGGCTGAAATCGGCTGCCACAGCCATTGACCGGCTGCGCAATTTCAAGTTGCGCCTGGAGACCGATCGCTATCCCGAAGGCCTCAACGAACCGATCGCCGCCCGCACCGAGGAGGCCGCGCGGGCTTTCCGGGAAAGTCTCGATAACGATCTAAACACCGCCGAAGCGCTGGCGGCCGTTTTCGAATATGTGCGCGACGCCAATAGCGCCATGGATGCGGGCGAGTTCCGCGCGGGCAATGCGGGACCCGCCCTGGAATTGGTCAACCGCTTCGATTCCGTGTTCGACGTACTGCGGCCCACGGTTCAGGGCCAGGCCATCTCGGACGCGGAAGTGGAAGCCCTTGTCGCCGAGCGCACGGCCGCCAAGAAGGCCCGTGATTTCGCACGCGCCGATGGCGTCCGCCGGCAGCTTCTGGACGCGGGGATCGTCCTCGAGGACACCAAGAGCGGAGTTCGCTGGAAGAGGAAATAAGCGTGAAACTCCACAGCCGAGCGGTGCATGCGGGGGACCGCAAGAAGACCGGGGCGGCCATTCCGGTGACCACCCCCATTCACACCGCCTCCAGCTATTTCTACGATTCCATCGAGCAGCTCGATCGCGTCTTCGAGCGCACCGAGCCGGGCTATTGCTACGCGCGCTACGACAACCCCACCAATGCCGCTCTCGAAGAGCTGATGTGCGCGCTCGAAGGCGGGCACGGCTCGCTGGCCTGCGCTTCGGGGATGGCGGCGATTCACCTGGCCCTTCTAGCCGCGCTGGCGGATCGCCGAAAATCCATCGTGGCGGCCGACGCGCTTTATGGCGCGACGATACGGGTGCTGCTCAGCGTGATGGAGCCGTCCGGCTGCGCCATCCGCTTCACGGATGCCTGCGATGTGGATGGGCTGCGCGCGGCGGTGGCTGAAGCCAAGCCCGGGGCGATCCTGCTCGAGACCATCTCGAATCCCCTGCTGCGCGTGGCGCCCATCGATTGCATCGCGGAGATCGCGCGCGAGGCCGGCGCCGCGCTGGTGGTGGATAACACCTTCGGCACGCCGTTACTGATGCGGCCTATGGATCTGGGAGCGCACCTTACCGTGCACAGCGCCACCAAGTATCTGGCCGGCCATGGCGACGTGCTGGGCGGCGTGGCGATCTCGGACCAAGAGCACTACGAGACGTTGCGCAGCCTCTCGCGCGCCATCGGGCCGGTACTGGGACCGTTTGAAAGTTACTTGACCATGCGCGGCATCAAGACCTTTCCGCTGCGCATGGAGCGGCAGTGCGCCAATGCGTGCCAAGTGGCCTCCTGGCTGAGCGCGCATCCCAAGGTGGAGCGCGTGCACTTCCCGGGCGACCCCCACCATCGGGATGCCGCCGCCATCCGCCGGCTCTTCTCCGCCGGCCTCTACGGTGGGATGGTGAGCTTCGAAATCCGCGGGGCCGCCCGGGCGGAGATCTTCCGCTTCCTGGAGGCGCTCCGGATGATCGTGCCGGCCACGTCCCTGGGCGATGTTCACAGCATGATACTCTATCCGGTAATGAGCTCGCACCGCGAGATCTCCCCCAAGCATCGCGAGCGTATGGGGATTCGCGATAACCTGGTGCGCCTCTCGGTGGGGATCGAGGCAGTTGAGGATATCATCGCGGATCTGGAAACCGCGCTGGCGAGCTGAACGAAACTCCCGGAGAGTTCAACGCGGAAGTAGTCGGCTGCTAACCAAAGTAAACGTACTAGGGTACTGTTATGAAAACCACCTCCCTTGAAGATATCGTTGTCTCCAAATTGAAGAACTGTTTAACTCTAATCTGGAGAGACTTAGATCTATCCAAGGCGAGGACTGAATGACCACCTTTTCCGCTACACCCACGCCCCGCACGCTGGCGAACCGCCTGGCCGAGGGCCGAATTCCGCTATCTGAAGCACTCAGCTTATCCATGATTCTGGCCGAAACGCTGCGCAAGCTGCACGATTCCGGCCACGTCAACGGTGCTGTTTCGCCGGCTAACATTATGATCGGCGGCCCGGGTCTCGAACTGCTGCCCGCGTTGTTGCCCTCGGGCGCCACCCCTTACACGGCGCCGGAAGTTCTGGAAGGGCGCCAGCCGGACGCGCGCAGCGACATCTTCTCCTTTGGCGCCGTGGTGTATGAGATGCTGACGGGCCGGCGCGCTTTCGAAGGCGACAGCCCGGCCGCACTGGCCGCCGCCATTGTCAATTCCAAACCGCCCAGCTCCGGAAGCCCGGCCGCGGACCGCCTACTCGCCGGGTGCCTGGCCAAAGACCCCTTGGCCCGCCTGCAGCGCATGCAGAAGGTTCTGCTCGAACTCAAGCTTCTGACCGTGGCGGCGCGCCGCGCGGAAACCCCGGCCCGCGCGGACCAGCTCGAGGCCGCCCTGCACGGCCACCTGCAGAAACTCGAGGTCGCCATCACGGCGCGCTTAGAGGCTCATGTTGAGCGAATGTCCGCCATCGAGCGGGGCGCCACTGACGCCTTCACCAGCCTGCGGGGGGAGATCGCGGCCCTCGGCACGCAGGTCGGCTCCGCTCTCGATCGAGCCGCATCGACCGAAGCCCTCAACGCCGCCGGAGAGCGCATCGCGGCCCACGACGAGCGAATGTCTGCCATCGAGCGGGGCACCGCCGACGCCGTCTCGAACCTGCGGGGGGAGATCGCGGCCCTCGGCACGAAGATCGGCTCCGCCCTGGAGCGAGCCGCATCGACAGAAGCCCTCAATGCCGCCGGAGAGCGCATCGCGGCCCACGATGAGCGAATGTCCGCCATCGAGCGGAACACCACCGAGGGCATCACCAGCCTGCGAGGGGAGATCGCGGCCCTCGGCACGAAGATCGGCTCCGCGCTGGATCGAGCTGCATCGACCGAAGCCCTCAATGCCGCCGGAGAGCGTATCGCGGCCCATGATGAGCGAATGTCCGCCATCGAGCGGAACGCCACCGAGGGCATCACCAGCCTGCGGGGGGAGATCGCGACCCTCGGCACGAAGATCGGTTCCGCCCTGGAGCGAGCCGCATCGACCGAAGCCCTCAACGCTGCCGGAGAGCGCATCGCGGCCCACGACGAGCGAATGTCCGCCATCGAGCGGAACACCACCGAGGGCATCACCAGCCTGCGGGAGGAGATCGCGGCCCTCGGCACGCAAGTCGGCACCGCCCTGGAGCGAGCCGCATCGACCGAAGCCATCGAGGCCGCCAGCCAGCGTATTACGGCGCGCGTCGATGAGACCCTCGCCTCCGTGTCGCAACGCATTGGCGGCCTGGAGCAGAGCGTGGCGGGAGTGATCGACCGTCTCCTGCACCTGGAGGGAAGTCTCGAATCGCTTCGCCAGGACAGCGCCATGCTGCAGAAGAATGTGGCGGCCGACCTTCAGGATTCCGAGCAGAAGCTGAAGAGCCAGGCCAGCGCCATCGAATCCGTGCGTACCGCCATGTCGCAGACCGACGACCTGGTGGAGCGCGTGGTGGAAGCCCTCGAGTTGCTTCAATCGAGCGTCATCGAGCGCAGCGAAGAGCGCGCCGCGATGGCCAATTAAGAGTCCCATCGATTGGCCGCGGCGCAGCCTCGGGCGCCGCGGCCTCCCAGTACCGCCCCTGCCTTGCAGTACGTTTCCCGCTCTACTCGTATAACCTCAAGTACCCGCATTACCTTGTTCGTTATGGGGTTCCAGGGTATCACTGAAGTGTGGAACATTCTATCGATGGGCCCGGCCGCGCCGGCGAATCTGCCGGCGGCTCGTTAGCCGCTCGCCTTTCTCTGGGCCCTCTGCCGCTCCAGTCCGCCCTGCGGTACGCCGCCGAGGTTGCCGGCACGCTTCGCCAGCTTCACGAGGACGGCCGCTTTCACGGAGACGTTGAACCGGGATTCGTGCGCATCACCGAAGCGGGCGCCCTGCTGCTGCCGCCCAATGGGCACGCCCACCTGGCGACCGCCCGCGACGACATTTCCGAATTCGGCGCTCTGCTCTATCAGATGCTGACCGGCGCGAAGCCCAACGGCGATCTGCCGGCCGCGGCGCGCGAAGGCGACCGGGAGAACGTCCGGCTGGCGGCTACTCGCCTGGCGGCAAGGTGCTTGGGTACGCTGCCCGGTCGCCCGGCGGACATCCAGAAAGTTTCCACCGAGGTACGCCTGCTGGGTGTGCTGGCTCGCCAGCACGGAGCGCAGGACGAGATTCCGGCCACGCCGGTCGCGCCAACGGTGACTGCGCCCGTCGCAGCAGCCGCACCGGAGACAGCGGAACCCCGCACGATTTCCCACCCCGACGATCGCTCCGCGCGCGAAAAGGTCTGCCCGCGCTGCCGCGAGCACCTCACCGCTCCGTCGCGCCCACATACGGCTCTCGAGGCTCTCTTGCACATGTTCCACGTGCCGATCCGGCGCTGCGGCCGGTGCTTCCACCGGTACGTGATTCTGTTCGACTGCCTCATTGAGCGGTCGGCCCACGAGTAGAGCTGCGGCCTGGCGCAGCGGCTCAGGAATAGCCGATCTCGTGCAGCCGGCTGCTGAAATCGGCCGGGAGATCGGCCGGCGGCGGCCCCACAAAAGCGGCCGCATCGCGAATCGCATTCAATAGCATCCTGTCGGCCACCGGGTGAACTCCGGTTTGCTGCAACACCGGGAAGGTATTCACCACGAACCGTCCCGCGCCGAACTGATATGCGCCGAGCAAAATGCCCGAGATATATGCGGCCGGATCCCTGCTGCCCCGGATATAACCTGGCGCCACGGCCACGGCGGCCGGCTCATCGGGCGTTGGCTGCCCCTCGAACAGATACCGCGGAATCATCGGACCGTAGTAATACCAGTCCAGAATTCCCTTGCCCGGCAAGCCTTCAAACCACGGATGTGCTCTGGCGATGCACTCCTTGTGGTAGAGCCAGTCGAATACCTTGAGACAGCGCCCCTTTTCCGCGAGCGGCAGCCAGCCGGTCGTTTCCCTCCCTCGGTGCAGCGCCAAGTGCGAGAGGAACACCACCGCGCTTCCCCGCGCCATTCGCTTCGCGAGATCCCGCCACATCTGGCTATTGGACTCGCTTCCGGGCTCGCCCACCAGGATGATCTCGCGCCGCGGTGGAGCCGAGGCTGAGAAGCGCTCGCATTGGTGGCCGTGGGCCACCAGCCATCTCTCGATTCGCGTCTCGACGCCCCAGAGCGTGATCTTTTCCGGCACCTGCGCGCGGGCATCCTCGGAAAGGTAGAAATCCCACGCACGGCCGAGCGGCGCGCCCCCGCGCTCGAGCGTCGCGGCAAGCCGGTACGTACCAGGCGGTCCGTCGAGCGCCACTTCTTCCGCGAGCACCGGAACCGCCAGCGGCCCATCGCCCGCGGCACCGGATGGCGGGATGCTGAAGTTCACTTTTCGATCCCATACAGCGCCGGAGGGTCCGCAAATACGAAATCGCGCTGGATACTCGCCGGGCCTCAGCACATCCTCGTTGGCCAGCACGGCTTCGATGCGCAGCGGTTTCCCCGCATATCCGTGGTTCGGCTCCACGAACAGACACCAACGCAGGGGCCACCAGCCATCCTGCAAAGCGTCCATGATCCCCGGCTTCCAATCGCGCCACTGCCGCCAGAGGCCTTCGCCGTTGCCCGCGCCATCCACGATGCTCGTCAGGCTGAACCCGCAGAGCTTGGGGTTGGAGCGGACCAGGTTAAATCCGAACTGGCGATGCCGCGCACTCTTCGCCTGGCTGTCGCGCACCATGTCTTCCGGAAACGGATAGACGTCTCCCAGCTTCCATCGGTCCCAATCGGCCAGGAATAGGTCCGTGATTTTCCGCATGGCGGCGTAACCGCCATCGCCCGCGGCCACACCCGCCTGCTCGTACCCGCGCGCGTCGAGGATGGTATCGGCCAGGCTGCCAATGCCATACTCGGACAGGAATACCGGCTTCCCGGTTTGGCCCAGCGTGCGAATCAGCCGGCTGTCCCGGGACGTCTGCGGGACCGATGGGTAGCAGTGCACGTCCCCCGCCCCGCTGACGTAGGCGAGTACGCCTTCCCCGTGCGGAGCCAGCGCGTAGACCGATTCGTCGTAACGATGCTCGGCCTCTTCAGCCGGATCGCGCGCGGGGATCGAATTTGGAATCTGAACGACCGCCGGCGACCTCGCGGCGCCCGGATTCTCTTCTCCCCACGCCGTCTCCCAGTGCGGACTCCCCGGGTTGGATATCGAGCCGATGCTCAGGTCGCCATCCCAGCGGCCGCTCGATAGCAGTACCAGGCGTGAATCGTCGAGCGAGCGGAGAGCGGGCAGGAACGACACGGCTTCGCGAAAAACCGGCCCTTCACCAGTCTCGTTGAGCAGGCCCCACAGGGTTACGCTCGGATGGTTCCGGTCACGCTCGATGACTTCGCGGAAGGAGCGCTCGAACTGCTCGCGCATACGGGGGCTGTCGGGCATGTGCCAACTGGCCGCGGATTCCTCGTACACCATCAGCCCGATCTCGTCGCACAGATCGAGCTGGCGGGGCGTGCCCACGCCGTTCAGGAACCGCACCATGTTGAAGCCGCATGCCTTGGCGTATACCATGTCGCGTTCCAGCAAGTCCGGCGTGGCGGCGGGCGGCACTACCTTGGGACATCCATCGCCGTGGGTGCACTTGAGAAAGATCCGCCTATCGTTGAGCCGGAAATAGCCGTTGAAAACGCGGAAATCGCGGAACCCGCATCGCACCGCGACTTCGTGGCTCGCTTCGGCGTGCGTGCCCAGTTGCGCGGTAACCCGGTAGAGAAAAGGATCCTCGAGGCTCCACGGCCGAACGTTTGGCACGCGGATGCCGGTTCGTATATCCGTGTCCCCGGGCGGCAGCGCGTGTTCGCCGCTCTCAATGGCAAGCGTAGCGCCGGATACGCCCGGCGCGACTGAGACGGCTAAACGCGCCTGTTCCGTGCTCCGGGTCGCGTTCGTCACAGTCGCGACCACGCGGATCTCGCCGGTTTTCCAGTCGGGCCGCACGTGAAGATCGCGGATTCGCACCGCGGGGACCAGCAGAAGACAGACGGGCGCCAATATGCCGCCCCAACGGCCCCGGCTGGGAATGTTGCCGAGCGATATGCCATCCACCGGCTCGTCGGTGGGATTCAAAACTCGCACCGCGAGCCGGTTGGTTCCATGCGCCGTTATGGCGTCCGTGGCATCGAGAGTAAAAGGAGTCTCAGGGCCTTCGTGCCTTCCGATGCGTACGCCATTGACCCAAACATCCGCCAGGTAGCTCACGGCGTCGAAGCGCAACAGGTAGCGGCCGGCGGGGTCTGGATGCGGCGGCGCCTGAAATTCGCGGGCGTACCAGGCGACACCGCCGTATTCGGGAGATGCGTCCTGAATGGTGCCGGGAACCCGCACCCGGGCGGCGTCCGGCAGGTTCCCGTTCGACCAGCCCTGCTGACGGCCTATGTTCTTAGGATCGGCGGCGATGGACCATTCGCCATCCAGGGGCACGGCGCGCTCGCCGCCGCGTTCATGTGCAGCCTGAGCGCCGCCTGGCATTCCGCCGAGGAAAGCGCCGCCGATGGCGAAGCCCCCGCCGGCTCGCGTAACCGTTTCCAGAAATCCTCGGCGGTTCATTCGGCTGGTCCTCTTCAGGTCAGGCGCTCAAGCCGGATCATGGCTTCGTCGGTCCGGCCGATTTGCCGAAAGCGGTGAATTCGAGGACGCCCCACGGCAGTTTCGGAGCTCCCGTGACCGTCAATCTCACGTAGCGGCACTGCACGGGCGTGAAGCGGTCGAACTCCACATTGTTCGCGGCGGTGTTGTGTGTTTTGTCCGCCACAATTTCGTAGCTCTTATTGTCCAGCGAGACCTCGATCTTATACTGATAGGCTGCCGGCGCAACGCCTTTCGACGCTTCGCGGTACCAAGGCTGGTGGCCATCGACGGCCAGATCGCCTTTCCCGGCGTGCGGAACCTGATCGAAGAGGATCCGGCAGGAATCGACGATGAACTCCTGGTTCGGATCGGCCAGCGCCGTATCGAGATTGGTCTGGGCCGAATTGCGGCATCCCAGGTCCAGTACGAGCCATGGCTGAGCGTCTTCTTCGGCCGGCTCCCACCATGTTCGTACGTTGTTATCGAAGGCATACAGCGCATCGCGGCCCGGGCTCTGGCTGCTCACCGCCCAGGTATAGCGATTCAACGAAAGCGCGATCGACCCAGTAGCGTTCCGATCCCAAGGCTTCGCCATCACGCCGGGACCCCATTGCGGCGCCTCAGTGGGGCCTTTGATGAACATATTTCCTCGCGCGTCGAAACCCACTGGGTCCATGCCGATGCGCCGGTCGAACACGTTCCAGTTCCGGTAAAGCAGCGTGTAGAGGGCCCACAGACTGCCATCCGGAGCCGCGATGATGCAGTGGTGGCCGGTGCCGTTCAGCAGGCCGTTCTTATGGACGAGAATCGGATTGCGCGGAGCGTAAGTAAATGGGCCCAGCGGATGGGCGCTGGTATAGACACCCACCGCGTAAGTCTTCCACTCGGTTCCCACGGCGGAGTATTGCAGATAGTAAGTACCGTTCCGCTTGGTCATCCAGGGAGCTTCGATCCAGCTAAGTTCGGTGCCTTCGTTGTTATCCCCATACCGCTCCCAGACGTGCGCCGGGTTGAAACCCCAGAACTTCTTGGTCGGTCCCGCGAAGTGGGTCAGGTCCTTGCGGTCTAGCTCGACACCGTAAATGCCGTCGATGCGCCGGCCAGAATAATATAGGTAGACGCGCTTGTCGTCGTCCACGAACACCATAAGATCGAACAGCAGCTTGGTCTGGCCCTTCTCGTCTTTGAAATCGCCGATATACCGCCACGGACCTAAGGGAGAAGGGCTCTTGAATAGGCCCGTATCGTTGCCGGTCAGGTAGAAGCTGCCTTCGAATTCGAAAACGTGGGGCGCCGGCACGCGCCTACCTTCAGGAAGTGTCACGGCCTGGTGTTTCCAATGCACCAGGTCGCTCGACGACCATACCATCCCGCCGGATAGGAAGAGATAGTATTCCCCCTGGAACTTCACAACCACGGGGTCGCCGATGCTGCGCGTATCTTCAATCGACAGGGGGTTGATGTACTGGACGGCCGTTGCCGCCGGCGCCTTCGCCGAACCGGCTGTCTTGTGTACCGGCGACTGGGCGATCGCTCCGGCCGCGCCGGCCAAAAGCGAGAGAAAGGTAGCCGCAATAGTCCGTCGCATATGCCGAAGCCTTTCATTGTACCCAAAGACGGATAGCGCCTGTTAGTTCGCGTTTCCGGAGGCGATCCGGCGGAACAACTCCGGATCGAACTCTTCGGTATCTAAAATCCCGGCAAGATGACTGGTGGAAACCCATGGCAGCCACATACGGTGGCCGCCGTAGCCCCGGTGTCCCGACATACTCCAATGCTCTTGCTGCCATCCCGGTCCGAGTAAGTCATAAGTTCGGCCGGGAATCGCCAGCATGCTCTTGGTGGCATGGAGGGCCACCCGTGCGACGTCGAAATAGTGCTCGTCGTGAGTATATTTATAAAGCCGCGCGTAGTCCGTTACGACATATGCCATATATTGGTCGCCCGTTCCCGGTCCGCTTGCGGTTGTGCTGCTGAGTCCGATGGTCGGAACACCCTTCTTCCAATGAAGCGACGCGTTATCCGCATCTTCGGGCATGGGGACATTCCAGATATACATGTACGTTTCGGCGTTGTCGGCGGCCGCCGCCGCGCGGTCGAGCCAGCGCCGCTCGCGCGTGGCTTCATAGAGAGTCAGATACGCGTCAATGGAGAGTGTCGCCGCTTCTTTATCGATAATGTTCACGTTATCGATGGTTCCGCCGACAAACCGATCGCGGGACTGATTCCGGTCCCAACAATACTCGGCGGCCCGCATCGCCGCCGTCCTGTATCTGGGGTCCCCGGTTACCTCACTGAGCAGCACCAGGAACGGTACGGCGTTGTAGCTCGATTCCGGTGCCAGGCTGAGCGCCTCTCCGCTCAAGGGGCGCCAACTGCGCGGAAATCCGCCGCCGGCCTGCTGCTGGGGCAGTAACCAGTCGGCAAATTCTTTTGACCAGCGGACCCACTCGGCATGAGCGGACCCGCGGCGCTGCTCCCGTTTGTAGGCGCGAAGCAGGGAAGTCATATCGTCGGTAAGAGACCGAAGAAACACCCGCTCCTCAATGGCGGCGTCGGGTTCTCGCAGCCGGGCAACCTGGTAGAAGGTCATCATCACCTCGGGCGCCCCGGTAATCAGGTTGAATCCCTCGGCTTCCGGCGGTGACATGCGGAGCTTAAGGAAGGAATCGACGATCGATGTGCCCAGCTTGCGGAGCCGCTCTCCGCGCGCGGTCGCGTCCTTTTCGCCCTCTTCCAGCAGAAACAGCGCCCCCTGCAGATTCCTTCCGCAGAAGCCCAGAACCGCACGATAATCGATAGTCGATCGCATCGCGCCATTGGTGGCGTCGATTCCCCAAGGGATGCCGGCCTTTCCGTCGGTCCTGGTATAGACACGGTCGGCGAGCATGTCCACCAGGCTGCGCCGCACGGCTTCGATATCGTAAAACTGGATGGCCGGTTTGAGTAAGTCCCACGACCAGCGCCATGAGGCTCTGTAGAACTCGTGGTAAGTCTCTTTTTCGCCAAAGCGCAGCGCCAAGTTATATTCTTGCGAGAAGCCGTCACGAATGGGGTGATAACGGCGCCGCTGCGCTCCATTGCCGGAAGCCGCCCGCATGCGGCCTTCGCTTCCGGGATACCAGTAGCCGAACTCCAGTCGCTTATCCGGCAGCTCCCGCCCGCCGAAGGCGCCGAAGCGAAACTCTTCGCTGATCTGCTCCTTATCTGAAGTGACGCCGTCGGCCGACGTCGTATTGCCTCGCGGGTTGCGGTCCATGACCGCCACCGATGTCCCGTCGGCGAAGCGCAGGCCGAACAATGGCGCGGTCAGGGCATCCTCGCGTAGCTCCATGCTCCCCACACGGTAGCTGGACGGTCCGGCGGGCGCACGCTCCGCCATGTACTCGGCCGTGCCGTAGGCCGCGCCGGGAATGAAATACTGCGGCTCGGAGAAACCGGCGCTATGGTCCGTCTCCATTACAAATGCCGTGATAAAGCCTTCCGGTCCGTGGCCGGTCACACGCACGGAGCGGTCCATCAGGAGGGTATTGCCCGCGATGGTCCAGCGGTCCTCGACGGCGAAGATCACCCCTTGCCGGTGCGAGATCTCGGCCTGACCGATGAATCCTTGCTCTGTGCGCCGGATGGTCTCGTAGCCCGCTGTGTGCCTGCCCGGTCTTACGGCGTCCTCATAGAAGAGGTCGATCTCGATGGGCTGGCTCTGCCGCATACGCGCCAGGCCAGGCCCGCCGATTTCGATGCCCCAAGCTCCGCCGGCCGCTTGAAATCCCGTCGCTTCGGCGCCGGTCGCGAGCCTGCCGAGAGCGATCCGGGGAGGAATTGCGGCGTTGCCTTCGTTTCGGGGTCCCGTGCCCCCAACGGGCGGCTGCGCGGGCGAGAGGAATACAGCGCAGAGGAGCGCACCTACAGTCTGAACAAGATGCTTGCCGGATCCCATCTGAGCCTCTCCTCTTCCCAGAGCGTGTATGTCCCGCATAAAAAAGGCGGCACGAGCTGGAGGCCCCGTGCCGCCAGAATAATTCGATAGCTCAGCCTCGGTTCCGGAATCGGTGCGGCGAAAGTACCGCCGATCTCAGAACCGAGGCCGGGTGTGAATCGGATTTCCCGGCTGCTTCTAGAACCGGATTCTGCCTTGAAGCTGATACCAGCGATTCAGGGTCGCCGTCGTGCTGCTGACCACCCCGAAGGTCGTGTCGTACGGGTTGTTGTCGGGCGCCGCGAATTGCGAACGGTTGAATAGATTCAGCGCGTCCATACGTAGCTCGAAGACCGCCTTCTCCTTGATCCGGAAGTCGCGCCGCAGGTTGGCGTTCCACTGGTTCAGCCCGTCCGCCCGCACACTGGTGATGTTAGTGGGAAACACGCGGGCCTGATAGGACGCCGGCCCGTTGGCCGCCACCTTCACGAACGGAGCGTTCGTGTTAAACCACGTGTTGAGAGTCTTCGTATACCCCGACGTCAGGGCTGAGCCGATCGAACTCAGGTCGCCGTTATAGAAGTAGTTCCCCCAGGTCAGGAACGGACCCTGCTGGAAGTCATACGTCAGAGCCACCTGCCAGTCGCCAACCACGTGGCTGAGAACCCCGCTGCTCAGGAAGCTCCGGTTCTTTCCAAAGGGAAGCTCGTATATCCCGGTGACATTGACGCGGTTCGGAAGCGGAATGTTGGTGGGTGTCCAGCCTTCCGGATCGGTATCGTATGGATTGTAAATCGTGTTCCAGACGCTGGCCTTCGAATAAGTGTAATTCGCGTTCAGGTTCAGGCCCTTCGAAAGTCTCCGCTGGAACGTCACCTGCAATGCGTTGTTCTTGGCTTTGCCGTCATACTGATAACTGGCCAGCCCGCCGTTGATCTGCGGATAGGCCCGCAGCAACTGCTGCTTTTGGATGGTCGCCCCAGTGAAGAAACCCAGCGTGGACATCTGCTGGTAGAGTTGCGGATTGGAAGTCTTCAGAGCCGCGAAGTTAGCGATGTTGAACGGGTTCGTCACGTTCTGACTCATGTTGCTGGCCAGCGCGTTATTGCGCGTCATGGTGGTGTTCCAGTATTGCGCCGGCACCGTGCCAGGAGTGTCGCTGACTTGCAGATCGCTGCCCCACTCAGCCCAGTAATAAACCTGCAGCAACATATTGGGGCTCATCTGGCGCTCCACCCCCATCCGCCATTGCTGTTCGCGCGGATGCTGCCGGTCCCAAGGGTAATAGGTGAAAGGGTTGCCGGCTACATACATGGATCCCAGCGCGCTTCCGAAAGGCGTGTCGAAACGCGTCCCATCCGCGCGCACCGGGAAAGGATCCTCCATGGGAGATGTGCCCCCCGCGGGGTTCCCGGCCAGCCAGGTTACGCCGTAGTTATTGGTCAGGTTAGTCGAGGTCGTGCGCGAGAAGCCGGACTGAGCCAGAGTGAAATTCTGCACGTTGATGGAGTCGTAGTAGATACCGTAACCGCCGCGGATGATCGTTTTGGGCGTCATCTGGTAAGCCGCCCCGAGGCGCGGCAGCCACATCAACTGGTTCTGCCACGGCTGGCGCGGCGCGCCGTTCACCCCGGCGTAGTTCGATCCGCCCTGCACCACGAAGGCATTCGCCGCCAGCTCGGGAACCGGGTTGGCCGCATAAGCCGCTTGGGCCGCGGCCGCGATCGGCAACTGGGCACTCGGATTGAAAGTGGTGATGATGCGGTTGTAGCGCTCCGTGGGAGCCTGCTCGTACTCCACGCGCAATCCCAGGGTGAGCGTCAGTTTCCGGTTCACGCGCCAGTTATCCTGCCCGTACCAGGCATAATAAGGATTCATCAGCGCGTAACTCGCGTTGGTGTCGGCCGTCATAGTCGTGGGTATTCCCAGCATGAAAGCCGCATAGCTCATTCCGATGCTGCCCGACGGGGTGAGCGTATCGTCGTTCCTTTGCACATAGGTGCTGTCGAACGTGAAGCTACCCATGGGGTTCCCGTCGCCGCCCGGCGAGGTCTCGTAGGCCCGCCGGAAATCCAGGCCGGCCTGGATGGTGTGCGCGCCCTGCACGTGGGACACTCCCCCTTTGAGACCGGTCGAACGCTGGCGGACGTTGGCCGAGAGAGTGCGGCCCATCGTCAGGTTGGTATTGTATGCGGACGTGTATCCGTTCCACGACACCAGCGGCACGGCGCATCCGTCCAACGACTGGCAGTGCTGATCCAGATAAGTCGGGAAACCGATCTGGCTGGGCGTGAACGCTCTCGCCCCCAGGGTCTCCTGAACGTTCATCCATTGATTCGCCGAAAGGCTGGCCGAGAACACCGTGGCGGCGCTCTTGGAGTAAGTCCAGCTCAGAATCCCTCCCCGGCCTACGCGGACGTTATCCCAGTCCTGCAGGCCCGTCTGCGTCGAGTATGTCCAGTCCTGTGCGTTCTCGATGAAATGGCTCCAGTCCCACGAGAACGAAAACCGGTTCTTCTCGTTGGGCGCCCAGTCCTCCTTGCTCGCCAGCCCGGTGTAGTTGGTGTTGTCGCTCTGGCCCAGCGCCGTGTAGTTGTTGAACGGCTCCACCCCCGGAGCGATCGGGTTATTGGGCACCGGCAGCCGGCTGTTGTACCAATTGAAGATCTGCGGATCGCCGATGCGGCTCTGCGGAATGATGTTCCCCGGTATGGGCGTCCGGATATAGTGCCCCGGCCGGCTCGGATCGGGCGCCACGCTGAGCGGGTCGTAAATCTGGTATTTCGAATTGATAGCCAGCAGATCCGAAAAATCGCCGCTCCGCTCCGCCATGGTCGGAACCGTGCTGGTGATTTCATTGGTACGCGCCGGCTGCCGCGTCCGGTTCCCCGCGTAGGAGAAGAACCAGAATAGCTTGTTCTTGCCGTTGATCACCTTGGGAATATAAACCGGGCCGCCCAGGGTGAAGCCGAAGTCGTTGGAGTGCCCGCCCGCCTGCATGGGCTGCGACGCCAACTGATTAGCTAGCGCCGTGTTGCCTGCCGCGTTGGCCGCGTCGATGCCCCTATAGTACGCCTGCTTGACGAAGAACGGCGCCGCATTCCAATGCGTGTTCCAATATTGTTCGGCTCCCGAGCCGTGGAAGCTATTGGTGCCGGACTTGGTGGAAAACGCCACGTTCAATCCGATGGCATGCCCGAAAGAGGCGTCGAAGTTGGTGGTCTCGATCTTGAACTCGGATACCTGATCGGTAAAGGGCGTGTACTGAATTCCGGCGCTGCCCAAATTGGGCGCGCCATCGATGCTCCACTCGTTCTGGCCCAGGTTGAGCGGCGAATAGAAGCCCGAGCTGCCACCCACCATGCCCAGCGAGACGTACTGCGTGGTCCCCTGATTGACCACTCCGGCCGCCACGCGGGCCAGCAGCACGATGTCATTGGTCATAACCGGCAGATCCATGATTTCCTTGGTGGTCAGCGCCTTCCCGGTGGTCACCGTGCTGGTATCGAGGATCGGCGATTCGGCGGTGATGGTAATGGATTCGTTCACCCCTCCGACGTCCAGGCGAATATCGACGGTGATCTGCTGACTCATGTCCAAAATAAGGTTAGGACGCACGGTCTTCTTGAAGCCGGTGGCCTCCACGGTGATCTCATATTGGCCGGGCTGCAGCAGAGGCGCTTCATAATAGCCGTTGTTATTGGTGGCCAGTTGCGTTGCGACGTTGGTTCCGGTATTGGTCACCGTGACGCCGGCACCGACTACAGAGGCGCCCTGCGGATCGGTTATCGTTCCGGAAATCCTGCCACGGATGTCCTGGGCTTGCACGGACATCAGACACGCGAAGAGAAGCGCGAAGAGTACTACTAGACCCCTTGTGCTCATGTAGGCTCCTTATTTTGTAAGCCGAGTTTTGTAAGGCGAGGAGCTAACCCCGCAAGGCCTCTCCGAAGATTCCATTGGACATCCCAGCTAGGATCGGTTCTTATCCAACCGGTCCCAACCCGCTTGGATTGCCACCCGCCACGCGCGACCGACCCCCGCCGGGCGCGTAATCACCCCAAAGCCAACTGCGAACCGGTCAATTCCGACTCGGAAAGAGTTTGACGCTGGCATCGATCCAGATCAAGTGCTCCCACCGTTTCCTAACTGTTGGAGAGCCCTCCTGGCAGTACGGTGGAAGGTCTGAATGCATGTAGACAGGTTTAGCGAGCGGGAAAACCCCTAGTGGTCTGCGGCGAACAGATTAACCATTATCCAGCACGGTGCGGGCGCGCT
>CAYRWE010000082.1:0-19482 GCA_964427655.1 uncultured Solibacteraceae bacterium | reverse complement strand
AGATGTTTCCCCAGGTTACCCAATCGGAAGTCCCCTCGCCGGTCAAGTTGAACGTTCCCGTATTGGAATTGCCGGAGCCCGATAGAGATCCGCTGCCGCCGGTCGTGGCGGCCGTATTGGTCAGGCTGAAGCCGGCGGGGGTGGTAACTCCCGACACGCTGGCCGTCACAGTGTAACTACCCGCCTGGCCGTTAGCGGTGAGTGTGGGCGCGGTGGCGACTCCGCTGGTGTTGGTAGTGACGGTCGCCGATCCGCCGAAGGCGGCGCTGGCACCGCTCGCCGGTGCGGCGAAGGTCACGCTGACTCCGCTCAGCAGGTTGCCGTTGCCATCTTTGACCGTGGCTTGCAGGGCGTTGGCGAACGCCGTGTTTACGGTGGCGCTCTGCGGCGTGCCGGCTGTCCCGGTAATGCTTGCGGGGCCCGCCGCGAGGTTAGTCAAGCTGAAACTAGCCGGCGCAGTTACTCCCGCTACGCTGGCAGTCACGGTGTAGCTGCCCGCCTGGCCGTTGGCCGTCAGGGCAGGCGCTGCGGCCACGCCGCCAGAGTTGGTGGTGACGGTTGCGGGTCCGCCGAAGGCTCCGCTGGCACCGCTCGCCGGTGCGGCGAAAGTCACGCTGACTCCACTCAGCAGGTTGCCGTCATTATCCTTAACGGTCGCCCGCAGAACCGTGGCGAAGGCCGCGTTCACCGTGGCGCTCTGCGGCGTGCCGGCTGTAGCGGTGACGGTCGCCGGTCCCGCCGCGAGATTGGTCAGGCTGAAGCTGGCGGGGGTTGTAACTCCCGCCACGCTGGCGGTTACGGTATAGCTGCCCGCCTGGCCGTTGGCTGTCAGTGCCGGCGCGGTAGCCACGCCGTTCGCATTCGTAGTAACGGTCGCCGGTGCCCCGAAGGTTGCGCTAGCACCGCTCGCCGGCCCGGCGAACGTTACGCTCACACCGCTCAGTGGGTTACCATTGATATCCTTCACCGTCGCTTGCAAGGCCGTCGCAAAGGCCGTACTTACCGTGGTACTCTGCGAACTGCCGGCTGTCGCCACGATCACTGCCGGTGGACCCGCGACGTTGGTCAGAGTGAAGCTGGCTGGAGTGGACACTCCCGCCACGGTAGCGGTCACAGGGTAGCTGCCCGCCTGGCCATTGGCCGTAAGCGCCGGCGCGGTAGCCGCGCCGCTGGAGTTAGTCGTGACGGTCGTCGATCCGCCGAAGGTGGCGCTGGCTCCGCTCGCGGGCGCCGCGAAAGTCACGGTAACTCCGCTCAGCGGATTGCCATTGATATCTTTCACGGTCGCCTGCAGGGCGGTGGTGAAAGCCGTGTTCACCGTGGCACTCTGTAGCGCGCCTGCTGTCGCGCTGACACTGGCGGGCGATCCCGGCGATACTGCCAGCGAGACTGCGGCGCCGCCTAAACTTACATTGCCGGAGGCTGTCGAACTTATCCACTGAATGGTTAAGGTCTGTCCCGCCGATCCGGCGCTGTAAGTGATAGTGTAGTTCCGGTCCCACCGGCCACTTTGGTTAGCCGTGGTGTCCTGGTAATTATTCGCCGAACCGTCGGACAAGCTAGCTGTCAGCGTGCCTCCGCCATCTTGCCCTCCCGCGTGAACCACCAGAGTACGCAGATTAGTGTCCCCGGGAACGGTGAAGGAGAATCCGTTAGCCGGATGGCCCGAGTTGCTATCGACATAGACGACCACGTTATCGGAGCCGCTGGTAGCTCGCGTTCCGTCGCTCCAGATCAGCGTGCGCGGATCGTTACCTGTGGTGGCCACCACAATAGATCCAATCTCCGTATAATTACTGATCTGGACCGGGACGGCCGCCTTACGATCGACAATTCCGGGACCGCCATAGATGTTCCCCCAGTTGACCCAATCGGAAACTCCCTCGGTGGTCAAGTTGAACGTCCCCGCGTTGGAGTTGCCTGAGCCGGTCATGGTTCCGGTGCCCGCCGTGCTGGGCGTGTTCGTCAGACTGAAGCTGGCCGGAGTGTTCACTCCCGCCACGCTGGCGGTTGCCGTGTAACTGCCCGCCTGTGCGTTGGCCGTAAGAGAAGGGGAGGTAGCCACGCCGCTGGCATTAGTGGTGACGGTTGTCGATCCGCCGAACGTCGCGCTGGCTCCGCTGGAAGGTGCCGCGAAAGTCACGCTCACCCCGCTCAGCGCATTGCCATTGCCATCCTTCACGATCGCCTGCAGCAGGTTACCGAAGGCCGTGTTCACAGTGGCGCTCTGCGGCGTGCCGGCCGTAGCCGCGATGCTCGCCGGGGCGCCCGTAAGGTTCGTCAAACTGAAGCTGGCCGGAGTGCTCACTCCCGCCACGCTGGCGGTAATCGTGTAACTGCCAGCCTGTCCGTTGGAGGTAACGGCCGGCGCGGTGGCCACGCCGCTGCCGTTGGTGGTAACGGTAGGCGACCCAGCGAAGGTCGCGCTGGCTCCGCTGGCAGGCGCGGCGAAAGTTACGCTCACGCCGCTCAGCGGATTGCCGCCGGCATCTTTTACAACGGCCTGCAGCGCGGTGGTGAAGGCCGTGTTGACGGTGGCGCTCTGTGGCGTGCCAGCCGTGGCGGTAATCGATTCGTAGCCGGATAGCAACCCATACACGGCCAGGTCGCCATCGTAAGTGGCCACGTACAGCTTGCCGTTGGCGACGATCGGAGGAACCCACTTAGCCCAATTTCCAGAGGAATCCCGCGTCGCGTTCTGGCCGCTGTCCCACAGCTCCGTGGCTACGTTGGAGGCGTCGAAGGCGCGAATAATAGCCGGCTGCGCAAGCCCCGCGTCCCCGTTCCCACTGGCGGGACATGATGCCCATAGGATTACCGTTCCGGACGCCGTGCCGTTGGCGGAGATACTGATGCCCGGGTCGTTGCTCGAAGCGGACGCCACCGACATCGTACTCTGCGCCACCGGTATCGGGTTGAACTGCGATCCGTTGAAGGAATAAGCCTTGAGTGTGTCACGCTCGGCGAACCCATACATCATGTTGTTGTAGAAGATGTAGTTTCCGCCCCAATATCCGCCGGGCGAAGGCGGCGAATACGAATAGGCGTAAGTGGCCTGCCACTCCTGCGGAAGTTGATCGCCCGAAGCATGAAACTGACCTAAGTTGGCGGTGTTGAACACGCGCATCACACCGTCCTTACCCGCGGCCAGACCCAAAGAGGTCCCCGGAATCAGCAAGGGTCCGCTGCTGCCCAAGTCCCAGTCGTTTTCCTGGTCTAACAGCTCCGTGGTGGGCGAGAAGTAATCGAGGATGGCAAGGCCGTTCGCGCTCATCCCTATCTTGAGGATGCTATCGCCGTAGTCCTGCCCGCCCGTGTTTACGTTCATGAGGCCGTTGCCGGTGTCCACGTACACGTTGCCGTTCAGGTCGGCCGCCGGTGCCACGCCTCCCTGCCACAGCCCGCTTTCGTCTCCGGCGGGAGAGAAGCAGAGCATGCCGGTTTGCTGCAAGGTGGATGCGCTGTATGCGAATAACCAGCCATGATAGGGCGTGTTATCCTGATGCGAGCCGAAACCGACGTAGACGTTGCCATTCACCAGCAACAGCCCCGGCCGCTGCAACTGCCGGATCGCGCTGAACGTCACGATTCCGTTGACGGCGTCGTAACTCGTTCCCGGGACGCTGCCTTGAACTACGGCCGGCGTGACCCTGTCGGCGCCTGTAGTTATGTCGAGGGCGTGCACCCGAAAGTAAGTGACGCCGCTCTCATAGCTCTCCGCCACTACATACATCGTGTTCGACGATAAGTCGATAACCGGCGTGCTGGTGATGCCGATCTCGGGCAACAGCTCCACGTTCCAGCAGCAGGTCAGGGTCGGCATGGAAGGTCCCAGGTTGACATGCCAAAGCGGGCCCGACGACGACGGGGAGTCCGCATCGTACGCATACACGCTGTTGTGCTCCGTGGCGATGTACACCACGTTGTGCACTCCGTTCTGCGGAATGTTGACGCTGGGCACATACAACGGCTGCGCGTAGATCTCGCCATCCACCGGCAGCGTGAACAGCTTGCCGAAGGTGTTCACGTTCACGTTCGACGTGTTGAGGATGGTCTCATTCGGATTGGCACCGGTGCGGTCAAGGTCGTAGTGGTAGGTAGTCACCTGGCCGGATACAGGCCAAGCCGCGGCCATCATGACAAGAAGAGCCGCTCGAATAGAGACGTTCCGTTCAGCAAAGTTCACGTTATACAAACTCCAGCAAAAAAAGTCGAACGTGGTCGGTGCGACTAACGCGTTACCTGACTTATCCGGTTTACGGCAAGGGACTCGTGCAAGCGTCGATACGAGCGACGCTCTCCGGCGGCACGGTCACCTCAAAGACGAAATTCGAGCTTCCAAACGCCCGTCCCACCGCGACCGGCGCGCCCGCGTCCATGGCGCACTTGAGCGCATAGACGGAGTCCGCCGATCTTGGAACCAGGCTGAAGTGCGGCCAGCGGCGCACCGCGGCGCTTAGGGTGATGGCCTGCGCGCGACCAAGCCCCGCGAGCGCGAGCATGATCTTGTCGTCGGTGTCGTACCCCCTGTGGCGCAGCGACGCGGCGGGGTCCGCGATCACCCACAACTTATCCCCCAACGCCGGATAGTAGTGTTGTATCTGCAGGTAAGTTCCGGGAGTATCGAACAACAGCGGCGCCGGGGCCGCGGCCAGGCCCTCGCTCGCGGGGAGTTCTTCGGAAGGGCGCAAGGCGTCTTGCAGGATGGCCTTCCCGAACCCCAGGCCGAAAGGCAACATGATGAGCAGCACCAGCGCTGGCAGAACGGTGGAGAACCATTTGACACAGTAACAGAGGCAGATGGCGAACCCGATCGCTGCAGGGAGGAAATACCGCGGCACATAGGCGTGCGTGACGAAGCGCGCGGCTAAGGCGCCCGCCACGGGAAGCAGCAGCAGGCCGAGTCCCAGCACCATGACGGAAGAGCGCGGCTTGCCGGCCAGGCGAGTCGGACCCGGCAGTTTGCCGCCGCTCCAGAGGAAGCCGAGTGCACCTGCTACCAGCGTCAGCGCCAGGCAGAAGACCAGCGGGTCCATCGCCAGGAAGTCATATCCGTGGTCGAAACTGAGCAGGCTGCCCCTCGAAAAGTAGTGCGCCAGTTGCAGCCGCTGCATCCGGATAACATCGCGCAAGAGCCACAGGGCCAGTAACGGAGGAGCGGCGCAACTTACTATCAGCGGCCAATCCGGTCGCTTCGTCTCCCATGTCCTGAGTAACTCCGCGAATAATAGCACTCCGATAACCAGAACGGCATAGTAATGCGTGGCGGTCAGGGCGCCGGCGCAAATGGCGACGCCAATCAGCGCGACCGTCCGGCTACGCCGCTCCGTGGCACTGCGGTAGCACAACAAGATCAGGCCCGAGAATCCCAGCACCAGGCCGTAGGGGCGCGCCTGCACGGCGTAATCGCGCACGGGCGAGCAGAGGATAGCCAACATGGCCAGCACCCCGCAGGTCCGTCCCAGTTCCCGCGCGACGAAGACGTACAACGAGATCAGCAGCGCGACAGTCCCCAGAAATGCCGGCAGCCGCGCGGCGGCTTCGGAAGGTCCCGCCACAGCCATGCTGTAGCGAATAATGAAATGCGAAAGGGGCGGGTTGAAATCGACGCCCGCCGCCAGCGAGGAGATCACTTGCTGCGGCGTAGACGCTCCGGCCGCGGCGATTTCCAGAAGTTCGTCGAACTGGAAGCGTGCTCCCCGCGAGGCGAACCACGCCCACATCGCGAATGCCGCCACCAACGCCACCACCAGCAGGGGAGCCCATCGCTCCACCGCCGCTTCCGCGCGACGCAACATCGCTGCCGTTCCGCCCGACCGTATCGGCGCCGACGATGACATAAGGGTAGAGGTGGAAGTCATGGACTAGGTGCTCACCGCCAGGACAACGGCGGCGACAACCCCGACCACCCAGGTTGCGCGATCCTTCAACGCGAACGTCACGGGATCGTCGTCCAGATGGCCGCGGTTGGCAATCAGCGTGAGGCGGCCGATCCAATAGATGAAGATCGGACACAGCAGCCACAGGGCCCGCGCATGGTGATACAGCAGCCCGACTTCCGGACTGTTGATGTACAGCGCCAGCACGAGGACCGCTACCGAGCCCGCCGCCGAGGCCAAAGACGAGAGTTGAATTGCGTCCGCCGCCATATACCCGCGGTATTCCTGAGTTCCTCCCACGACCGGGTTCACCTTGCGCAGTTCGGCCAGCCGCTTCACGCACGCCAGGCTGGTAAACAGAAACAGAGAGAAGGCCAGCGTCCACACCGAAATTTCGATTCCCGTGGCCGAGCCGCCATAAAGCACCCTCAGAGCATAGAGCAGGGATAAGCTCACCACATCCAGAAACAACATGCGCTTCAGTTTGAGCGAGTAAGTCAGCGAGGAGGCCGCGTAAGCCGCCAGTAACAGGCGCGCCGGCGGAGGCAGCAGGAAGGCCATCGCGGTGGCGGCGGCCACCATCAAAGCCCCTAACCCCAGGCCCGCCTCGACGCTTACCGCGCCCGACGCCAGCGGTCTGCGGCGCTTGGACGGATGCAGTCGATCGGCCTGCAAATCGAGCAGGTCGTTGACGATATACAGCGCCGACGCGGCGAACGACAGCGCCAGGAACGCCAGCAGAGCGTGCCACATGGCCCCCAGGTTTGCGATCTGATGAGCTAGCACAACGGGGACGAATACCAGGAAGTTCTTGGACCACTGGTGCACCCGTAGGCAGCGGACCCGCGCCTCCCAGGCGCTTCGCGAACGCCCGAACTCCCGCTGCACGGCGATCCCTGCGGCTCGCAACTCGCGCGCACAGGAACGCGGGGCGCCGACCAGGATGGCGGCCTGGGATCGCCGCCAGACCCGCAGATCGGCCCGCGAGTTTCCGGCATAAGTGAACGGCGCGTTGCCGATGCGCTCTTCGATGGCGCGCACCTTCTCGTCGCCCGTCATGTTGCGCGCGCCGTCGCTGGCGATCACTTCGTCGAATATCGCGAGGTGCTCGGCCACCTGGGTGGCGATCGACAGATCCGCCCCGGTGGCCAGGATCAGCCGGCGCCCGGCCGCCTTCTGCTCCCGCAGATACTCGATCAGGGGTTCATTATACGGGAGGCTCTCCACGTTCAACTTGGCCAGAGACGCGGCAATACGCTTCGATACCGCGCGGCCCTTAATCAGGCCGGCGACCACTGCCGGGAGCGACGAGAAGCGCTTACGCAGCGCCTCCAGCACGCAGGCCGCGAAGGTATCGGTGAGGACCAGCGTGCCGTCGAGATCTACCACGAGATACTCTAGCGGCGGGACCGAGATGTGAGCGGCGGACATAATCGTTAACTCGTGTAATTCGGCTGGACTGACTTATTTCGGGGGGCGCAGAGCGCCCAGTTCGGGCGAAAGCGACAGCAGGCGCGGCGGCTTGGCATCCGGCTCCAGCAGCCACGCGCGACGATTCGAGAAGTAGCGCAGCACGCGGGCGTTTTCCGCCGCGTCTGCATCGCGCGCCCAGACTACCTTCGACGCGTCTATATCGGCGGAGTTATGCACCCACTCTTCATCCACGTGGTGTGTCTCGCCGTAGTGTACGAGAACGAGTTGCGGCCCCGCCTGGGCGGCCAGGTAGCGCGCCACCGAGGCGCGGTCCAGGTTGCCGGACGTTACCGTGAACCAAGGTGCCAGGCCGTGTTCCGGCATGGGAGCGTGCAGGGCGGCCGCGCCCACCCGGAGAACCACCATTCCGGCGAAGAACAGCGGTATGGACCGCGAAATCGCAATGCCCACCGGGCGCCCGCGCCACTCCACCAGCCGCCAGAAACGCATCGCCTGCACCAGCAACAGGATCATGACGGCGGCTAGAGGAGCGTGATAGTGCAAAGTCATCGGCCAAATTTCCAGCGTGAGACCTATGAATATGATTCCCACCGCGAGCAATGCGAAGCGGACTTTTCGATCGCGCCGCAAAAATATAAGTGCCAGAAGCACAGGCGCCGCCGCCGGCCAGAAGTAGAAGACCACCAGCGATTCCGCCTTGCGCCATGTCTCGAACAGCCATCCGCGAAGCGAATGTGCCTGCACATAAGCCGCGGTTTGCCGCCCCACGTGGTACTTTTCCATCACCACGTAACGATACAAAGGGGCCGGGCGCAACGGCTGCCAAAGAAAAGGCCCGGTAACTTCGTAGGTCGCCGAGTGCAGGTCGTAGGGCATCCGCGTGGGATTGCCGGTAACTCGCCAGAAGTAGTAGCCCATGGCGGCGCCTCCCAGCAACACAACCACCCCGAGCGGAACGGCTACGCGGCGGACCAGCAGCCTGAAATCGGGCACGCCCTTTCGCACGAAATGAATCAGAAGCACGCCGAAGACCGTCAAGGTGAACAGGACGCCCTCAAAAGGACGGCTGTTGGCGAGAACGATAATTCCCGATCCCATGGCAACCGCCGGCCCCCACGAAGGCTTGCGCATCAGGCGCGGCAGAGCGCCCGCCACCAGCGCACCGCCCAGAGCGGCCACTGCCCCGCCCCAGTAGCTTTCCACCCAGTAACTGTAAACGCCCCAGCGGAGCACGGCGAGTATTCCGCCCAAAAGCGCCCAGCGCGGCCCCACCCAGCCTTGTAGCATCCAGCAGACCGCCCCGCACATGAGCGCCACGCTCAGATAGACGCCGATCCACGGCTGCCCCGCCAAATACCCTATCGCCAGGAAGAGACCCTGGCCGGGAGGATACATGGAGGCATAAGTGGGGTGCTGAATGACATAGAAAGTTTCCAGGCTGGTCCACAGCGGGTGCGGCGGATTGGCCAGCCGCCCGGAAGCGAATGTTTCGCCGGCCAGCAAATAGCTGTATTCGTCGTGCACCCCTGGTACGGGCGTGGGTAACACGGGAATCAGCGCCCCCCGCAGAACCAGCGCCAGCGCAATCACACCCAGAATGGCGATCCCGCGCCGGTTAGCCAGGCGCCCGAAAGCCGCCTCCGCGCCACTTAGCCACGCGAATCGCACGCGCGGGAATGCCACTGCCAGCAATGCCACCAGGCAATAGAAGGCAATTTCAGTAAGAGCGAGACCGAGATTGGTTGAGAACACGATTAGTCTAAGCCAGTTTGCGAACGGGATCCGCCTGCGTCGAGGCCGTCTTCACGCCGAGCCCGAGTGCGGCGGCCACTCGAGATACTCCCTGAAATACGTCGTAGTGGCGTTCGAAGGCGGCGCGCGCGCGCCGTCCATGCGCGCAGGCCGTTTCGCGGCCGGCATACAGTGCTTCCAGCAAGGAGATCAGATTCCGCAAGTCGCCCGGGTCGATCTGCCATCCGCACTGGAACTGCTCAATCAGCAGGGCCGGCGTGGCGTCCTTGGGCCCGATGAATAGCAGCGGCCTTCCGGCCGCCATCAACCCATAGACCTTGCTGGGCACCACGGTTCCGATGCACGCCGGGCGCTCCGTCACCAACCCGATATCTGCCTGCGCCATGTGGTCGTCCATGCCGGCTCGGCTGGCATAAGCCACGAAGCACGCATTGCCGATCCCTTCGGCGGCGCACATCCGCTCCAGCCGCGCCCTCCCCACCCCACCTCCCGCGAACGTGAACAGGAAGCGCGGATCGTTCCGGAAGTGGCGCATGGCGCCTTCGATGGTGTCGGTGTCGTGTGCCAGGCCGAGGTTGCCGGAGTAGAAGATGTTCAACGGGCCAGAGCGGCGGTTGTTGGGCCGCGCCGAAATGGTGCTGCCGTCCGCCCAATTCTCAGCCACGTGCACCAGATCTTCGGGTGTCCCCCGCGCCAGCAGGCGCTCTCGCATACACGGACCGAGGACGATCACTCCGTCCGAATGGCGGCGGCTCCAATCCTGTATCCAGCCTAGGAATCGGGCGGCCGGACCGCGCTCCGCCAAGGCGCCCAGGGTCACCAGGGCATCCGGAAAGACGTCCATCTCCCAGATGTAATGGCGCGTGCCGCGGAGCTTTTTCAGAATCGTGCCCGCCACGGCCAGCATGGGCGGGGTGGTCATAGTGACCACCATGTCCGGCCGCGGAACGCGGAACTCGTGCCACAGCGCGCCGGCGAAAAAGGTCAAGTAGGAAACGAGCCGCGCCAGTGCCCCGCGTTTGTAGGGCAGACCCGGGACGCGCAGGATGCGGACCGGTGGCGGCTCTCCGGCATCGCGGCCCGCACCCGCTTCCGAGTACGATCCGCCGCTGCAGATCACCGTCACCTCGTGCCCCTGGGCGCTCAGGTGGCGCGCCAGATCGCAGAGGTATTGGCCCGTGGCCGCCACGTCCGGCCAGAAGAATTGGTTGGCAAAGAGGATGCGCATGGGAGCGAGTGGGCGTCCAGGTCAGGCCTGCGCCACACGGGCCACTTCGGCGGCCCAGTTAGCGGGGGAATAGCTGGCGACAATCTCCCGCGACCTGCGTCCCATGCCTTGAATCGCGGCCTCGCTCGACTGGCTGACGGAGAGCATCCGATCGGCCAGTTCGGCTTCGCTAGCCGGATCGAACAGGTAGCCGTTGCCACCGGGTTCGACCAGGTCCTCGGCGCAGCCGCAGCGGTTCGATACGATCACCGGCAGCCCGGAAGCCATGGCTTCATTCACCACCAGCCCCCACGGCTCGCGACTGCTGGGCAACACGAAACAGCCCGCGAAGGCGTAGTAAGGCACCGTCTCCCGCGCGGCTTTCAGTCCCGCAAACGTCACGTGCGCGCGGATCCCCGATTCGCGGCTCTGCCGTTCCAACGCCACCCGCTCGGGTCCGTCGCCCACCAGCGCCAGCGACCACGTGCCACCATTCGCACGGTAGCACGCAAAAGCCGTCAGCAGAACGTTCAGGTTCTTCTCCGGCGAGAGCCGCCCCACATAAAGGAAGTAGCGCTCCGGCAAGCCGGCCACCTTTCGCAATTCGGGAGCTTCCCGGGCGCGATCCGTCTCTTCCTGGTAAAAACGGTTGTCGATGACGTCGTAATATCGGGCGATCCGGCCGGGCGCCAACCCCAAATGCACCAGATATCGCGCATGCGGCTTGCCGCCGGCAATCGCGCTGTCGAACAGCGAGAGGATCAGCAGCCGCTTGGGAAGCTCTTTCCACCAGACTCGGCGGTGGTCCGCCGCCGTCGTTTCGCTCATCAGAATAGAGCGCTTGAAATGCAGCTTGGCCCACACGGCGGCAGCCAGAGCCGGAGCGGTGGCCCAGCCCGGCACCAGCACCGCCGATGGGCGCAGCCGGTTCAAACTCCGCCACACCGCCCGCGCCAGCTCGAGCGGACCGATGTTGTGCCAGTCTCCTTCCGGGAACAGGACCGAGATGGGCAGCCCCTCCCTCTCCGGCTCCCGAAAGCGCAAGCCGCGGTGAACGCCGCAGCCGCCCACTAGTTCGACTCCAGCCACCCGTCCTTTGAGCGGCGGGTGCTCGCAAAGCGCGCGGAAGCGCGACACGTGATAGGAGTACCAATCTATCCAGATGACGGCAGTCAAGTTTTCTATTCGCTCCACTTATTTAGGGGCGTCCACCGGACGGTTGACAACAAAATCGTAAAGTTCCAACATTGCTTCGGCCTGCACCCGCGCGTCGAAGCGATCGAGGACCCATTCATGCGCCCGCTCGATCATGGGGCAGTAAGATTCCGGATCCATGCCGAACTCGTTGATCCGGCGGGCCAACTCGTCGATCACCCCGGCCGGCTCCGGCGAAACGTAGTCTCCCGGGCTGGTGCGCTCCACGAAGATGGAGTTTTCCGGAGTGATCAGCGGATATAGCGGATCGCGATATGCGCCCTCCGCCGCCAGGCCGAAAACCGGCACACGCGCCGCCATGGCTTCGGCGATTACCAGGCCGAACGGCTCTAGCCGGCTGAGAAACAGGAAGGCATCCATTGAGGAATAGCCGAGCCGCATGTCTTCGAGCATTCCCGCGAAGTGCACGCGCTCCCCGACGCCCTCCTGCTGGGCCGTATCCGCCAGGTAGTCGCGCATGGGGCCATCGCCGCAGAACAGCACGTGCCACTCGGGATGGAGGCGCGTCAAAATGCGGATCGCGTCGCGGCAGCCCTTGTACCACGCCAGGCGGCACACGACACCGAGCACCCGCGCATCCTGGGGCAACCCCAGCGCCGTGCGCGCCGCGTGCTTCGGCGGCTCAGTCCCGGGGGCGCCGCAGGGGATGCCGTTGTAGATCGTCCAGGTTCGACCCGGCAGCCCCCAACCGAGCTTCACGACCATCTCCCGCATGCCGCGCGTGATGCAAACCGTGCCGTCTCCGAGCCGGCGGCTTTGGCCGATCAGCCAGCGGTCGAAGGCGCTCATTTTCTCGGGAAAGTACGGGCCGTGGAAGTGGATGAGTTTCTTGTACGGCTTTCCCGCCAGGGCGGCGTGCAGCCAGTAAGCCGGATTATGGAAATGCAGGATATCGGGGTTAAGGCCTTCGATTATCGCACGGGCCTTGAACCAGCTCCGCAGATCCCGGGGGCCTCGCGATTCCAAATAATGACAGGGGACGCTGCTCCGGGCGGCCAGCGGGCCGGGCCCGCCATACGCGAAAACCACATGCGCTTCCACGCGTTCCGGATCGAGCGCGTTGGCAAGATTTTCAACTACCCGCAGCGACCCTCCGACATTCAGGTCGTCGCGATACAGGATCAACGCCACGCGTATGCGGCGAGGCGCCGGAGGACCGGATTCGGCGCCGGCGTTCCGATCGCCCACCTCAATTCGAGTCATGGTCTGAGGCGGGGCGCCGCCGGAGGTGCGAGTGCAGTCGATCATCGGGAACCCGCAAAAAGCGCGCGCAGGCCGGAACGCAGACCGCCGCGCGCCCACAGACTCGAGACCAGCTTGGTCAATGTCAGTTGCCGCAAGGCGTCGCTGGTGTTGCGGCCATGATAGAAAGCGATCGCCGTGAGGCCCGCGGTCACCGCCAATATGGCGACGCTGAATTCGCCCCTGTGAATGCCCGCCGCCCGCAGCCAGCCCAGCCCCGCGATCAGGATCGCCCCCGCGAGTCCGGGTAACGAGGTGCCGATCAGCTCGCGTGGAGCCGAGCGCAGGCAAAGCAGCGCCACCAGTACGGCGGCGGCCGAAAAGAGATGCGCTCCCAGGAAGCATGCGGCTCCCGCCGCCGCGCCGCCCTTCGGCACCAGCCACGTGCCCAATACCACCAGCAGGGCGCTCCAGGCGGCGTTGATAATTCCCGTAAGCCTAAGAGACACCACCGTGAGCCGGGCCGCCGCCGGAGCCGCGCTCATGTGGATTAGACCGGTGGCAACCGCCAGCGTGGCCGCCAGCTCGGCGCCTGCAAAACCCCGGCCATACAGATGCGGCACCACCCAGGGCATCAGCGCGGCCGCCGGCCCCGCCACCAATAGCGAGATCGCCGTCGCCACGAAAGTGCTCAGCACCGTCACGCGTCCCGGCCCGCCGTACTGCTGTCCGCCGTTTTCCGTCAGTTGCGCGTAAGCGGTTTGCGAGATCAGCCAGCCCGGCATGGCGCACATGTTGCGCAACTGCATGGCCACCGAATACCAGGCCGATTGCGCCAGCGAAAGGTCCGCGCGCGCCACCAGCGAAGCGATCCACCATCCCGCTGCGTTGATGCCCGTCACGGCCAACAGTTGCACCAGGCCGAAACGCACGATCACGCCGGCGCCCGGGCCGTAGCCGCGCGGCGTCGAGGCGGGAGGCGCGAAATGGAGTTGGCGCGCCAGGAAAACGCAGATCAGGATGGCGCCCATGGCGGTCACCGCTTGTCCGACCACCATGAACTTTGCCCCGTGCCTCGCCGCCATCGGCAGCACGATGGCCAGGCTTCCTCCGAACAGCACCGAGAGAGCCAACAACCCCGCATACCGGCGCTGCCCGATCAGCAAGCCGCGCAGGCATTCGAGCAGAATTACCGCCCCCGCCGAGATAGCCGCCAGCCGCAGCAGCCCCGCCAGTCCCGAATTGTGCAGCAGGTGGGTCGCTAAAGGTCCCGCTGCGAACCACAGCATGGCGGCAGCCAGCGCCGAAGATCCGCAACACACCAGCGCCAGCGCCCGCAGGAATCCACGGTAGCCGGCGCCTCCATAAGGATATTCGCCGGAGAATCGGTTGGCCGTGGTTCCGATGCCTGCGCCCGCATAGCTGGCCACGTTGTTGGCCGTCGTCATGGCCACCGCATAAGCACCGAAGACGGATGTTCCGCCCAGGCGCGCGGCGGCCAGGTTGGCCAGAAATCCCAACCCGCGCTCCAGCACGGTCGCCAGCCCCAGCGCCGAGCTGCCGCTGAACAGCAGGCGCCCCAAGCTGGGCGGCGCCGCCGGATGGGCCTCTATAGTTGCGGTGGTTGTAAGTCGATCGGCAACTTGTGGCATGAAGTATGGTGCGCGTGAACGGGAGCGTCGGATACTAACGGCTGTAAATCGCCTTCACTTTCTGGTTCTGCGGATCGGTAAACCAAGTCCGATACATCAGGCTGTCGCCGCGCTTGACCGCCGCTTTGAGATTGTCGCGGTAGAGGTCCAGCGGCCCATCCGCTGTATAGATGGCGGAAAAGGCTTTGGGATACACGTCCAGCGCGGATATGGGCGTGGCCAGCGCTCCGTGGCGTAATTCCGCGAACGGCGCCGAGTACGCGTAGTACCGCAGGTTGGAATGCTCCGGAATCAGCAGGCAATCGGGGAACTTGGCCGCCACCCGCTCGATGATGCCGGCGTCCAGCGGGTTCGGGTCGGTCCCGTTTACGTTCGAATCGAGGTAGATGAGGGAAACTCCCCAGCGCTTCTTGGCGTACGCGATCTTGTCGATAAGCAGATTCGTGGGGTCTTCTACGATCGTCTGGTTGGCGGTCTTGCCGTCCGCTTCGCGGCGCAGCAACTGAGGGCGCACGCAGATTCCCACCCGCAGCCCGGCGGCCCGGAGGCGTCCGAAATATTCATCGGCCACCGCGCCCATCTCCGGCGCCAGCGTATCCACCAGGCGGGGATCGCCGATGTAAGTGGTGGCGTGATGGTACTCCTGGCCTTCGATATCCCAGGTAATGGCGCCCTGCGCATTCATATCGCGCATGATCTGGATGGCGCCGTCGGCCAGGTGCAACAGATGCTCCCGGAATTCCGCGCGGCCCTCCGGAGTCGTCACATCCAGCTTCGAATCGCCGAACCAGCCACGCGGGTTATTGGTCCCCTCCGGCGGAGTCGTGGCCAGAAAGATGGCGCCGATCGGACGCCGGTCGTTCCAGTGCAACTGCTGGGGAAACGTGGCGGCGAACTTCTGGTTGACGTCGGCCGTCAGGCTATCGTCGTTCGCGCTGCGCCCGAACCGCAGCGACACCACGTAGCGATCAGATCCCTTGGGGGATATCGGGCGCACGATGGTCGGATAGCTGTCGGGATACGAGCTTACGCGGTTGGTGTGGATGCTCAATGGGAAATTGGTGTTGGCCGGCTTGTCCAAGGCCCACGGAAAGCCCACCATGAGCGGCTTGGCCATATCTTCGCTGACCACCGCCAGGCTGCCCGAGCCATACGAGACCTTGACCGTACCCGCCTGTCCCAGGTTGTGCTCCAGCAGCGGTACGGAACCGTCGTATTCCTTGACCTTCGAGGGAAATTTCAAAACCAGGGGCGTGAAGTGGATTCCCTGAATCGTATCTTCCGACGTGTTGTTGGCAGTGATTGCCAGTGTCAACCGGCCCTTATCGGCCGTATAGTCGGTTTTCACGACTCCCCACGGATAAGTGACGGTAAGTTCGCGCTTTTGCGGATCGCAAACGGCCGTTCCGATAGTCGAACCCTGGTAGAGGGTGCCACTAGCCTTCTTCAGAAGAACCTCCTCCACCCGGAAGTCTCCGGTCAGAAGGAAATCCACCTTGTCGGCCTTCAGCGATTGAAGCCCGTGCTCGTTCATCGTAACGGCGACCTCGGGCGGCGCTCCGGCGCGCAGCCACACGGCCGATCCCACCGAGATCAGCCCCGCGGCGCCAATTCCCAATAGTGTTGTAAGTTTCATGACCTTTCCAAATTCCCTTTAGACGTTAAAAAATGCCGCGACGGACCCGCGTACGTCCGGCCGCGTCGTTGAATTCAAACGGTTCCGACCCGGTCCGATCCGCCTTGCTCAGACGGCCTTTGGCCCTCCCGAGAGCGGCGCCTCGGCGGCCATCCGGGCCGATGCGAAATTAAAGCGGCTCAGCGTTTCCTGCAACCGCTCGGCGAGCGGCGCGATCAGCATAGCTTGCGCGGGCAGCCTGGGGTCGTGGCCGAAAGTGGCCTCGTCCGACCGCGATAAGCGTATGTGGAGGCGGCTGCCGGCGCCAAAGGCCGGCTGCACCTCGTCTTCGAAATACAACCCGTTGACGCGCATCGAAACGTAATTGAACTCCGCCTCGCGGCAGGCGCTCTTCAGCGCTTGCCAGCACTCCTCGACGGTCCTGGCACCGGCGATACGCTGCTCGTACTCGCGCAAGTGGATTCCGTTTCTCAGGGTGCGGCGGAATTCGCCGGAGAACAGAAACTCGCCAAGCAGGTTGAACTCCAGATAACCAAGGCGCTTGCACCCCACGAACGCGCCCACGAAGAAGACCAGCAGCAGCATGGTTGCGAATTGGGGGCGCAGGATAGTCTGCAACACGGCCACCATGGCCACCAGTCCCGCCACCCCGTATAGCACCAGCGCCGCGTCGCGATGGCTCAGCCCCAGCGAGAGAATGCGGTGATGGATGTGGTTCCTGTCCGACCCGAAAATGGGCCGGTTGCGCAGGAAGCGCCGGATAATCGAAAGCCCCACTTCAAACACCGGGAAGGCCAGCGCGACGAACGGCGCCGCCATGCTCAAACCGGTCTTGGCGTGCTGGTTCCACATCAGCCCGTAGCACCCCAGCAGAAACCCGATCAGCAGGCTTCCGCAGTCCCCCAGAAAGATGGAAGCGGGATTGAAGTTGAAGTACAGAAATCCCAGCAGCGCGCCGACCAGCGGAGCGATCGCCGCGGCCAGCCCCGGATTGTGATGGATCAGCGCGGCCAATAGAAGACTGGCGGCGGCGATCAGCGCGACGCCCGTGGCCAGGCCGTCCAGGCCGTCGATCAGGTTGAAGGCGTTGGCGCACAGCACCAGCCAGCAGATCCCCACCAGGTCGATCACGATCATCGGGCCGGTATAGCCGGGAGGCGCCGCCAGCCGGACTCCCGCCCAGCAGGCGTAGGATGCGGCGGCCGCCTGGCCGGCCAGCTTGGTCCAGGGAGAGAGACCTTTCAAATCGTCGTAGAGGCCCACCGCGAAGATCAGGATTACCGCCGGCGAGAGTCTCACCATCAGCCGAAGCGAAGGGTCGCTGGTATCGAAGAATCCCAGCTTCCAACCCAGCGTCAAAGCCAGGAAGGCCACACAATACCCCATCATGAGCGCCATGCCGCCGACGCGCGGGATGGGACGCCCGTGCATCTTGCGGTAGGAGTCCGGCTTGTCCACGAACCCCAGAAATCCGAAGAAATCGCGCAGAAAAGGCGTGAGCGCGAAGCACACGACCAGCGACGATAGAACAACCGGAATCAAAGCGAACATAGGGACCTCATCTTATCGCTTGAACTACGGGGTCCAACGATTTCACGCCGCCGCAAAAAGACCGCCGGATTTCCGCCATGAATCTCATTGGCGGGAATGGCGCCGGTGACCACCGCGCCAAAACCGACCACCGCATGCTCGCCCACCACCACCCCGGGGCCGACCGAGGCCCGCGCGGCGATCCAGGCGCCGTCCCGAACTTCTATGGATCCCGTGATCAGGCGAAACGCCGGGTCGGACCAGTCATGATTTCCCGTACAGAAGTAGACCGCCTGGGAGACGCAAACATGTTTGCCAAGAACCACCGGAGCCAGATTGTCGATCCAACAGTCCTCCCCGATCCAGCAGTGATCCCCCACCTTCAGTTTCCAGGGAAACTTCACGCGAACTCCCGGCTTAATCACCACGCCCGCCCCCACTTCGGCCCCGAACCACCGCAAGAGGCGCCGGCGGAAGGACGACGAGGGCAAAATCGAGCACCGCAGCAGTGGCATTCCCACCAGAAACCAGACTGTCCTGATGAAGAAGGACCGGCCCACGCTGTAAGCCGAATCGCGCGCAATGTTGAAACTGGATAAATCCACGCCCGCAGTCATATTTGGGCTCCTTCAGACGATCTCGACCGCCGACGGCTTGCTGCCGCCCTCCAGCCAGTTGTAAACCTGGGCCATCTGGTTTCCGACTACGGAGGAATGGAAGCGTTTGCGAGCCAAATCCTGCCCATTTCTTCCCAGGTCGTGCAGTTCCTTGGGCGAAAGGCTGAGAAACTCCCGGAAGGCCTGTTCGAGCGGGCCGATCGCCGGCTTGATCACCCACCCGCAACGGTTCAGCGTTACCTCGGGTATGTGGCAAGATGTGGTCACCACCACGGGTATCCCCGCCGCCAGAGCTTCCAGCACGGCAATGCTGAAACCTTCCGAATACGAGGGCAGCACGAAGAGACTGGCGGCTGCCAGCGCCGACCATTTCCGCTCGGCCGTCAGCATGCCCGTGAAGGTGACGGATTTCCGCAGGTTGAGATCGTCCGTCAATTGTTCGAGGCGCGCCTGCGTGCCTTCGGAATCCGGGCCCGCGATCACCAGGTGCACGTCCTCCGCTTGAATCGTGCGCGCCCAGGCTTTCAGCAGCAGGTGCAGCCCTTTCTTCGGGTGGATGCGTCCTAGAAAGAGCACGATCCGCTTGCCCTCGAGCTCCGGATACTGGCCGCGGAAGATATCGGGACTGACAACCGGCTGCGCATCGATGGCCCCCGGGACGATGGCGATAGGGTTGGTGAGCCCCAGGCGGCGGTAATCGTCCACTTCGTCGGCGCTGAGAGCCCGCAGGCAGGCCGCGGACTTCATGGCCCGGATCTCGATCAGGGCAGCGTAGAGGGCCTTCTTGATGCGCTTGGTACGCAAGGCCCACTGCTCAAGCATCCCGTGCGCGGAGATGACATAGGGCCTCTTGAGCGCCCGCGCCATTCCCGCCGCCATCATGCAATGCGTCTCCCAAAGGCCGTGGATGTGCACGCCGGTGGCGCCGCGGACCTCTCTGTTGAGCCGATTCTTCAAACGGGTGTCCACCATCCAGCGCAGGCGCTGAGGCGGGAAAACCGTGATCCCCGCGCGCTGCTCCGCGGGCACTTGATCCAGTTCCTCCCGTTCGCAGAAACCCACGATCGGACAAGCATGCGTACTGGCAGCTTCGGTCGCCCGTGCGAACCCTGGAACTGAAACGGCGATGCCCCCGTAGCGCGGGCTGAGGTGCGACATAACCTGCAGCCAGCACGCCTGCCGCTTCGGTTCACATGCGAGGCTAAGCGACTCTTCAACCAACATCCGGTAATGACCTCCGCGGTCCTTCAATCTCGAGCGTCAAATACGTCGGCTCCGCTGGCCCATGCAGACGGGCGGGCACCCAATCTTCGCTCCGGCGCGCGATGCGCCAGACCAGGTGCAAGGGAATCGAGAGAATCAGCAGCCTGTAGACGAC
>CAYRWE010000081.1:0-19562 GCA_964427655.1 uncultured Solibacteraceae bacterium | reverse complement strand
ACGGAATCGAACACAGCGCACGGTCAACGTCCTGGATCCCGGCGAAATGCACTAGCTTTAGTGGTATGCCGGTCACCTTATTCACCACAGCCGCGCCTCGCCGAACCACCTGCAAGCAGCCGCCTTTCCTGAATCCCGGCCAGTTGTATTGTTGTGGGTCAATCAGGTTGACCCGGACTTTGCCGATGTTTATATGCGCGCACAGGAAATGGTTGTCGTAGAGTTTCCCGGGGAGGATGTACCGTTTCCACTCTTCATCCGACTGGGATCGTCCACGCAGATCCTCGATGAATCCTTTCTGTGCCGCTGGAATGAATATGACACCGGAGTTGATGTAGCACTCGTTCAGGAGATCGGGCGCCCCGACCCACGGGTGGCGCCGGTCCCGAATGAACTCACAAGCGGACAGGTCGTCCTCGGCCGCTTCCAGTCTTCCGGACAGCCCCAGGCCCCTCAGGTCGCCTAACACGATGATGTCCGAGTCCAGATAAAGAAAATCGCCAAGCTCCGCCAGTGCGCAACTGTAGGCGGTAAACTTCGCGCGCTTCGCGCCCATAGTTCGTATCTCGGGCAGTTCGCGCAGTTCGCACGGCCCAAGCGCTTTCAGCGGGGCGAACGCGGCCGCATCGTCACAAAACAAGGTAAACGTGTAGGTGTTGTTCGATTTGAGCAGTGAGATCAGAAGGCGTTGTGCCAGAGGATAATAACGTTGGTCCGCGACACTGATGATGTTAATAAGAGGTCCCATTTCTTGGATTTTGACGTCCGTAGGATACCATGGCCGTGTCAAGCCGCCCGGCCCGGCCTCCCCACCTTGACTGCCTCCCCGAATTCAGTTAGCTTTGCAGATCGGGACTGAGGTGACGATTATGCGCAGACGCACCTTCTTCGGAGCCGCTCTTTCGGGGCTCGCCGGCGCCGCGAGCGCGCGGCCGGCCAAGCCGCGCGAGGGCGATATCCCCATGCGGACGCTGGGGCGGACCGGGCAGCAACTCACTTGTATCGGGATGGGTGGAGCGCGCTTCCATCTCATCAGTAAAGAGGAGGGCGTGGCCGTCGTGAAGCACGCCTACGAGCTGGGGATCAACTATTTCGATATGGCCCATGCCTATGCCGATGGGTACGCCGAAACGGTCTATGGGGCCGCCATCCCGCCCTTCCGCAAGAACATTTTTCTCACCACTAAGAGCGGCAAGCGCACGCGCGCGGAAGCCGCCGCCGAGCTGGAGCTATCGCTCAAGGCCATGCAGACCGATCACGTCGATCTCTGGCAGATGCACAACGTAGCCAAGATGTCGGACATCGAGCGGATCTTCGCGCCGGGCGGAGCCATCGAAGCCTTTGAGGAGGCCAAGAAGGCCGGCAAGTGCCGCTTCATCGGCTATTCCAACTGCCGCGATCCGCTGGTGCACGTGGCCATGCTCAGGCACGCTGAGCGCTTCGATACGGCGCTCATGCCGCTGCACGTGGCGGACACGTCTTACCCCGGCGCCGGCGAGATGAGCTTCGAGAAGACCGCCCTGCCCGCGGCCCGCGAGCGCGGCGTGGGAATCTTCGGCATCAAGGTGTTCGGCAATGCCTTCCTGCTGCGGACTTTCAGCTCCGCCGATTGCCTGCGCTACTCGCTCAGCTTGCCGGTCACGGCGTGCCCGCTGGGCTTCAATACCATCGGCCAGCTTGAGGACGATGTGCGCGTGGCGCAGAACTTCAAGCCGTTAAGTGAAGAGGAAAAGAACAAGCTGCGGGCGCGCGCCGGTAGCGGTAAGTTCGACGCCATAGCCGGTCCCGCTCTCGAATACTGGAAGACCCGCGACTGACGGCCACGCTACCAGTCAACGCCCCGCTTCACCGCACGCTGGCACGCCGGAGCACCATCCGGTACTATGAGTCTCAACATGCGCCTGAGCTGGAATGAAATACGTGCCCGCGCCGCGCGCTTCGCGGATGAATGGAAACACGCGCACTACGAGCGCGGCGAGAGCCAGACCTTCTACAACGAGTTTTTCGAGATCTTTGGCATCACACGCCGGCGCGTGGCCAGTTTTGAAGAGCCGGTTCGACTCCTGGGGCACGAGCGCGGATTCATCGATCTGTTCTGGAAAGGCGTGCTTCTCGTGGAACAGAAGAGCGCCGGTCGCGATCTGAACCGCGCCAAGGAGCAGGCCCTCGACTATTTCCCGGGGCTAAAGGAGCACGAGCTGCCGCGGTACCTGCTGGTCAGCGACTTCCAGACCTTCGAACTTTACGACCTCGAGGACAACAACACCGTCCGCTTTGCCCTGCACCAGCTTCCCGACCATGTGGAGGACTTCGGTTTCGTCCTCGGCGTCCAGAAGCGGACATTCCGCGATCAGGATCCGGTGAACATCGAGGCTGCGGAGATGATGGGCCGGCTCCACGACGCCCTTAAGGAGTCCGGGTACGTCGGCCACGACCTGGAGCGCTTTCTGGTGCGATTGGTGTTCTGCCTGTTTGCGGACGACACCGGCATCTTTGATCCGCGCGACATCTTCTCGTCCCTGATTGCCGAGCGCACGAATCCGGACGGCAGCGACACTGGGCTGTGGTTGAGCAAGCTGTTCGAGGTCCTAAATACCCCGGTCGAGCAGCGCCAGCGGAACCTCGACGACGACCTCGCGCAGTTCCCCTACGTCAACGGCGATCTGTTCGCGGAGCGGCTGCCGCTTCCGTCGTTCAACGCCGCGATGCGCTCGCTCCTGATCGACGCCCTCGATTTCAGTTGGGACGCCATCTCGCCGGCCATTTTCGGCTCGCTGTTCCAGTCGGTGATGGACCCCAGGGAGAGGCGGTCGCAGGGCGCCCATTATACGACCGAGCGAAATATCCTGAAGGTGATCGAACCCCTGTTTCTCGACGACCTCTGCGCCGAGTTCAACGCTCTCGTCCAGCGGCGCGATGCCGGCCGCCGCAGGGCCCTGGAGGCGTTCCACCAGAAGCTCTCCGAACTACGCTTCTTCGATCCCGCCTGCGGCTGCGGAAACTTCCTGATCATCTCCTACCGCGAGATCCGGCTCCTCGAAATCGAGGTCCTGAAGGCACTGTACAAGGGCCGGAATCTGGATCTGGAATTCGAGAAGATATCGCGCATCGACGTCGACCAGTTCTTCGGCATCGAGCTAGGCGAGTTTCCCGCCCGCATCGCGGAGATCGCGCTGTGGATGATGGACCACCTCATGAACAATGCGCTCTCGCGCGAGTTCGGGGAGAGCTACGTCCGCATCCCGCTGAGGAAGTCGCCCCACATCCTGCCGGCCGATGCCCTGGAGATGAACTGGGGCGGGTTACTTGCGCCAGTCGATTGCACTTACCTCCTCGGGAACCCGCCGTTTGGCGGTTCGAAATATCAATCGGAGATGCAGCGGGCCCAGGTGCGCCGGATCGCGCATCTTGGCGGCAGCGGCGGGACACTCGATTACGTCACGGCGTGGTTTCTCAAAGCCGGCGAATACCTCCAGCATTCGCGGGCGCGAGTTGGGTTCGTTGCCACCAACTCCATCACCCAGGGCGAGCAGGTCGCGCAGCTATGGCCCGTCCTCTTCGACCGCTACAACCTGGAGATCGGCTTCGCCCACCGGACGTTTGCCTGGGGCAGCGACGCCCGCGGCATGGCCCACGTTCACGTCGTGATCATCGGCCTGTGCCGCCGCGACCTGGAGCCGCCCGTCAAGCGGCTGTTCAGCTATGGCGATACCCACGGCGATCCGACCGAAAGCCGGCATCAGGCGCTCACGCCATACCTGTTCGATGCGGGGACCGTGGTCAACCGCCACCTGGTGGTGGAAGAAGTCAATCGGCCGCTCTGCGCGGTTCCGCAGCTTGTGATCGGGTCCAAGCCTATCGACGATGGCCAGTACATTTTCACCGCGGAAGAGCGGACGGAGTTTCTGCACAGAGAGCCCGGCGCGAGGCGGTACTTCCACCCTTTCGTCGGATCCGAGGAGTTCATCAATGGCCGGGAACGATGGATTCTATATCTCGCGGACGCGCCCCCGAACGAGCTCCGCGCCATGCCCAGGGTACGGGAGAGGGTCGCGGCCGTCCGGGCGTTCCGACTGAGGAGCAGGAGCGAGGGCACGCGCAGGTTGGCAGAGACGCCAACCCGGTTTCACGTCACCGTCGTTCCCGCGGCTCCGTTCCTGGCGGTGCCGGAAGTCAGTTCCGAGAGGCGCGAATACGTGCCCATCGGTTGGCTGAGGCCGCCGACGATCCCGAGCAACCTGGTCCGCGTGCTGCTGGATGCGGACTTGTGGCACTTCGGCATTCTCACCTCCGCGATGCACATGGCCTGGCTGCGGCACATCGGCGGCCGGCTCGAAAGCCGATACAGATACTCGATCGGGATCGTCTATAACCCGTTCCCGTGGCCGGACCCGACCGACCAGCAACGGAAGCGAATCACGGCGCTCGCGCAGGCGGTCCTGGACGCCCGCGTGGAATTCCCGCAATCGACGTTGGCCGACCTGTACGACATCGACGCCATGCCACCGCAATTGCGCAGGGCGCATCGCGCTCTCGATGAGGCAGTGGACAGGCTGTACCGCCCAGGCGGATTCCCAGGCGATCGGGACCGGGCGGAGCATCTCTTCGGTCTCTACGAGAGATTGCTGGCTCCCTTGGTTGTTGCTGCTGCGGCACCACGCGGGCGGCGGTCGCGATAAGCTGGCGGGCCAAGCTTGCTAAGCCGCCATTAGATCCCATTCACGATCTGGGTTCGATCCCATGGCCGCGCTCGGCTCGGGGTAGGCGGATCGGTCAGGTCCGTTCCCGCCGCTTGTCACTACGGCTGGTTGTGCCGTCTTCGCTCGGCGGCGCGCACTTCGCGCTCGTCCAGGCCGAAGTAGTGCGCCACTTCGTGCCAAACGGTGTCTTCCACCAGGCGGACCAGTTGCTCGGGGCTGGCCGCCAGCCGTTCGTGGGGGCCTTGAAAAATGGTGATGCGGTCGGGCATGGCAAACGGCTCGAAGACGCTGCGCGTGGGCAGCGGACGGCCCTCGTAAAGTCCCAGCAGCGTGTGGCGGCGGCTGGGGGCGCCCCGGTCGACGCGGGCCAGTTGCGCGGCGCTGGGTTCGGGCTCCACAATCACCGCCAGGTTCTTCATGCGTTTGCGGAAACGGGCCGGGATACGCGCGCAGGCCGCCGCCACCACGCAGTCGAATTCGTCCGGGGACATGCCTCCTGCTATTCTACGTTCTTGACCGAAAGCCCTCAGAAACGCGTGGTGGTGGCCATCGACGGCCCTTCCGGGGCGGGCAAGAGCACCATCGCGAAACGCCTGGCCGAGCGCCTGGGCTTCACCTATATCGATACCGGCGCCATGTACCGCGCGGTGGCCCTGTGGGGCCTGCGGCAGAAGGTGGATATGGAGGACCGACACCGCATGGAGCAACTCGCCCTGGCCGCCGAAATCGAGCTGGAACCCGGGCGCATACGGCTCAACGGCGAGGATGTCACCGATTCCATACGCACGGCGGAAGTCTCCAGCGGCGCCTCACGCATCGCCGCCATTCCGGGCGTCCGCCGCGCCATGGTGGCCAAGCAGCGCGCCATGGGTGAGCGCTCCAGCGTGGTGATGGAAGGGCGCGATATCGGCACCGTGGTCTTCCCCAGTGCCCAGGTTAAAATCTTCCTGGACGCCCGCCCCACCGAGCGCGTGCGGCGGCGTCTTCAGGAGGTGCGCGCCAAGGGAGAACAGGTCTCCGAGCCGGAAATGGCGGCGCAGCTCGAGGAGCGCGACCGGCGCGACAGCACGCGCTCGGACGCTCCGCTGTCCCAGGCGCCGGACGCCATCTACCTGGATTCCACCGCGCTCGGCGTCGAAGCAGTCGAAGAGGCCATCCTGAAGATCGTCAGGGCGCGGCTCACCAACGGAAAGGAACTCAGTTGAACGATCTGCTTGTGATGAAGTTCGGCGGCACCAGCATGGGCTCCGGCGGGCGTATACGCGTGGCCGCCGGCCTGATTGCCGCGGAAAGCCGCAAGCGCCCCGTGGCCGTGGTGGTCTCGGCTATGTCCAAAATCACGGATCTGCTGCTCGATACCATGCGCCACGCCGAAGCGGGCAGCCGCGCGGGCATGGAGGCCAACCTGGCGGCCTTGCGCGCGCGCCACCGGGAAGCCTGCCTCGAGCTTCTGCCGGAGACCCGCCAGGCGGCCGTGCAGGCCCGGCTGGATGAGCTGATCGCCGAATTCGAACGCATCGTCAACGGGATGGCCATGCTCAACGAACGGCCGCCGCGTTCGGTGGATGAGGCCGTGGCCACTGGCGAGCGGCTGTCCGCGCTGCTGCTGGCCGAGTGCCTGGAGGCCTCGGGCACGCCCGCCGCGGCCGTGAACGCCTGGGACGTGGTGGTGACGGACGCGGTCTTCGGGAATGCCTCTCCGCTCATGGAACCCACCCGGGAGAAGGCGCGCGCATGTCTCGTCCCGCTGCTTGAGATAGGCGCCATCCCGGTGGTCACCGGCTTCAACGGCGCGACCGCCGATGGGCGCCCCACCACGCTGGGACGCGGCGGCTCGGATTTTTCGGCCTCCATCCTGGCGGCCTCCCTGGATGCCGCCGAGCTGTGGATCTGGACCGACGTGGATGGCATCATGAGCGCCGATCCGCGCCTGGTCCCGGATGCCCGCGTGCTCCCCGAGGTGACCTACGCGGAAGCCGCCGAGCTGGCCTATAACGGGGCCAAGGTGCTGCATCCCCGCACGCTCGCCCCTCTGGCGGAAAAGAAGATCCCGGTGTGGAGCAAGAACAGCTTCGCGCCGGAAAAGCCCGGCACCAAGATCGTGCCTACTATCGCGGTGGCCTGCGGCACGCGCGCGGTAGCGTCGATGAGCCAGGTGGCGCTGGTCTCCATCGAGCCGGCCAGCCCGGAGCTGAATGCCGTTCAGGTGATGGCCCGCGCGCTGGACGCGGTGGCGCGCGCCAACGTCGAGCTGCTGCTAGTTTCCAGCTCCAGCTACCGGCAGAACTTCTGCTTCCTGGTGCGCGAGCAGGAGCTGGACCGTTCCATGGAGGCTGTCGAATCGGCGCTGGCCCTGGAATTCGCGCATGGCTACCTGCGGCCCGTCAGCATCGATCGCAAGGTGGGTCTGCTGGCGGCCGTAGGCGAGGGTATGCAAGGCAAAACCGGCCTGGCCGGGCGCATCTTCACGGCCATTTCGCGCGTGGACGTGAACATCATCGCCATCGCCCAGGGGTCGAGCGAGCTGACCATCGCCGTGGTGGTCCGCCGGGACGGCCTGGAGCGGGCCGTCAAATCCGTCCACAACGAATGCGGCCTGGGGCGCGAAGCCGCGGCCGGAGATTGAGTGGGGAGGGATAGTTTCATGAACCGCAGAGATTGGCTGGCTCTGCTGCCGGCGGGCTTCGGCGCCCTGCCTGCGCGGTCGCGTGCGGCGGCTTCCCAAAGCGAACCTGCGGCGGCACCCGGCGCGCTGCCCATCGAGCAGTATCAGCCGAAGAGCATGCTGCACGCGGCCGAAACGCAGGTGCCGCGCGCGCGCTTTCCGCTGATCGACTTCCATACCCACATCACCGGCGGTTCCGCCGATGGCACCCGCATCCATTTCAGCATGGACCCGGCCAATTGCCTGGCCGTCATGGACCGCAAGAACATCCAGACCATGGTGGATCTCACTGGCAGCTACGGCGCCGCGCTCGGCGACGCCCTCGCGAAGCTTCAGCAAGCCCATCCCGGTCGCTTCATCGTCTTCACCGAGCCGGCCTGGAGCCGCGCCTCGGAACCCGACTATCCCAAGGCCCAGGCCGACCTCGTCGCCGCCGCCCACCAGGCCGGCGCCAAGGGACTCAAAGTGCTCAAGACCCTGGGCCTGTTCCTACGCGAGAAGGGTTCGGGCCAGCTCGTGCGCATCGACGACCGGCGCTTCGACCCCATGTGGGAAGCCGCCGGCGCTCTGGGAATGCCGGTGGCCATCCACATCTCCGATCCGGAGGCCTTCTTCCTGCCCATCGACCGCTTCAACGAGCGCTGGGAGGAACTCCACGCGCACCCGAGCTGGTCTTTCCACGGCAAGGATTTCCCTGGTAATCGCGAACTGCAGGAAGCGCGCCGGAATGTCATGCGGCGCCACCCGCGCACTCAGTTCGTCTGTCTGCACGTGGCCGATGCGGAAGATCTCGCCTACGTTTCCGAGTGCCTGGACAGCCATCCCAATATGCACGTGGATATCGCCGCGCGCATCGGCGAGTTGGGCCGCCAGCCGCGCGCCTCGCGTAAGTTCTTCGACCGCTACCAGGACCGCATTCTCTTCGGCACGGACGCCAGCGCCGACCCCGGCACCCCGCAGCAGACCTTCGGCGACGCGCTCTACGAGATCTACTACCGCTTTCTCGAAACTGAAGATGAGTATTTCGATTACGCCCCGGCTGCCGTGCCTCCGCAGGGCCGCTGGCGAATCTACGGCGTAGGTCTGCCGGAAGGGGTTCTGCGGAAGGTCTACTCGGCCAATGCCGCGCGGCTGATGGGCCTTGCGGCGTAGCTCGTTTGAGCCTCCGAGGGTCCATTCGCTATAATGGAATACTCCCTCTAAATATAGGAGTTTTACTCAGTTATGTTCGATTTATTCCGTAGCCGTGAAAAAGCCGTGCGCATCCTGCTCGGCGCCATTCTGCTGCTGGTGTCGCTGTCCATGCTCACGTACCTGATCCCCAGCTACAACAACGGTGGCAGTTCGGATACCGTGGTGGCGCAGATCGGACGGGATACCATCACGCTGCCGGAAGTGCAGCGCAATGTGCAGGGCACCATGCGCGACCGCCAGTTGCCCCCCGAGTTGCTGCCCAACTTCGTGCCGCGCGTGGTGGATCAGATGATCACCGACCGCGCCCTGGCCTATGAGGCTACCCAGCTCGGTTTCCAGGTGAGCGACCAGGACCTCGCCGATGCCATTCGCCAGCTCATGCCCAGCCTTTTCCCGGACGGAAAGTTCGTGGGCAAGGACGCCTACGCCGCCATGCTGGCGCAGAATAACGTCACCATCCCCGAATTCGAGGCCGACCTGAAGCAGCAGATCCTCATCACCAAGCTGCGTGAAATCGCCGTGGAAGGCACCATCGTGACGCCCGCGGAGATCGAGCAGTCTTTCAAGGGCCAGAACGAGAAGATGAAGATCCAGTACGCCAAGCTGACCAACGACAAGTATCGCGGCGAGGTGCAGCCCGGCGTTGAGGATATGCAGAATTATTACAAGGTGAACAGCGTTGCCTTCCAGATGCCCGAGAAGCGCAACCTGGTGATTCTGGTCGCCGACCAGGCCAAGCTGGAAGCCACCTTGAACGCCAGCGACGCCGATCTGCAGCGCGTCTACAACCAGAACCAGGAGCAGTTTCGCGTGCCCGAGCGCGTGCACGTGCGCCACATCCTGCTGAAGACCGCCGGCAAACCGCCCTCCGAAGACGCCGCCATTAAGGCCAAGGCCACGGACCTGCTCAAGCAGATTAAGGCAGGCGGGAATTTCGCCGACTTGGCCAAGAAGAATTCCGAAGATACCGGCTCGGCCGCCAAGGGTGGCGACCTGGATTGGATCGCGCGCGGCCAGACGGTGCCCGAGTTCGAGCAGGCGGCTTTTTCGCTCAAGCCGGGCGAGACCAGCGACCTGGTCAAGACGCAGTACGGCTACCACATCCTCCAGGTGCTGGCCCACGATCAGGCGCGGTTGAAGCCTTTCGACGAGATCAAAGCCGATCTCGCCAAGCAGTGGAAGGCGCAGCGCGCCAATCAGATGATGGAGAGCATCTCGGATAAGGCCCAGATGGCGTTGCAGAAAGACCCCGCGCATCCCGAGAAAGTGGCAGCCGATTTCGGCATGGAAATCCTCCACGCGGATGGCGTGATCCCCGGGCGGCCCATCCCCGAAATCGGCACCAGCCCCGATTTCAGCCAGGCCATCGCCGATCTGAAAAAGGGCCAGGTGTCCCAGCCGGTGGCCTTGCCGGGTAACAAAATCGTGCTCGCCGAGGTGACCGACGTGCTTCCGCCTCGTCCCGCCACTTTCGACGAAGTCAAAGATCAGATTCGCGACCGGATGGTGGCCAGCCGGCTCAACGTGGCCGTCCAGAACCGCGCCAAGGAACTGGCGGAAAAAACCAAAGCCATGGGCGGAGACTTGGCCAAGGCGGCCAAATCGATGGGTCTCGAGGTGAAAACTTCGGACGACTTCACGCGCGCCGGCACGGTGCCCGACATAGGTTCGGCCAACCTTTTCTCGGATTCCTTCTCGCAGCCGGATGGCACGGTGCTTGCTCCAATCGCTCTGTCGGACGGATCGGTGGTGGCCAAGATCGTGTCGCATACCCCCGCCGATATGTCGCTGTTCGCCGCGCAGCGTTCCACCATACGGGACCAGCTCAAGAGCCAGAAGGCGCGCGACCGCGCCACCCTGTTCGACGAAGGCGTCAAGGCCGATCTCATCAAATCGGGCAAGGTCAAGATCCACGAGGATGTGATCAAGCGCCTGGTGAGTTCATACACGGCCAGTTGATGGCATGATTCACATCGTTATCGACTTCCTGCGGTCCCTGACGGACCCCGAACGGCTCATCCATCTGCTGAGCACCATGCTCTCCGGCTGGCTGGGCTATGCTGCCTTGTGCGCCATCGTTTTCTCGGAGACGGGGCTGCTGCTGGGCTTTTTCCTGCCGGGCGATTCGCTGCTGTTCACGGTGGGGGTGGTGGCTGGCGCCGGCCATCTGAACATCGTGCTGGTGAACGTGCTGCTGATGGCCGCCGCCATGACCGGCGATTCCACCGGATACCTGCTGGGGCGCCAGACCGGGCCGCGCATCTTCAGCCGTCCCGATTCGCGTCTGTTCAAGCAGGAATATGTGACCCGTACCAAGGCGTTTTACGAGCGCTACGGCGGCAAGACCATCACCTTCGCGCGCTTCGTGCCGATCGTGCGCACCTTCGCGTCTTTCATCGCCGGCGTGAGCCAGATGCCCTATCTGCGGTTTCTTCCCTATAGCATTTGCGGGGGAGTCGGCTGGGTGTTCATGCTGACGGTTCTCGGTTTCGAGGTGGGCGGCGTGCCCTTCGTCAGGCACAACTTCGACATAGTAATCCTGGCGATTATCTTCGTCTCGCTGCTGCCCACCCTGCTCGAGGGTCTCAGGGCGCGGCGCGAGCACCAGGCCAGCGTCGCCGCTCAACGCTCCTAAGGCGGTGGGCCGGCCTCGCGCCGCCCTCCGGGGCGGGCTCAGATTACGGATTCACGCGCGAGTGCGGCTTGACGCTGCCTTCGGTCCGCTTCATGACCCACTCGACGGCCTCCAGGTACATCTTCTGCACATCGGGGTTATCCCAAGCTTCGTTCACGTGCCCGAACGTCGAATAGAACACGCGGCCCTTGCCGTACATCTTGGACCAGGCGAGCGCTTGGTCGTGATCCTCGCGGGGCGCGCCATACGGCGTCTTGGTGTAATCGAGCTGCGAATCGTCCATGCGCATCAGCACGTTGACCTGGTCGCGCGACCACTCGCGCGGCGAGTACATTTCGTCATACATGCGGAAGCGCGCCGGGAAGTGGCGCATGGCCGGGAAGGTGGGGTCTTCCACGATCACCGGAGCGTCGAAGGTCCCCCACGGGTGCGCCTTGAACCACCCGCCCAGCATGTCCTTGTACTCGGGCCAGTTATAATTGGCGTCCAGGGCGGCGTGGGCCGCCACCAGGCCTTTGCCTTCGTCGCGCACGAACGCCAGCAGCGCGGCTCGGGATTCGTCGTCGGCGCTCCAGGTCCCCGTGGTATTGACCAGCGCGATGGCGTCGAACCAATCGATATTGTGGGCTTCGCTGCCCGCCGGCTTCTTGGTGACCCACTCCCAATCGGTGCGGATTTCGGTATCCCAAAGGCCGGATTCCTTGCCGAGCTTCCAGAAAGTGGCCATGGCGTTGGAGGTCGAGCCGTGATGGAAACCGCGGGTCTGGCCGACCACCAGAAGGTGCTTCTTGGGGATGGGCCCCGGTCCGCCGCGGCCGGCCGGGAATTGGGGATTCCCCTGGCCGCCCGGTCCGGTGGCCGCGGGGGGCGTGGCGGGAGCGGCGGGCGTCTGTGCCTTGGTGGCGCCGGTCAATAGAACGGCCAAACCACCTAACGCAAGTGCTGCCATCCGGAGCGGCAATCGTAGTCTGCGCATAGGACTTTAGTCCTTTCTGACGGAAGCGTCATTTTACGTCCCGGTGGAAGGAGATGCAAGGCGGGCCAACGCGTCGGAGCCTGGCGCGGCATCTCCAGGCGCGTCAGCGCCGATGCCCGCCGTCCCGGGGTGAACGCGTTCATATTTTCCGGCGCATAGAAATTTTGAATTGGACGGCGGAGCGCCCGGCAGGGTAGCTTGGAAGAAGTATGGCGACCATGAGCATCGGGGATGCTTCGGAGGCTCAAGTATCCATTCTCCACCGCATCAGCAGTATCGTGAGTTCGGACCTTTCGCTGGATGAGATGTTAGGCGAGGTTGTAGGACTGGCGGTGCAAGCCACATCCTGCGACGCCTGCCTGGTCTACCTGATCGATCACGATTCCCACGATATCGTGCTGCGCGCTTCTCAGGTGCCGCACGCGGCGGACCTGGGCAATCTCAGAATGAAGATTGGCGAGGGCGTCACCGGCTGGGTAGCGGAACACAAATCTATCGTGGCGCTGCCGTCGGAAGCCTCCAAAGACGGGCGCTTCAAGCGCTTCCAGGCTCTGGTCGAAGATACTTACGAGGCCTTTCTTTCCGTGCCGCTCATCAGCGGCGGGGAAGTCATCGGCGTGATTAACGTGCACCACCGTCAGCCGCACGACCATACGCGCCAGGAAATCGCCACCACGCAATTCATCGGTGAACAGCTCGGCGTGGCTATTTCGCGATCCATGCTGGCCGAGGAAAACGCGCGCCTGACCGAGGAACTGGAGACCCGCAAAGTAGTCGAGCGGGCCAAAGGCATCCTGCAGCAGCGCTTCAACCTCTCCGAGGAAGATGCGTATCTGCGGCTGCGCAACCAGAGCCGCAGGCTGCGGCGCCCCATGAAGGAACTGGCCGAAGCCATCATTCTGGCGGAAGACTTGAACCGCCAGAGCGGCTCCGCCGAGTAGCGCCAACCACCCCCCAAAAGTTTCCCCCGTCTGAGACACCGTCCGACCGTCCCTGCCGACGCTAAACTTTCGCATTCTCGGAGGAACACCGGTGAGGGTAGTGTATGCGAGGGCTGCGGCCCTCTCGATTTTATGGTTTTGCGTTGCGCTCCCGGGCCTCGCCCAGAGCGGGTCCGTGGGCAGTTGGAGCGTGGATCCGCGCGGAATCCAGGGCGGGGATAATGGCGCTTACGGAGCGGACCTGTCACCCAATGGGCCTCCGGGCCGCCGCGGCATGGGGATCGATTCCCCCAACCAGACCTTCTATGCCCCGCTGCCGGAACCTAACGCCGAGCGCCCTCCTTCAGGCGGCGTTTCCGTCCAGGAACTGCGTCATCCGCCCGCCCGTAAGGCGGTAGTGTTGGCCGCCAAGGCCCTTAAGTTATCCTCCGATGGCGACCACGCCCGCGCGGCCGAGGCGCTTGAAAAGGCTGCGCGCACCGACCCAACTTATCTGGCCGCCAGCATCAATCTGGGGGTGCAGTACACCTATCTGAAACGCTTCGAGGAGGCTATCGCGGAGTTTTCGCGAGCCAACCGGATCGCCGGGCCCAATCCCGTGGCGCTCTGCGATATGGCCTTTGCCGATCTCCAGTTGCGGCGCCGGGAGGAAGCCCTCTCGGCGCTGGATGCCTGCCTGAAACTCGACCCGTACCGCCCCCAAGCGCACTACCTGCTGGGAGCCATACTGGCACCCGATCCGCGGCACCACGCCGAGGCGCTACGCCACCTGCAATTGGCCGCGCCCTCCATACCCGGTGCGCGCGCCATGTTGCAGCGCGTGCAAACGGCGCCCGTCATGCCCTAATCGTCGAAGCGCTTCAGGATCGCTCCATAAGCGTCGATGCGCCGGTCGCGCAGGAACGGCCAGTTGCGCCGGACTTCCTCCTGCCGGCGCGGGTCGCACTCCACCACCAGGATCTCCTCGCGGTCATGCGAAGCTTCCGCCAGCACCTCTCCGAAGGGATCGCACACGAACGATCCGCCCCAGAACTCGATCCCTCCCTCGGGCGGCCCTTCGTGGCCCACACGATTGATGGCGGCCACGTAGACCCCGTTGGCGATGGCGTGCGAGCGCTGGATGGTGCGCCAGGCATCGTACTGCGCCGCGCCCTCCTGCGCCTTCTCGGCGGGATGCCATCCGATGGCCGTGGGGTAGCAGAGCACCTGCGCGCCGCCCAGGGCCGCCGAGCGGGCCGCCTCCGGATACCACTGGTCCCAGCACACCAGCGGCGCCACGCGCGCGAAACGCGTGTCAAAGTTGCGGAAGCCCAAATCGCCCGGCGTGAAGTAATACTTTTCGTAATACAGCGGATCGTCGGGGATGTGCATCTTGCGATAGATGCCTAGCAATTCGCCATCGGCATCCAGCATGACGGCGGTATTGTGATACACGCCCGCCGCGCGCCGCTCGAAAACCGACCCAACGATGGCCACATTCAGCTCGCGCGCCAGCCGTCCCAGCGCCTCGGTGGTAGGGCCGGGGATGGATTCCGCCAGGTCGAAGCACTCGGGATTCTCTTCGCGGCAGAAGTATTCGGAGCGGAACAGCTCCTGCAGGCAGACGATCTGGGCGCCCCGCCCGGCAGCCTCGCGGATGCGCCACTCGGCCTTAGCCAGGTTCTCGTTGGGATCGCGCCCGCAGGCCATCTGGATGAGCCCCAGGCGGAAACGTGCGTGCGGGGGTGCGGTTTGCGCCACTTTAACCCGCCCGTACCACTTCGTTCTCTTGGCGCGCGATCTCCCGCGCGTACTCCGCCAGCTCCTCGTAGCCCACCGTGACGAGGTCCTTTTCCATATCCTCACCGGTCTCTACCAGGTGCCGCAGGTGCAGCGTGGCCAGGCGGCCGCACCACGGATCGTCCATCCTGCGGCCGGTTTCGCCGCTCAGGCGCAGCAGGTCGGGAAGCGGCAGGGCCATGGTCTTTTCCACGCGGCCGCCTTGCTCGTCCACCAGCACGAACCTGACATCCACGGTATCGGCGTGGCGGATCGAGATGGCCGTCTGCAGCCATTTCAGCAGCACCTGGAACTTGCGGCCGAACGGATCCGGCCCGGCTTCGAACTCGCGAAAATTGAGCGGCATCTAGAGGTATCTTACAATGGGTTTTCTACATGCTGACAGCCGAACTGTTTGCCCCCCGTCAATTTCGCCTGGTCCAACACGAGATCGAAGACCCCGGACCCGGCCAGGTGCAGGTGCGCGTGGCCGCCATAGGAATCTGCGGCTCGGACCTGCATTCCTATTCGGAAGGCGCCGTAGGCGATACAAAAGCCGTCTATCCCATGGTGCTGGGCCACGAACCCGCCGGCACGGTGGTGAAGACCGGGCCGGGCGTCACCGGATGGGCGCCCGGGGACCGCGCCGCTCTAGAACCCGCCCACTATTGTTACCATTGCGAAGCCTGCCGCGCCGGCCGCCACAATATCTGCGCCAACATTCGCTTCCTCAGCACGCCCGGGCATCCCGGCTTCTTCCGCGAGTTCGTCAACCTGCCGCCCGAGAACCTGATCGGCATGCCCGCGAACATCTCGCTCGAACTCGCCACCGTGCACGAGCCTCTGGCGGTGGCCCTGCACTCGATGTTGTGGGCAGCCATCCAGCTTGGCGAAACCGCGGCCGTCTTCGGCGCCGGGCCGATCGGCCTGCTGACGGTGGCCTGCCTGAAGGTGGCGGGAGCCGGTCGCATTTTCGCCGTCGAGCCGGTGGCGCACCGCCGCGAACTGGCCCGCCACATGGGCGCGGACGAGGTGCTCGATCCCGGCCAGGTGGATGCCGCGCGCGAGATCTCGGCGGCCACCGGCGGACGCGGCGTGGATTGCGCCATCGATTGCGCCGCCAAGGAGCACACCACCAACTGGGCCATACGGACCGCGCGCAATGGCGGCCGCGTGGTGCTCACCGGCATTCACCCGACGCCGCTGGTCCCCTTCGAAGTTTCCCCCATGCGGCGCAAAGAGCTGGCGCTGTTCAACGTGCGCCGCTCCAACCACGAAGGCCATGCCGCGCGCGAACTGCTGCTCGCCCGCGCCGCCTGGTTCGCCCCGCTTGTGACGCACACGCGGCCCATCGCGAACATCGGACAGGCCTTTTCGATCGCCGAGAGCTATTCCGATGGCGTCGGCAAGATGGTCGTCACGGTATAGCGGGCCGGGGCTTATCGCCCGGCGCGAAGTTCCGCGCGCTTCAGCCAGTTGGCCAGAAACAGGCCGGCGATGATCAGAGCTGGCCCCGCAATCACCAGCATCCAGTTGGCTTTCACCGCCGGAGGCAAATGACGTCCGGAAACCGACACGATGTAGAAGATCGCCGCGCCGCCGTAGAGCGCCGCGCCGATCCATTCCCACCGCCACGCCAGAATCAGCACGCCGGCCAGGATGAAGCACGGCACTAGGTGAATCAACAACGCCAGAATGGTTCCCCAGGGCCCGCGGCCTTCGCCGAACGCATCGAGCGCGAACAGGCTCAAAAAGGCGATGAACACGAGCGTGAGGATGCGCGGTGCCCAGAACAAGACCGCTTTGGAGAATGTGCTCACGGGGCCTCCTCGTCCCGGCTTGGATGTCATAGCGGTCTATGCGCTGCGCGAGAGCGCGACGCACAGCCCGTACTGCCCGGCATTACCTGATCCAGCCGTAGAGCCTGGTCCGCCGGTAATCTCCCACCGGCAACTGCCACGGCTCGAGGATCTCTGTCCACTTTTGTACCAGGGTACGCAAGACGGGGATGTTCGGCTCTCCCGTCCGCATCAGATCCAGCGTGCGCGTCGGCGGGTCGTGCATGGCGATCAGTTGCGCCGCTTCGAGCAGGTTCGCGGATCTCTCGGCCATGTCCAGGCCCTCTTCCCAACTGGGATTGGGATCGGCCAGCCACTTCTTGTTCTCGGCCACAGCCCGGTTGACCCGTCCCTCCGCATCCGGCACCTCGGGTTGAATCTCCCTGCCGCGGTTTCGGAAGAAACCGAGCACCGCCGCGGCAATGGAAGGGTCGCGCACCGAGCCATCGGGATAGAAAATCCCGTGCACGCTGCCCCACTGGTGGGTGATCATGAGTTCCCACACATACCAGCCCATGTTCGCCTTGAAGTACTCCTCGAGGATCACATCGTAGGGGTTCGCGCGGCCGATGCAGCCGATCTCGCCGTTGATGACCTGCTTGCCCTCCTTCGCCGCATACTGCTTGGCGCGCTCGATGTTGGCGCGAATCTGCGCCCGGTTCGCGCCGTAGTCATGGAAGCAGAGTACATCCACCATATCGCTCCCGGTCGCTTCCATCTCCGACTCGAAGGTAGACCCGATGATGACTGGCGTGACCTTGTCCAGTTCACGGAAGACGCCGGCTACGTATCTGGCAAAATCGATGCGGGCTTTGCCCGGTTCGTTGTGCGCGTCCCAGAATATCAGGCCGGGCTCTTTCCCGTTCCCTATTGTGTTGACCAGGTCCGCAATGTACTCCCTGGCGTTAGGCCAGGATGCCTTGTCCTGGCCCCACTGTCTAGGATATTGGAGGGCGGGCATCACGCCGATACCGCGTTGCTGGCAGGCGCGGACGAAATGCACGAGATTCTTGTGGAACGCCGCCTTGTCCCTGGACCAGGCAGTGTAGCTCAGGAAAATGCGGGCCTGGTTGAGGTTCAGCCGCTTGGCATAATCCATGTCGCGTTCGGTCTCAGCCGGATCGTACAAGAGCCAGTGTTCCGTGTGGCCGAGCGTCGGCGCGGACTGGTAATTGAATCCCCGGATCTTGGAACAATCCGGAATCTTCCGGCCCGCCGCCTGAGCCCCGGAGCAGGCCACGATCCCAAGGCCTACAGCGAATACTGCCCGAAGTCGCATAGACATATTGTCCTTTCAGGTGCCGCCCTGCTTCAGTGCGAGGCGCTCCCGAGCCGGCAACTCGTCCTGAGCCAGGACTTCCTTTTGGCTTCCGAGCTATTGTACACCAGCCGATTCCATCGGAGCCGTTGGTCTCAGCCGTCCAAGTGACCCGTGATCCGTGGAAATCGATCCTGAGGGAGGCGGTGCAATTCGGACGCGCTGGCGCCGAGCGCTTCGCGCGCTTCGCCCACCAGGAACAGCGAGCCGGTCACGAAGATGGCGTCCGATTCCGGAGCGCCTTCCACCATTTCGAGAGCCGCGCGCACATCCGCGGCCACACGCAAATTGGGGTGGTCTGCCAGATCGCGCAACGTCGCCGGGGCGATGGCGCGGGCCTGCCGGGGCGCGGTCACGATGACCTCCTGCGCGCGCGGAAAGAGGATGCCGGCGATCTCGGCGATGGCCTTGTCGCGCATCGCCCCATAGATCAGCCGCACGCGCCGGCCCGCGTAGAACCGGTCGATGTAGGCCGCCAGGGCGCGCGCGCCGGCGGGGTTATGGGCGCCATCGAGGATGATTTCGGGGCGCACCGAAACACGTTCCAGACGGCCGGGCCATTCGGCGCTCGCGATGCCCGCCTCTATAGCCGCATCCGGAATTCCCAGCCGAACCAGCGCCACCGCCGCGGTGACGGCATTTTCCACCTGGTGTTCGCCCGCCAGCGGACAATGGATCGAGAGGCTGCGCCCGCCCACCAGGCGGAAGCGGCTATCCCGCGCTCCGAGTTCCAGGTCGCGCACGAACCAATCGGCCGTACGCGCGACTTCGATCCCCAGTTCCGCGGCGCGCGCGTCGAGCACCCGCTCGGCTTCCGGCCGCTGGCGCGCGAAGACCGCCGGCACACCGCGCTTCAGGATGCCGGCCTTCTCCCCGGCGATGGCTTCCAGACTTCGGCCTAGCAGCGCCTCGTGATCGAAATCGATGGGCGTGATGACGCACAGGCGCGGATCGACCACGTTGGTGGCGTCGAGCCGCCCGCCCAGCCCGACCTCCAGCACCACGTCGTGCGCGCCCTCCTGCTCGAACGCCAGGAACGCCATGGCCGTGACGGTCTCGAAATAGGTGGTGTGCAGATCGATGGCGCCGGCCTCGATCAGCGCTTCCACACGCGCGTGAACCTGGTTGAACGCCTGCGCGAAGCGCGCCGCGCCGAGCGGACGGCCGGCGATGCGTATGCGCTCGGTGGGCCGGCTCAAATGCGGCGACGTGAACAGGCCCGTGCGCACGCCCGCCGCGCGCAGGCCCGCTTCGATCATGGCGCACACCGAGCCTTTCCCGTTGGTGCCGGCCACGTGCACGTGGCGCAAGCGGTCCTGCGGGTTGCCCAGGGCCCCCAGCACCGCGCCGATGCGTTCCAGGCCGAACTTGGCCGTTTTGATTTCGTTGCCCAGGGCGTAGAGGAATTGAACCGAATCCGGGTAGTTCATCGCGGCGCTACTGGATCAACCCATGAAGAAGCCCAGCGCCTGGCTGATAAACGGCTTCAATTCGAGGCGCGGGACCACGGCATCCAGCATGCCGTGCTTGAGCAGGA
>CAYRWE010000080.1:0-19753 GCA_964427655.1 uncultured Solibacteraceae bacterium | reverse complement strand
TCGGCATGGCAAGCGACTACAGCCCGGCGCGGATCACCAGCACCGCAGCGCCGGCCTGGCTGGGCGTGCTCATGCCGCACCGCGTTTGATAAGACCCGTGGCTTCGCCAAGCTGACCGTGATCGGCCTGGCGGTGCATCTGGTCACCAGGAACAGCGTCGCGTCCCCGGTGACCAGATGCGCCACGACCGTGGCGGGCTGCGTCCACTTCCTGCGCCTCGCGTTTCGGGCCCGGCCGCCGTCCGGCCATCTTCCGCACTGACCCACCGGCACCGGCACCGGCGCTGCCGACGCCGCGCGGGCGCGCGACCCCCGCGATGCTGGCGTACCCGCTGGTGGCGAAGTACTGCGACCATCTGCCGCTTTATCGTCAGGCCGAGATCTACGCCCGCGAAGGGCTCGAACTCGACCGCTCGACGCTGTGCGACTGGGTCGGCCACGCCTAGGCAGACCTGCGCACTTACCTTTCCGAAGCAACTCGCGCTGAGTGTCATTCGGCGCTCGGTGCGTGTCGAGATGGAACATTTTATGAAGAAGGAGCGAGAATGCACGGCCAAGTGCTTGGCTGTGCGGGGAGACGGATGACGTGGGACCACCCTGGGGCGGCTTCATCGCTGCCTCGGGTGGCAAGACCACAGTTGGATGGGCGTTAGGTTAGGTTCGCTGTCGGCTGGGTTGGCTGTCGCGCGATAGTTTCGCGCCTATTCACGACGATTCTCTTAAGCGAAGGATGGTTCTTTTTTTGCAATCGGCCTGAGCCTGCCGAGGATTCTTTCTTTCGCCAAATGACGATCTTGCCAGATTTGAAGGATGCGTTACACGCAAAATCCAACACAATGGTTCGACTGCTGGATAGAATCTGACACTTGATACCCGCCGGGCTACAGCCGCCCTTGACCAAGGCTGTGTGGAAACGCGCCGTCAGCAGGCTGCCGGGCGCTGAACTGCTGAGACGGTAGGGCGAGCGGCGGGATTGGTCCGGGCGCTCAGGCCGGAGTGCCTGCATCAGCGGGCCGATGCCCATGATCGCGATGACCCGCTTCATGTTGTAGGCCAGCACTTGGAGGCTCATCTCCGTGCTGACCCGTTTGAGCGTCTTGGTTAGGAAGTGGATGGCCCCCATCCAGGCCTTGAGGGTGCGAACGGGTGCTCGACCGTTTGTCGCCGCAGCATCATTGTCAACCGGCGCTGGAACGGGACCCCGGATCGGCGTGAGGGTATTCGGGCGTTGCGATCAGCACGGCTTCAATGTCCGGCCGGTCCAGCACCGCGCACCAGTCGGCATGAGCCGTTGCCCCCCACGTGGTGGCCGCCGCCCGCGCCGCCGCTTCGTCGACGGCGACCACGGCGACCAGCCGAACCCGGTCGGCCAGCCCCGGCATTGCAGGCAAGTGCGCACAGCGCGCAATGTTGCCGCAGCCGATGAGCCCCAGCGCAAGCGGCGTCATTCCAATCTCCTCGCGGCGGCAGTTAGCAGCAGCACCGTCGTCGTCTCCGACTCCGCATCGAGCCGATGAAGCGCGTCCAGCACCACCGCCGAGGTCGGCTCCACCGCCAGCCCCATCGCGCCAAGCTGCCGTACCGCATCCGGAAGCGCGGCATCGCGGGCCAGCACCACGCGAGCCTCGGCGCTACGCAGCACGCGCAGCAGCGTGCGCCACCGCACTGGAGCCGCCACCGCGATTCCGCTGGCCTGCGCGTCGGTTGCGGGGGGCAGGGACGGCAGCGCATCGAGCCCATCCCGTATCATGGCATGCAGCGGCGCCATCGCATCCGACTGCACTGCCACCAGATCTGGCATGCGACCGATCCTGCCGATGGCAAGCAGGCGAGCGAATCCCTTCACCAAAGCAAGCATCAATGTGCCCTGCCCCAGTGGGAATATCACCCGCAGCCGTCCTTCCGATGGCGCCTGCGCCACGATCTCCTCGGCAATTACCTTTATTCCCTCGATGAAGAATGGATCCCAGGCATGTGCGGCAAAGTAATCCGGCGAGCTCATCGCCGCGGTGGTGGCCGCCTCTCGGCTGACGGTCCGAACGATTTCCGCGCCGTACCCACGCAGTTGTTCCAGTCGCGCGAGGTTGGTGCCGCCCGCGTAGATGCGACAGGCGATGCCGGCGGCCGCGCAGTAGGCGGCGATGGAGACGGCGCCATTGCCGGCCGAATCGTCCACCACGCGCGCGACCCCGATGGCGCGCAGCCGTGCCACCATACTGGCGGCGCCGCGGTCCTTGAACGAGCCGGTCGGCGCCAGGAATTCCAACTTGCCTAACACGTGGCCGGGCAAGCGGGGGAGCGCGATCAAGGGCGTGCCGCCTTCACCCAACGCAATCCGCGACGGCTCTCCGTCGACGCGGATCGACAGCGTACCCCGGCAGGTGCAGCGCCAGCTCCGGTCAGCAAAAGCGTATGCCGCGCCGCACGAGTCGCAATGGCGCGTGGGCTGCCAGGTCATCGCACGGCGACCGTGTGCAGGAACTCTCGCGTGCGCGGCTCGCGGGGGGCAGCAAACAGTTCAGTCGGCGATCCCTCCTCGACGATACGGCCGTGATCCATGAAGATTACCCTTCCTGCGACCTGGCGGGCGAAATTCATCTCGTGCGTCACCACCATCATGGTCATGTGCTGTGCCGCCAGCGTGCGCATCACTGCGAGAACCTCCGCCACTAGTTCGGGATCGAGCGCGCTGGTCACTTCGTCGAACAGCATGGCCACGGGGTCCATGGCCAAGGCCCGCGCGATGGCCACACGCTGTTGCTGGCCGCCCGAAAGCTCCTGCGGATACGCCTGCGCTTTATCGACCAGCCCGACCTGTGCCAGCAGCTCCTCGGCGCGGTGGCGAGCCTCTCCGGGCGGCTGGCGGCGCACATGCACCGGTGCCTCGATGATGTTCTGCATCACGGTCAGGTGTGGAAACAGGTTGAAGCTCTGAAACACCATGCCGACGCGAGCGCGCACGGCGGCGATCGCACGGGAAGTATGCGCCCGAAAGCCGCCCGGAACGTCGTCGCGGAATGCCACCGCGCCGTCGATCTCGATATGTCCCCGTTCCGGCGTCTCCAGGTGGTTGATGCAGCGCAGCAGCGTGGACTTTCCGCTGCCCGAGGGCCCGATGATGCACACCACCTCGCCGCGCTCGACGGAGAGGTCGATGCCGCGCAGCACGTGCACGGCACCGAAGTGCTTGTGCAGCCCCGTGATGCGGATCATCGGCACGCTTAGCGCGTCCGCCGAAAGCCGCGTGCGCCTCGCCGCTCCAGCGCGTTGACCAGCCTGGCCGCGGGAAAACTAACCGCGAGATACATCACGGCGATGATCGTGTAGAGCGTGAAGTACTGGTAGTTGCGCGCTGCCGACATCTCTGCCCGGAACATCACCTCCTGAATGGTGATGACGGAGCATAGCGACGTTTCCTTGAACAGACCGATCAGGTAGTTGCCGAAGGTTGGAATCGCGACGCGGATGGCTTGGGGCAGAATGATGCGTCGCATCGCGAGCAGCGGTGTCATACCGAGCGCCGCGGCGGCATCGCGCTGGCCGTAGGGAACCGCCACGATGGCGCCGCGGTAGACCTCGGAAAGATAGGCTGCGTTGTGCAGCGTCAGCGCGATCACGCCGGCGCTGAACGCGTCCAGCGCCACCCCTATCTCGGGTAGCACGTAATAGATGTAGACAAGCTGCAGCAGAAGGGGCGTGCCACGGATCAGCTCGATGTAGACCCAGATCGTCGCCCGCAGCGGTCTGAAAGGCGACAGCCGCGCCAACGCCACCAGCAGGCCGGCTACAAGGCTGAGTGCGAACACCAGCAGTGTCAGTTCGACGGTGACCGCCAGCCCGCCCAGTAACAGGCCGAAATTGGCGATTGCCGCCTCGGTGTTGAACAGCTCCATGCGCTATGGCAACCCACCACCCTTAGTTGTCGGGCCACGGCATCCACAGATTGCGGTCGCTCATGCCGTATTTCTTGAGGATGTAGTGAAGATTGCCGTTGCCGCGGACTTCCGCGAGCGCCTGCGTGTAGGCGGCCCGCAGGCTGCAATCCTCCTTTCGGAGGCCGAAGCGCGCATAGCCGTAGCCGCGGCCTTGCAGGATGTCCTTGGGAATGCCGATGCTCCACAGGGCCTCGATCTTGGCGTTCGGGTTCTTATTGACGAAATCAGCGAACACCACGTCGTCGTCGAGGATCGCCTCCACCCTGCCATCGCTCAAGCTCTGCAGCTGCTCGAAATGGTTGGTGAACGGGGTCGTCGTCACGCCGATGTGACTGAGATAGGAATCCGGCGCACTCCCCGCCAACGCGCCCACCTTGTGACCCTTGAGGTCCTCGTACGATTTCAAGTTCAGCGGGTTGCCCTTGGCGGTGATTATGACCGGACCGTACCACCACGCCGGTCCGGTGAAGCTGATCACCTTCTCCCGCTCAGGCGTGATGTTGATATCGACCGCGATGACGTCGGTTCGCTTCGACAGGAGCGACGGGATCTGGGACTGGAACGGCATCCATTCCAGTTTGATGTTCTTGACCCCCATCCAGTCGAGCGCCGCCTTCTGCAGTTCCCAGTCCACGCCCATCGGCTGGTTAGTGCCCTGGTCAAGCCAAACCTTGGGAGGCGATACCCCCATCCCCAGCGTGATGCCGTGCTCGACCGCGCGTTCGTACGAGCCGTCGCCGCAGTTCTCGAAATCGGGCTTGGCCTCGTTGAAGAAGGTCGGCTCAGCTGCCCATGCCGGCCAGCGGGGGCCGGTCAGCAGTATCACCGACAGCAGCAACCCCAAGCGCACCATGTCGGCATTCCCCCATGTCACAGTTTGAGATCATGGAAGGTTTGCACCGAACCGGGGAAGAGTCCCTTCACGCTTTTGTGCACCGCCGGGATGCGTGTTCCGGCACCGATCTACAATTCGCCATGCGCTGCGTTGCTCCGTTGCCTGCGATCTGCTCAAGATCCAGCCGAGGAAGGTGCGGCGTGGGCGCCTCTGCTCGATTGACATGATTCGCCGGCCGGGCACCGACGGCGGGTGGTCCGTCCATTGGGCACGACGTTGAGGAGGAGAAGGGCAATGGCGGTCTCGGTCGTGGTTTGGGGAGCGGGGGCGATCGGCGGCACCATTGGTGCGTACCTCGCGCGGGCTGGCCATGACGTGCTCTTCGTCGATCTGCTCGCCGAGCATGTCGCACGCATCGCAACTGACGGGCTTCGCATCGAAGGTCCGATCGACAACTTCACCGTGCGGGCGCCGGCCGTGACACCCGATACGCTCAAGGGACGGCACAAGCTGATGCTGCTGGCGGTGAAGGCCCAGCATACCGTGGCCGCGACGCGTGCACTGGCGCCTCATCTGGCCGCGAACGGCGCCGTGGTGTCGTGCCAGAATGGGCTGAACGAGACGGTGATCGCGGATATCGTCGGGCCTCGGCGCACGATCGGCGCCTTCGTCAATTTTGGTGCCGATTGGATGGAGCCCGGCCGGATCGCGTTCGGTTCACGCGGGGCGGTGGTGGTCGGCGAGCTCGACGGTCGCGTGACGCCGCGGATCAGTGCCATTCACGGGTTGTTGCAGGCATTCGAGCCGGATGCGGCGCTAAGCGACAACATCTTCGGCTTCCTGTGGGGCAAGCTGGCATGGGGCACGATCGTCATGGCGTCGGCCCTGACCAACGAAACGATGGCGGACTTCACCGGCAATGCCGAACTGAAGCCGCTTCTGGTCGGGCTGGTCCGGGAGGTATGCCAGGTGGCGGCGGCCGAAGGCATAAGGCTGCAGGGCTTCAACGGGTTCGAGCCGGCCGCCTTCTTGGCGCGTGACCCCGCAGCGATCGACGCCTCGCTGGCGCGTATCGTGGCATTCCGGCGTACCTCGGCCAAGACGCATAGTGGCTATTGGCGCGACATCGTGGTGCGCCGCCGGCCGACCGAAGTGCGGGCGCAGATGGCGCCGGTGCAGGCGGCAGCGGGGCGCCACGGATTGGCGACGCCGTGCCTCGATGGGTTGGTGGCGCGCTTGGCGGAGATCGAGGCCGGCACGCGAGCGGTGGGGCTCGAGGCGGCACGCGACCTTCTGAGCGTGTGCGTTCTGCAGGACTGGACGACGCGCTCGCGCTGACCGATGCGGTTGTCTGCGCTCTCACGGGCCATGCCGTTGGTGGCCAGCTTGCGGCACAAATCATCCCACGATCTGCCGTGTGTTGACCATTGGTTCAAGGCTAGCCTAGTATTTGCAAACCGAAGCAAGGGGAGTCCAAAAATGGACTGGAAGGGACAACCGATCCCGCGCCGGCGCGCGCTGGCGATTACCGGCGGCCTTGCCGGGGTTTCCGTTCTCGCCAGCGCCGGCGTTGGCGAGGCCGAAGCGGACAACGAGCTGGTTGTCACCGTCAACGGCGGGGCCTTCGAGAAGTTCGTCCGTGGCGTGATTTTTCCTGAATTCGAGAAACGCACCGGAGGCAAGATCATTGCGGTCGCCGGCCTGACCATGCAGGCCCTGGCGAAGCTGCGCGCCTCCCGCGACAATCCGACGCTCGACGTGATCCGGATGGACCCGCCCGGTACGGTCCCGGCATCGCGCGAAGGGCTGCTGCACCACCTTGACCCGGCGCGTATCCCCAATATGAAGGACCTGTTCGACTGGGCGGTGCCGAAAAGCGCCGACTACGTATGCGACAACTCCGACTATCAGACGCTCGCCTTCAATACCCAATCGGTGAAAACACCACCAGAGTCCTGGCTCGACCTATGGAAGCCGGAATACAAGGGCAAGGTGATCATCCCCGACATCACCACCTCGCACGGCGTGCTTTTCATCGCCATGCTGAGCAAGGTGCTGACCGGTGACTTCTTCAACGTGGACGCGGCGTTCGGCAAGCTCGTGGAGCTGAAGCCGAACGTGCTGACGTACTGGACTGGTCATGACCAGGTGAACCAGTTGCTCACCTCCGGCCAGGCGTGGCTCACCCCGTGGATTTCCGATCGCGCGGTCTATCAGGTGAGCGTGGGCGCCCCGGTGGACCTGACCGTACCAAAGCGCGACGGCGCGCTTTTCGTCCCGGCCAACGCGATGATCAGCGCAGGAACGAAACAGCTGCAACTGGCGGAAGCCTACCTGAACATCCTGCTCGACCCGCAGATCCAGGCGCAGAACGCCGAGGCCATCCTGAACGGCCCGTCCAACCGGTTGGCGCCGCTCACTGGCCTGCCGAAGAAGTACTACACGATCGCCGATTTGAACCTGCTGAGCATCGACTGGGACAAGCTGCTGCAGGCGCAGTCCGGCTGGGTGGATCACTGGAACCGGCAAATGGTTCAGTGAGCCCGCCGGGGGGCGTCGTTCGGAGGTGAACGGGTCGGCAGCGTTCGGTGACCTCGAGTTGCGCGGCGTGTGCAAGAATTTCGGCCGCACAGCCGCCATCGCCGGGCTTGACCTGAGACTGGACCGCGGCGAGATGGTGGCGCTGCTCGGCCCCTCCGGCTGCGGCAAGACAACGACGTTGCGCATCGTCGCCGGTTTCGAGCAACCCGATGCCGGCGAGGTCTGGCTCCGCGGCAGACCGGCGACCGGGCTGCCGCCGTACCGGCGCGACGTCGGCCTGGTGTTCCAGAGCTATGCCCTCTTCCCGCACATGACGGCGTTCGACAACGTCGCCTATGGCCTGCGCCGCCGGGGCGTAGCCGCTCAGGAACTGCGGCGACGCGTGGATGAGGCGCTGGCCATGGTGCACCTGGACGCGCTCGGTGGCCGCTATCCGCGCGAGCTTAGCGGCGGCCAGCAGCAACGCGTGGCGGTCGCGCGGGCCATCGTGATCCAACCGTCGATCCTGCTGTTTGACGAGCCTTTGAGCAATCTGGACGCCAAGCTGCGCCAGGCCATGCGCGGCGAGTTACGGGCGGTGCAGCGGCGCCTGGGTATTACCGCGCTGTTCGTCACCCATGACCAGGAGGAGGCGCTGGCGCTGGCCGACCGCATCGCGGTGATGAATGCCGGCAGGATCGAACAGATCGGCAGCGGCGAGGACGTCTACCGGCGACCTCGCACCCGCTTCGTGGCCGGCTTCATCGGCGAGTGCAATTTCCTGACGGGCCGGCTGCATGCGGGCGGCCAACTTGAGATCGGCGGCGGCCGGGTTCCGGCGCCCCCCGACACGGCGGCTCCCGTCGGGCCCGTCACGGTGGCCCTGCGGCCGGAGGATGTGAGTCTCGACTCTGTCCCCGCACCGGGCGACGCCGTGCTGGCCGGCCGCATAACCGCCATGGTCTATCTGGGGTTCACCCGACGCTACAGCATCTCGCTGCCGGACGGAGCCGACGTCATCGCGGTGCGCCAGCGCGATGCAGCGACACCGTTTCGGCCCGGTGACGAGGTCGTGCTGGCCTGGCGGCCCGCTGACGCGGTGCTTTATGCGGGGTCCGGGTGAGCGCGCCGCCCGCGCTCTCCTCGCGCCTGGCGCCGCTCCTGCTGATGGCGCCGTCGCTGCTGCTGCTCGGCGCCTGCTTCGTTGCGCCGGCGGTGATCCTCGTGATCTACAGCCTCTACACCGCCGAGCCGGGCGGCACGATGCTGCCGGTACTGACGCTGCAGAACTATACGCGGTTCCTGTTCGAGGGACTCTACTACCGGGTGGTCTGGAGTTCGCTGAAAGTCAGCCTCACGGTCACTCTGTGGTGCCTCGTGCTGGGCTTCCCGCTGGCCTACAGCCTGGCTCGCATGCGCGGCCGCAGGCGGCGGGGATTGGTGGTGATGCTGCTGCTGTTCCCATTGATGACGAGCGTCGTGGTGCGCTCGTACGGCTGGCTGATCCTGCTCGGCGACGCCGGTCTGCTCAACACCGTCCTGGTGGGGCTCGGCCTGGTCCACTCTCCGGTGCGGTTGCTCTACACGAATACCGGGACGGTGATGGCCCTGGTGGAGGTGCTGCTTCCCTACATGGTGCTGAGCCTGCTCGCAGTGATTCAGAGCATCCACTATTCGCTGGAGGAGGCGGCGGCGAGCCTGGGCGCCGGGACGGCGCGCGTGTTCCTCGACGTGGTGCTGCCGCTCGCCATGCCTGGCGTCGCCGCCGGATCGGTGCTGGTGTTCATTCTTGCCATCGGCGCCTTTGTCACTCCGGCCCTGATCGGCGGGGCGAAGATCCTGGTGGTTCCCATGCTGGTCTACCAGCAGGCGATCACGGTGCTGAACTGGCCGTTCGCCGCCGCCATATCGTTCATCTTCCTGGCCTTCGTGCTGCTGCTGATCTGGCTGCAAGTGCACTTGCTGGAGTGGCACCATCGCTGGCGAGGTGCGCCATGAAGCGGATCGCGCTGGCGGTGAACGTGCTCATCTACCTGTTCATTCTCAGCCCGATCCTGATCACCATTCCGGCCTCGTTCAACGACTCCGTTCTCGTCGCGGCGGTTCCGCAGCACCTGTCGCTGCGCTGGTACCGGAATTTCCTCGCCACGCCGGAACTGGTTGGCGCCATGGGGCTGAGCTTCCGCCTGGCCACGGTCAGCACGGTATTCGCGCTGGTCCTTGGCACCCTGGCGGCGCTTGCCCTGGTGCGGTTCCGCTTCCCTGGGCGCAATACGGCACGAGCGCTGGTGATGTCGCCCATGGTGATCCCGGGGCTCATCCTCGGGCTCGCCCTGCTCATCTTTTTTACCCGCGTCGGCCTGGCGGGCAGCTTCACCTCTCTGGTTCTGGCCCATGTCGTGGTGGCGCTGCCCTATTCCATCCGCATGCTCACGGCGGGATTGCAGGGCATGGATAGTGCGCTGGTGGAGGCGGCGATGAGCCTGGGAGCGAGGCCGACCGTCGCCTTCCGCACAGTCACGCTGCCGTTGCTGAAGTCCGCCATGCTCGCCAGTGCCATCTTTGCCTTCGTGACCTCGCTCGACGAACTGGTGGTCACCTTGTTTCTCACCGGCCCGCGGCTGAGTACGCTGCCGGTCGAGATGTACAACTACATAGAGGTCACATCAGATCCGACCATTGCCGCGATCTCGGTGCTGCTAATTGTATTCACATCGGCCCTCGTGCTCGCGCTGGAAAAGCTGATCGGTTTCGGCGCGGTCACCTGACCCGGCATTAGGGAGACAGGACATGGACTATACGGCTATGGTCGGGTACCGCGTCGAGGCGTTGGACACGCCGGCACTGACCATCGAACTCGACATCCTGGAGCGCAACATCGCCCGCCTGCAAAGCTGCCTGACCGGGCTGGGCATTGCCTCGCGACCACACGTGAAGACGCACAAGATCCCGGCGATCGCGCATATGCAGTTACGTGCGGGCGCCATGGGCATCACCTGTCAGAAGCTCGGCGAGGCCGAGGTGATGGCTGATGCCGGTATCGGCGACATCTTCATTCCAATGAACATCGTCGGGGACGTGAAGCTCGCGCGACTCGTGGCGCTGGCGCGGCGTGTGCGGCTGTCGGTCTGTAGCGACAACGCGGAGGTCGCGGCCGGCCTTTCGCGAGCCGCTGTGGCGGCGGGAGTCACGGTGGGCGTGCTGGTCGAGTGCGATACCGGCCAGGGCCGGTGCGGCGTACAGACACCCGATGCCGCCGTGACGCTGGCGCAGGAGATCGCGCGCATGCCCGGGCTCGCCTTCCGGGGACTGGCTACGTTTCCGACCTCGCCCGCGGCCTCGGCCTTCCTCACCGAGGCGGCAGCGAAGCTGGCCACCGCCGGGCTTCCGGCCGAGGTGGTGAGTGGCGGGGGAACGGCCGCCGTGTTCGGGCTGCACGAACTGCCCGGCTTCACCGAACACCGTGCCGGCCAATACGTGTTCAACGACCGCAACCTTCTGGCCCTGCAGGAAGTGACTGTTGCGGATTGCAGTCTGCGTGTCCGCGCCACCGTCATCAGCCGGCCGGTGCCGGACCGCGCCGTGCTGGATGCCGGGTCGAAGACCCTGACGTCCAATCCCGGACACGGACTGATTGGGTTCGGCCTGCTGCTCGAATACCCCGAGGCGGTGCTGGCGCGCTTGACCGAGGAGCATGGCATCGTCGACCTTCGCGCCTGCACCCGACGCCCACGCATCGGCGAGCAAGTGACGATCGTACCGAACCATGCGAGCGTGGTTGTTAATATGTTCGACGTGGCCTTCGGTGTGCGTGATGGTCGCGTCGAGACGATCTGGCCGGTGCTGGCGCGCGGCATGATCCGCTAGCCTGCCGAGACGAAGAGGAGAGGACAGCATGCGTTTCCTGGTGATCGGTGCGGGCGCGATCGGCGGCAGCGCGGGGGCCTACCTGGCGCGCGCGGGGCACGACGTTCTGCTGGTGGATGCGGAGGAAGCGCATGTCCGTCGCATCCGGCAGGCCGGGCTGCGCATGGAGGGACGCGAGGACTTCACCATCGCGGTGCCTGCCGCGACCCCTGCGGACATGGCATCCGCGCTCGGCGGCGTGCCGCCCGAGGCGGTGATCCTGGCCGTGAAGTCGCAGCATACCGAGGCCGCGCTGGCGCCGCTGGTTCCCCTGCTGGGACCGGACAGTTTCGTGTTGTCGATGCAGAACGGGTTGAACCCGCAGGCGGTGGCGGCAAGGGTCGGCGCCGGCCGCACGCTGGCCGCCTTTGTCAACTCCATGGGCACCGACTACCAGGAACCGGGGCGCATCATGTATGGTGGACCCGGCACCATGCGCATCGGCGAACTGGATGGTCGCATCACGCCGCGGCTGACGGAGCTGGTCGCCGTGATGCGCGACTGCTTCGTCGCCAACGCCGAGGCGACGGACAATGTGTGGGGCTATCTATGGGGCAAGGAGGGCTTCGGTGCCATGTTGTTCGCCGGCGCGGTGATGGACCAGACCATTGCCGACCTGCTCGCGAGCCCGGAGAACCGCAACCTGTTGGCCGACATCGCCGGTGAGGTGGTGCGCGTGGCCGACGCCGAGGGAGTACGCTGCGAGCCTTTCGACGGCTACGATCCGGCGGCGATGCGCTTCGCGCGCCCGCGCGACTGGCGATCGGTGGAGGCGAGCCTCGGCGGTTTGGAGCGCCGGTACCGCGCCTCGCTGAAGCCGAAGAGCGGCATCTGGCGAGACCTCGTGGTGCGGCACCGACCGACCGAGGTGGACGCGCAACTGGGCATCGTTGCTCAGCTTGCCCGGCCGCGTGGCATCGGCGTTCCGCTGATCGACCGCGTGGTGGCGATGATCCACGAAATCGAACGCAGCGAGCGGCGCATGGACCCGGCCAACATGGCCGAGTTGCGCGTGCTCGACCGCGGCGCCTATCCGAACGGGGAGCTCGCGACCTGATCAGCCGACGAGCTTGCGCCGGCGCGGGTCGTAGTAGTCGCGGAGTGCGTCGCCGAGCAAGTTGAAGCCGAGCACGACGACGAAGATGGCAAGCCCCGGGAAGGTGGCGATCCACCAGGCCGAGAGGAAGAAGCTCTGCCCGTCGGCCAACAGCGCGCCCCAGTCCGGCGAGGGCGGCTGCGCACCCAGCCCGAGAAAGGACAGGCCCGCCGTCTCCACCACCACCGAGCCCGACTGCAAGGTCGCCATCACCAGGATCGGTGAGAAGCTGTTCGGCAGCACGTGGCGCAGCATGATGCGCAGTTCGTTCGCACCAACGCAGATCGCCGCGCTGACATAGTCGGTCGTGCGCACGGCCAGCACCTGGCTGCGCATCAGCCGCGCGTAGCGGGGGGTGTAGACGATGCCGATGGCGATCATAGAGTTGGTCAGCCCGGGGCCGAGCGCGGCGACGATGATGAGCGCCAACAGCAGATAGGGAAACGCCAGCATTACGTCGACGAGCCGCATCAGCGCGTCATCCGTATGGCCGCCGAAGAAACCGGCCACCAGCCCCATCGTCGTGCCGGCAGCCAGCGCCAGGCCGACCGCCACCAGCACGGCTGCCAGCGCCGAGCGGGTGCCGAAACAGACCCGGCTAAGCATGTCCCGGCCATACCCGTCGGTGCCGAATGGATGCGCCCACGACGGCACCGCGAGGGTGGCGGAGAAATCCTGGTCGAACGGGTCGTACGGCGCCACCAGTGGGGCAAGCAGAGCCAGCAGCAGGAATACTATTGTAATCAGAAGTCCCACCCGGGCCGGCCAGCCCCGCAGCACGGTTCGCAGCGCCGACGGCGCCAGCGGAACGGTGACGATGCCGGCCTCGTCGCTCATTCGCGCCGGATCCGCGGGTCGAGCATGCCATAGCTGAGGTCGACCAGCAGGTTCACCAGCACAAAGATCAGCGCGATGAACATCGCTCCCGCCTCGACCACGGGGTAGTCACGGTTAAGGATGGAATCCACCATCAGCCGGCCGAGCCCCGGCAGCGCGAAGATGGTCTCGGTCAGCACCGCACCGGACAGCAGCAGCCCGGCCTGCAGGCCGACCACCGTCACCACCGGCAGCATGGCGTTGCGCAGCACGTGCCGCCATACCACCAGGAACTCGCGCAAACCCTTGGCGCGTGCGGTGCGGACATGGTCGAGCATCGCCGCCCCGAGCATCTCGGAGCGGGTCATGCGAGTGATGATCGCCACCGTGATCGAGCCGAGCGTCACCGCGGGCAGCACGAGGTAGCGCAGGCTGGCGGCGACCAGGTCGGCACGGCCGCTGATCAGGCTGTCCACCACCGTCATGCCGGTGACGCGCGGCACATCGAGGCCCACCGGCATGATGCCGCCGATCGGTAGCCAGTTCAGGATGCCGCCGAACAGCAGCAGCGCCATCAGGCCGAGCCAGAACACTGGCACCGAAGCGCCCATCAACGTCAGCACCATCACCGCATTGTCGAACGGGCCACCCGGGCGGAGCGAGGCGATGGCGCCAAGCGGAATGCCGACAATTACCGATAAGGCGAGCGCCGCGAGCGTTAGTTGCAGGGTGACCGGGAAAGCCGTCAGCACCTCGTCCATGGCGGGGTGGTGAGTGCGGATGGACATGCCGAGATCGCCGCGCAGCGCATTCGCCGCGAATTGCAGGTACTGAATCCAGATCGGCTGGTCGAGGCCAAGCTGTTGGCGGATGCGTGCGAGATCCTCGGCGGTGGCGCGCTCACCCAGCAGCAACTGGGCGACGTCGCCGGGCAACACGCGCATGGTAAAAAACACAACCATGCTGACACCGACGAGAACGATGACGAGCTGCGCAATTCGGTTGCTGGCAAGCCCCCGCATCTGTGGTCCCAAACGAATGGGTCAGAAGCTGCCGCCATCGACGGGAAGGATCTGCCCGGTCACGAAACCTCCAAGCTCGCTGGCGAAGAACAGCACGACGTTGCGGATGTCCGCCGGCGTGCCAAGGCGGCGCAACGCCGTACGGGATAGTTTCTCCTGCTGTCCAGCTTCGCCGTAGCGGGCCCATTGCCGTTCCCGCCAGGGCGTGGTGAGCACCAGCCCGGGTGCGACGCCGTTGACGGTGATGCCGTACGGGCCGAGCTCCTGGGCAAGCTGGCGGGTGAGGCCGACCACCGCATGCTTGGCGGCGGTATAGGCCTGTACGCGTGTCAGCGACGGACGCAGGCCGGCGCCGGAGCTGATGTTGATGATGCGGCCATACCCGGCCTGCTTCATGCCACGCGCCACGGCGCGGCACACCGCGAAGGTGCCGTGCAGATTGGTGGCGAACAGCACGTCCCAGTCCTTGTCAGTGACATCCTCAATCGGGGCGTGGAGGATTCCCATGGACCCGCCGGCATTGTTCACCAGCACGTCGACGGCCGCGCCGGCGGTGCGTTCGACGTCCGCAATCCAGGCGGCGGCGGCGGCCCGGTCCTCCAGGTCCACCAGCGCGGTGATGACGCCGGGAATGGCACCGACTGCCTCAAGCGCCGGCGCCACGCGGTCGCAGGTGAACACCCGCGCGCCGAGCTCGGCGAAGGACTGCACGATGGCACGGCCGAAGCCGCCGCCTCCTCCGGTGACGGCGACCACCCGGCCGTCGAAGCGAATCTGCATGCGAGTGTCCTTCCGATCGCCAGGCGGCGCGCGCGATGCTAACCTTGCAGCCGCTTGCGTTGCCAGTCCAGTTCGAGCTGCAGGCGGTCCGGTGTCTCGATCTCCGGCTCGAAGGCGGTGATGATGCCGGCGCCGCCCAGGAAGTACGCGCTGAGCAGCGCCATGTCGATGATCTGGTTGTCGCGGAAATGCTTGCGCAATGCGTCGAGCACGGGCTGGCTCACGCCACGCACTGCCGCGAAGGCAAAAATGAAGGTGCAGAGCGCGGAGTCGGCTTCCGACAGGCCCGGCGGCACGCGACCGGCGTGCAGGGCGTCCATCTGCGCGTCGCTCATGCCGAGCTGGCGAAGCAGGTTGCCGTGGTGCACCCAGGCATAAGGCACGGCGCGCACGGTGGCGCAGATCGTCAGCTCGCGCTGCCATTCTGTCAGGTCGACTTCGAAACGCATCTGGTGGCCGTATGCGGCATGCGCCCGCAAGCCAGCCGGCGAGTGCGCAATCACGCGCAGCAGGTTGGAAACAAACCCCCGGCTTGCCTCGGTGCGGGCGAACGCGTCGGCAATGTCGGGATTGGTGGTGGGATCGACATCGGGAAGCCGGGCCATGACTGCACTCCAAATTCGATTGGCACAACGGTCTGTAGGCGGGCGTGATTTGGAGACTAGGCTGGCGTTGCCGACGCTGCAAGTCTCGAAAAAACCTGTGTATACCCTTGACGTCGGAAGGGCGAGCGGTCAGCGTTCAAATACCCGGTGCAATGCGCCATTGGCCAAGAGAGGATACCGGATCATGTTTAATCGCTCTGTATTGCTGACGGGCCTCACGCTGTTGTCGTTGGCCGGGATAACGCCACCCTCGGTGCCGGCCCGCGCAGACACCACGCTGGTCATTGGCCTGGCTGCCGACCCGACGGGGTTCGATCCGGAAGCGGTGGCCAACACCACCGCGAACTTCGTTATGGGCGTGATCTACGACAGCCTGATCCGCTACGAATCCGGCACGGCTGCACCGGCGCCGGGCGTGGCGGAGCGGTGGGAGATCTCCCCGGACGGGCGCACCTACACCTTCCATCTGCGCCACGATGTCCGCTTCCACGACGGCACGAAGCTCGATGCGCAAGCGGTGTTCTGGAATATCGACCGCCTGCTGAACAAGAACAACCCGCAGTACATCTACAACACCGGCACCGTAGAAGGGCACATCAATGACACCTACGAGGGCCTGATCGGCTACCGCGCCATCGGTGACGACGCCTTCGAGTTCACCTTCAAGAGTCCGGTTGCACCGTTCCTCAACAGCATCGCCATGGAGGGCAACGGGCTCGTCAGCCCCGCAGCGGCGGCGAAGTGGGGCAGCGACTATCGCAACCATCCCGTCGGCTCCGGTCCGTTCATCTTCCGCGAGCATCGTGCCCGCGATCAGGTGATCCTCGATGCCAACCCGGAGTACTGGCACGGCCGGCCCAAGGTGGACCACCTGGTGTTCAAGGAGTATCCGGAACCTCAGGCGGCGGTGCTGGCGCTGAAGCGGGACGAGATTCAGATTCTTTGCGATCTCAGCTCGCAAAGTGTTCCCGCCATTCGTGCCGACCCGAATCTCATGCTGCTGACGCAGCCCGGCATGACGGTCAGCGGGGTGGCGCTGCCCACCAACGTGCCGCCGTTCAACGACAGGCGGGTGCGGCAGGCGATGAACTATGCGATCGACAAGGAGGCGCTGAACAAGGGCCTTTACCAGGGCCTCGCACTCACGATGACCTCGCCAGTGCCCAACGGCATGTGGTCGTTCGACCCGACACTTCCTGGCTACCCATACGATCCGGAGAAGGCGAAAGCGCTGCTGACCGAGGCGGGCGTGAAGGACCTCAAGGTCGAATTGCTCACCTACAACTCGGCGCGCGGCTACAACCCAGTCGGACCGGCGCTGGCAGTGGCAATCCAGGGCTACCTGAAGAAGATCGGCGTCGATGTCTCCGTACGGCAAATGGAAGTCGGGGCCTACCTTTCCACCGTGCGCGCCAATACCTACCAGGGCTGGGTTATGGAGGGCTGGACCACCACGAACGGCGACCCCGACAACTTTGTCGGCGAACTGTTCGGCGGCCGCGCAGTACCGATGCACAACTGGACGCACTACGCCGACCCCACGGTCGACAAGCTGATCGCCGACGCCGTGGCCGCGACCGACCGCGATCAGCGCGCCGCCATCTATCGCGAAGCACAGGCGCGGATCATGGAGGATGCCCCGTGGCTGTTCATCAACTCGACCACCCAGGTACACGCCGCGCGGAAGAACGTGAAGGGCTACGTACTGAACCCGTTGCAGATGTTCTACGGCATCGAGGACATCTGGCTGGAACCGTGAGGTCATGACCATGGTACGGCTTGCGCTCGGTCTCATCGGCTGCGGCAATATTGCCCGTTCGGCGCATCTGCCGGCAATGGCGCGCCTCGCCGATCGCGTGCGCCTGGTCGCCACGGCCGATACGAGTCTTGCCGCCGCCGAGGCCGCCGCCGCGCCCTGGGGCGCCGACGCGTATGCCGACTGGCGCCGGCTGGTGGAGCGGCGCGACATAACCGCGGTGGTGATCGCAACCCCAGAGTTCGTGCACGAGGAACAGGTCGTCGCTGCCGCCGCGACGGCCAAGCACGTGCTGTGCGAGAAGCCGATGTGCCGCTCGCTGGCCGAGGCCGACTGCATGCTCGCGGCCTGCCGCCGTGCCGGCGTGGTGCTGCTGATCGGCCACAGCCGCCGCTTTACCCGGCGCTACATGGAGGTGCGCCGCGCCCTCGACGAGGGTGCCATCGGCGCGGTGCGGCTGCTGCGCGAGAACGAGCGGCGAACCAGCACGCACATGGCGCGCATGGGCCAGGCCGGCACACGCTGGACGCCTGCCCACTGGACAGGCGACCCCGCGGTTGGCATGGGCGTGACGCTGTCCCACGGCATCCACGAGGTGGATCTGCTGCGCTGGTTCGCTGGTACCGAGCCGGTTAGCGCCTATGCCGAGCAGGCCGTTACTGCCGAGGGCAATATCGGCGTGCCAGACCTCGTCAGCTTCGTCCTGCGATTTGCGGGCGGCGCGATCGGCGGCAGTGAAATCAGCTATCATCCGCCGGCGTCCTATCCCGCTTATCATCAGCTCGAGCTGTACGGGACCGAAGGAGTCATCCGCGCGCGCGACCACGAACTGGTCGAGACGACGACGTACGATGCCAATGGCGTGCATTTCCCCGGTACTTATGACCTATTCCTGCACAACGTCACCGCCTACACGCGCCAACTTGCCGAATTCGTCGGCGCGATACGCGGTGGGCGGGACGTGTGCATGCCGCCGACCGAGGCGCGCGCCGCCTTGGCCGTCACGCTCGCGCTGATCAAGTCCGCCCGCACCGGACGGGAAGTCGTACTCGGGAACGCGGCAGTGCCGGGAGCAGTCGCGTGAACGCGCCAGCGGCGGTCGGCGTGATCGGGGCGGGCCCGGGTGCCCTACAACTTGTGCGCCATGCTGCCCCGGTGACCGGCGCGACCCTAGCCGCCTGGGCACCGGCCTCGCCGGGCGACGGGGCCGCAGACCTCGCGGCTGCCGCCGGGGCGTCCTTCGTAGCAGACTGGCGCGCGCTGGCAGAGGACCCGGCACTCACCGTCGTGCTGGTGCTCGCCGACCAGCCCGGTCGCGCGGCGCCGGTGCAGGCGGCGTTGGCGAACGGCAAGTTCGTGCTCTGCCCCTTCCCGGTGACGGAGGACGCCGAGGTGCTCGCCGACATCGAACGTGCCGAAGCGGCCGGTGGCATATTGCGTCCGAGCGGAGGCCTCGGCGACACCCAAGCAGGAGAACTGCTGCTGCTGGCCGTGCGCGACGGGAGGCTCGGCACCGTGCACTCGCTGTGGGCCTGCGCGCGGCACCGTCGCGCCGCCGGTGCGAGGGATGTGCGCGACGACCTGCTCTGGCCGCTGCTCGACATCGTGCTCGAGGCGGTGCTCTCGCCGGTGGTGCGCGTGCACGCGACCTGCGGGGCGGTGTTCGGGAACGGACCCATGGCTGACAGCGCCGTCGTGCTGCTGCGCTTCGCCAACGGACCGATCGTCACGCTGGAAGCGTCGCGCTGCCTGCCGCCCACCCTACCCGTGCCGGAACAGGGGGAACTGGAAATCGAGGCGATCGGTTCGTGCGAGGTGGTGCGCATCACGCCGCACGCTTCGGGCGTGCAGGTGCTCGGCGGAGCGGCGCCAGGTAAGCGCGACTGGATCGACCCGCCACTGGTGCGTGCGCTGGAACAGATGCCGGACTTACTGCGCACACGGTCGCGGGATGCGGGGTGGGCAGAGCGGCACCGGCGTGCGCTCGCTATCATGGCGGCGGTGCGCGCAGGCGGCACGCACACGCTGTAAGGTCGGTTGAATGGAGGGACGGTGGCGCCGGTCAGTTTACAAGGGGGTGCGGGAAATCCCGATTTGGGCTCCTGGCGATCCCCCACCACACCGGCGCCGCTGGGATATGTAAGCCCGGCAGGAAGCGCCGGCTAGATCGATCTGAACGCCGACTGTGCGGTGGCCTGGAGGCACTCAAGACAGGCATAGTGTTTAAAATCAGACAGATGGTACATGCCGGCACCGATCCTCGTAGGTCGTGTTCCGACCCAAAACAGATGATGTGGATGGCTCCCGCTGACGGCATCTGAGTGCCAAGGTGTGGACGCTGTCGAGGCGATCCACGAGCGAAGGAGCCACCCGAGATGGACGTTAGCACCATCGGTCTTGATCTGGCGAAGCACGGTTTTCAGGTTCATGGGTGTCAACGCCGGAGCAAAGATGCATCGGCGGGCCGGAGTAAAAATACATCA
>CAYRWE010000079.1:0-19812 GCA_964427655.1 uncultured Solibacteraceae bacterium | reverse complement strand
CGGCCTCGATCATCCCGTCCGGATGCAGCCGGATCATCACCGGCGCCGAGCCGCTCTCGTAGCGCGTGCGCATCTCCACCACGTGCCGCCGCTTGCGCAGTTCGTCGGCCACGGCGGGCAGGATGCGCTCATCGAGCAGCAGCAGTCCGGGATGCATCTCGTGGTTATCGAAGCTCGAAACCAGGTGCTCGGATTGGAAGCGCGGAGTCTCGACGGCTTGCTCCGCGTCGCGGCCGAACAGGATGGCATCGAAGAGCACCTGGAGCAGGGCCTGATCCTGCTGATCGCCGCCGGGGGTGGAAAGCGCGATCACCGTGCGGTCCGGGTTCACCACCAGGGTGGGGCTGAGAGTGACGCGCGGGCGCTTGCCGCCAGCCAGTTCGTTGGGATGGCCCGGAATCAGAAGGAAGCTCTGCGCGCGTTCGGTAAGCGGAATGCCGGTGTCGCCGGCGATCACCGAAGGCATCCACGAGCCGGAGGGCGTGATCGAAATCGCCACGCCATCCTTGTCTACGGCGTCCACGCAGGTGGTGTCCTTGGCCAGCAGGGCGTCGTCGAAGCTGTGGTGCGCCATTTGCGCCAGGGAAGGATGCCGCGGCGCATCCGGCTCCACGTTGCCCGGGCGGAATTCGAGCGAAGCTTCCGGGCCGATAAGCGTTCGCCGCTCGGCCCCATATTCCTTCGAGAGCAGGCGCGCGGGAATGCGCACGAACTTGGGGTCGCCGTAATAGGTGTCGCGATCCGCGTAGGCCAGCTTGAGCGCTTCGGCCAGGGTATGAATATAGCTCGCCGAGTTCTGCTTCAGCTCGGCCAAATTGAAGCCCTCGAGAATGTTGAGCGCCTCGATCATGGAAGGCCCCTGGCTCCAGAAACCCGGCTTGTAAACCGTGTAGCCGTGGAACGTGGTGGAGACCGGCTCTTCCGGCTGCAAGCGGAACCCGGCCATGTCCTCGTAGCGCAGCAGGCCGTCTTGCTGTTTGGAGAACTCGCCGATGCGGTGGGCAATCTCGCCGCGATAGAAGTAGTCGCGCACCGCGTCGATGGCCTGCGCGCGGCTGGCGCCGCCGGCGAGCGCCTTCTTCTCCACCTCGACCATCGAGCGCAGGGTGCGTTCGAGATCCGGCTGGCGGAAGATCTCGCCAGGCTTCGGCACGCGCCCGTTGGGCAGGAAGACGCGCCGCGAAGACGGCCACGCTTCGAGGAATCGCAGGCTGCGCTGGATGCTCGCGGAGCGCACCTCGTCGATGGGGAAGCCACCGGCCAGTTCGATAGCCGGCTCCACGGCCTCGGCGAAGGACTTCGTGCCGAACTCGCGCAGGGTCACCAGAGCGGCCTCCACCATGCCTGGCACCAGCGCGGAAAGGATCCCAGCAACCGGCACCCATTCCTTCAGCCCGCCGGCTTCGGGAGGATCGACGAACTCATCCGGCTTCAGCTTGTGGTTCCGGAAGAACTCCGCCGTGGCCAGTTTGGGCATGGTCCCCACACCCGCGATGGCGTAGACCTTGCCTTCCCGCGTGCGCACCAGGATGGGCGCTTCTCCGCCCAGGCCGAAGTGCGAGAACTCGGTGACGGAAGCCGCCAGCATGGTCGCGATGCCCGCATCCACCGCGTTACCGCCGCTGTGGTACATGCGCATGCCCGCCTCAGTGGCGTACTCGGTTCCGCCCGCCACCGCGCCGCGCGTTCCGCGCGAAGGCAGCCGTACGGGGCGTTCGCCCCACGCCGTAGCCGCCAGCACTACCAGGATTGCCGCCAATTTGAATCGCATAATCGGTTGCCTCTATTTTATGGGTGTCAAGGCGAAATAGGCAAAATGGGAAAATAGCCCTTCTGCCAGCCGCGGCGCGGGTTCCTTCCGGACGGCGCCGCGCGGATAAGGCGCCTTGCCGATAAAGCGATTCTGTATACTGGTTCCTGGAAATGGAACTCTCAATCGCGAAATTCTCCATGCGCGCCATTCGATGCGCAGCGTGTCTTTGCGTGGCGTATCTGGCGGTTCTGGCGGGACCGTTGCCGGCCGCGAAAGACCTCGAGATCTACACCATCGATGTGGAAGGCGGAAAATGCGTTTTGACCGTCTCTCCCTCCGGCCAGACCATGCTGGTGGATCTCGGCTGGCCCGAGTTCGGCGGCCGGGCCGCATCCGCGGACCATATTATCGAGTCCATCAGAGCCGCCGGGGTCAAGCGGATCGATAACCTGGTGATCTCGCATTTCGATATCGACCACATTGGCGACGCAACGCAGTTCGTCTCCAAGTTCCCGGTGGGCCACATTTTCGATCACGGCGATATCCGCTTCCCCGAGACGAGCGATCCGCGCGCGGCGAAGGGCGTGGAGTCCGCCAAGGCGCGATTCGCGGCCTACGCCGCGGTTCGCGAGAAGATCGGCCATACGGTCCTCAAACCCGGCGACCGGATTCCGATAAAGGGAGTCGACGTGCAGGTCATCTCGGCGGGCGGCGAGCCGATTCCGAAACCGGTCGCCGGAGCCGGAGCCGCGAATCCTCTATGCGCGGCCGCCACGCAGCCGGATCTGCGCGCCGGCGATATCGAAGACGATCAATCCATCGCCCTGCTGTACACATTCGGCAAGTTCCGCATGTTCGACCCGGCGGATCTGGAAGCCCACTACAGCCACGACCTGGTCTGCCCGAATAACCTGATCGGCACCGTGGATGTATATCATCTCAATGTCCACGGGCAATTCAAGGGAGTTGCAACGGCCATGCTGGGAGCGCTGCACGCGCCGGTAATCGTCGAAGGGAACGGCGAGCGAAAGGGAGCGGATGCGGAGACCTGGCCTCTCCTGAAGGCCGCGCCCGGTCTGGTGGACATCTGGCAGATCCACTATTCGGAGAACGCCGGAAAGGATCGCAACCCGCCCGACGATTTCCTCGCCAACCTCCAGGGTACCGACGGTCTCAAGGCGATCAAGATCTCCGCCGAATCGAACGGTACTTTTACAGTAACTAACGAACGGAACGGATTTAGCAAAACTTACAATAAGTAGCCGGGTGTACGCTACATATTGTGTATATCCCTCTTAGTGAACGGCTGGAGCGCTTGACGCGATGGCTCGATCGCAAAAACGACCGGCCGCTGCTCGGCTTCACCCTGGGGTCCTACTATCCTCTGCACCGCTATCCTGACGGCAGCCGGCGCCTGCCCCAAGGAGCCGTGACGCCGGAAGACGTGGTTGTCGCGGACTATCTGAACGACACCGACAGGCTTTTCCGGGAACACGAAGAAGCCGGCGGCGACTACATCTTCTCAGCCGCACCGTTTTTGGGTCTGCCATGGATCGAGGGCTCGCTCGGCTGCGGTGTGGAGGCAGACCACACGGCAGGCTCCACGCGCTCGATACCTCCCGCGGAGTTTGCGCAAAATCCGAAGGTCCCGCGGTTCTCGGCCGAGAATCCCTGGGTGGCCAAGATGCTGGAATTCGTACCCTCACTGGAGGCACGCAGCGCGGGGCGCTACCCGGTGGGCGTCACGCTCATGCGCGGCATCGCGGATCTGCTTTCGGCGCTTTACGGCTCCGAGGATTTCGTCCTGCGGATGTATGACGACCCCCAGGAAGTGCACGCTGTAGTGGCGCAATTGACGGAGTACTGGATCGCGTTCGGCCGGTGCCTGCTGGACCACCTGCCATCGTTTCACGGCGGCACGGGATCATTCTCTTACGGCTTGTGGTGTCCCGGCCAGATGATCTGGCTTCAGGAAGACGCCTCGGCGTTGCTCTCCCCGGCGCTCTACGAGGAGTTCATCTACCCGGCCGATTGCCGGATTGCCGCGGCTTTCGACCATGTGGTCATGCATCTGCATCCCACGCGTCTGATTCCCTCGCGGCAGTTGGTTGAGACCAAGCTGGCGGCGATCGAGCTGCATATCGATAACCACGGGCCCTCCGCCGAAGCCCTGGAGGCGCACTACCGGACGGTGCTGGAGCGCAAGCCGCTGATCATCTGGGGCGACCTGACCCGGGCGGACGTGGAGTTCGTTTTCACGCGCCTGCCGCGCGAGGGACTGTCCGTGAACGTGGTGGTTGGCTCCGTCGCCGAAGCACGCGAGCTTTGGGAGCGCGTGGCAAGGCTTGGCGGCACGAAGTAGCTTCACCCATTTGACTCGAAAATCGCGCCGATGTATCCTCTGCTGAGGCCGGATTTCGGACCCACGCGCGGGCGCCGGCTCGGCGAAATACGCGCGATGGGTTCCATCCGCCATCGCGAATTGAGGAGAGAGTCATGGCTGGTTCCTCGAGAAGGCTGTTTCTGAAATCGCTCGCGGCCGCCGCCGGCATCCCCGCACTCGCCGCTCAGCAGCGGGCCGGATCTGCGCTGCCGAAGGGCCGGATTTCTCCTCTGGACGGCGTCACCCGCCAGAAGATCAAGATTACCAATCTCAGGCTGATCAACCTCGCTTACCGGCTCAAGCCCGAGGAGGAGTGGGCCGATGGCGCCACCAACAGCGTCATCTGGAAAACCGAATCGACTATCGTCCAGGTCTCGACCGACGCCGGCCTCAAAGGCATAGGTGCGTGCAGCCGCTATAACGGTCCCGCGGCGATGGGGGAATATCTCGATAAGGTGATCAAGCCGATTCTCGTCGGCAAGAACCCGTTCGACGTGGAATACCTCGCCGGCGGCATCGCCGAGCACGGGGCACGAGGGGTCTGGGCGGGAGTCGATGTCGCCCTGTGGGATATCATCGGCAAGGCTCAGGGGCTGCCGCTCTACAAGCTGCTGGCGACCGACGGCGAGCCGCAGACGCGCATACGCGCCTACGCCAGCGGCGGCGAGTTCTCCTGGCGAAAAGGCTCCAAGTTCCCCGGGCCCGACGACCTGATCAAACAGGCGCTGCGCCACAAGGCCGCGGGTTATACGGCCTTCAAGTTCCGCCCCGGCGGAGCCTTCGAGCGCTACGCGACCATCAAAGACTACATCCCCTACCTGCGCGCAATGCGGAAAGCCGTCGGGCCGGATTTCGACATGATCCAGGAATCCAACCAACGCTGGTCGGTGGAACAGTGCCTGGAGATCGCCCCGGTCCTCGAAGACCTCAAAGTGCTCTGGTGGGAAGAGCCCACACGCAAGATCATCGACGATTACCTGACCATCAAGAAGGCTCTGCGCACGGTGAAGATTTCGGGCGGAGAAACCGTCCCCAACCGCGCCCAGTTAGTGGAGTGGATGGATAGCGGCGCCTATGACATCGTGCAGCCCGGCGCGGACGACGGCGGTTTGACCGAATGCTGGTACCAGGCGCGCATGGCCCACACCAGGGGCAAGCTGATCTGCCCGCACAACTGGCAGGATAACCTGGTGGCTATCGCCAACGCCCATTTGCTGGCGGCCGTCCCCAGCCGCTTCATGCTGGAATCGAATATGACCCCCAATCCCCTGAAGGAAGGCCTCTTCAAGGAGTGGTTCGGAGTGAAGGACGGCTACTTCCAGCTTCCCGATAAGCCGGGGCTGGGCGTGGAACTGAAGGAGGGGCTTGAGGAACTCTATCCCCCGGTGCCAGGTCCTTGGAACATACCCGACCCCGATATGCCTCCCGCGCAAGGCTCGCGGCCTTCCGGTGGCGGCAGGCCGATAGACGATTGGCCCTCCCGCCCCGGCGGGCGAGTGTAGCCGGCCGGGACCTCGCGTTCCGCACTCGAAAATGGCCCTGGACACGCCGTTAGATCCGTATACAATGGAGTCTCCATGGGCGCGACCCCGGCAAAAATCGACCTCCGCTATTTGTTGTTTCTAGCGGCCACGGCGGCGTTGGGCGGATTGCTCTTCGGCTTCGACATCGCCATCATCACCGGCGCCGGTCCGTTTCTGGTCCAGCGCTTTCAACTGAACGACCTCAGCCTGGGCTGGGCTTTCAGTTCCCTTCTGTTCGGCTGCGTGATCGGCTCGGCGGTGGCCGGGCGCGTGACCAACCGGTATGGCCGCCGGAGCATTTTGTTGTGGGTGGCGTTGCTGTTCTGCGCCACTTCCATCGCCACCGGCATGGCACCGAACTTCACCACTTTCGTACTGGCCCGCTTCATCGGCGGCCTGGCCGTGGGCGGGGCGTCCATTCTCTCGCCCATGTATGTGGCGGAGGTTTCGCCGCCATCGTTGAGGGGGCGCATGGGGACGCTGTATCAGCTCTCCATCGTGGTCGGCATCCTGATTTCCTATTGCATCAATTACCTGATGCGCAACGCTGGCGCGGCCAACTGGCGCTGGATGTTCATCACCGGAGTGGTCCCCTCGGTGCTGTTCTTCATCCTGCTGCGGCGTGCGCCGGAGACCCCGCGCTACCTCTTTCTGGCCGGCCGCGAGCGCGAGGGCCTGGCGATTCTGGAGCGCATCGCGGGCCGCGAGAGCGCCGAATCGGAGGCCATCGAGATTCGCGCCAGTCTGGCGAACAAACACTCCGCCTGGCAAGATCTCCTGCGGCCGGGAATCCGCCGCGCGGTGCTGGCGGGTTTCGTCCTGGGTATCCTGGTGCACGTCTCCGGAGTCAACACCATCATCGATTACGCTCCCGCCATCCTCCGCTCGGCCGGCTGGAAGCTCGACGCCGCCCTCTTCTCCACCTTCATCGTGGGAGTCAATAATCTGCTGTTCACTCTGGTGTCGTTCTGGGTAATCGACCGCTTCGGGCGCAGACCGCTCTATATAGTCGGATCGCTCGGCATGGCGACGGCGCTGATTCTGCTCGCCGCGACGGTGACGGCCGGCCGGTTCCAGGGCACTGTCGTGCTGGTGTTGATCCTCGGCTATCTGGCGTTCTTCGCGTCGTGCATTGGCCCGGTCTTCTGGACGCTGGTTTCGGAGATCTTCCCGAACCACATCCGCGGAACCGCCATGGCGGTTCCGGTGCTGACGCAGTGGGTGGCCAACGCCGTAGTGGTTCTTTTCTTCCCGTTTGCGTTCAACCAGATCGGCAAGGCGGTCACGTTCGGATTCCTGGCAACCATGGCCATTGCGCAGGCCTTCATCACCTGGCGCTGGATTCCGGAAACGAAGAATAAGACCCTGGAAGAGATTGAGACAGCCTGGACGGGCGAGAAGATCAAGGTGGCTGCCACGGCCCAATAGGGTCTGGGCAAGCTAAAGCATGCCCCACCCAGGTGAGGCATGCTTTAGCTTGCCCATAAAGCCAGCAAGACGGAGACTCGACATGCAACCAGGTGCATCCCGGCGCGAAACGATCCGCGCCGTCATAGCCCGTAAGAACGCCGGCCGCTGCGGTTTCTGGCTGGGCAATCCGCACCCGGATACCTGGCCGTTGCTGCACCGGCATTTCGCGACGCACTCCGAAGAAGAGCTGCGGCGCCGCCTGGGCGATGATGTGCGCTGGATCTGCCCGCAATTCTACCCTGACGCCTACCAGGACCCCGAAGGGCGCCAACTCTTCGATGCCGGCCTGGACCGCAAGAAACACGGCAGCGTCGGACCGCTGGCCGATTGCACCGCACCCTCCGATATCGCAAATTTTCCCTGGCCCAAACTCGAGTACCTGAACTTCGCCTCCTGCCTGCGCGACCTGCGCGAGGCGGGCGACGTCTACCGTTTGAGCGGCTTCTGGACGTGCTACTTCCACAACGTGGCCGACCTGTTCGGCATGGAAGAGTATTTCCTCAAGATGCACTCGAACCCGCGGCTGGTGCACGCCGTCACCGACCGCGTCTGCGAATTCTACTACGACGCCAACGAGCGCTTCTTCGAAGCCGCGGGCGATCTGATGGATGGCTTCTTTTTCGGCAACGACCTGGGCAGCCAGCGCGGTCTCATTTGCAGCCCCGCCGATCTCGAGGAGTTCGTCTTCCCCTGGGTGCGCCGCTTCGCGGAGCAGGCGCGGCGGCACGGATACCAGGTGGTCCTGCATTCCTGCGGCTCCGTGCATAAGGTGATGGGCCGCATGATCGACGCCGGCGTGGATTGCCTGCATCCCTTGCAGGCGCTGGCGCGCGACATGGAAGCCATCCGGCTCGCCCGGGATTTCAAAGGCCGCCTCGCTTTCATGGGCGGCATCGACACGCAACAGATCATGACCCACGGGAGCGCGGATCAGGTCCGCGACGAGGTGCTCCGCGTGCGCGAATTGCTCGGTCCGGATTACATTGTGAGTCCCAGCCACGAGGCGCTGCTGCCCAGTGTTCCCATGGCCAACGTGGCGGCACTCGCCGAAGCCGCCGCGGCGTGCCGTGAGGAGGTGTCGTGACTTCGAAAGAGCGCATGCTGGCGGCCCTCACGGGAAAGCTGCCGGATCGCCTGCCGGTGACCACGCATCACGTGATGCCCTATTTCCTGGAGCGGTGCCTGGCTGGCAGATCCGAGCAGGAGTTCTTCGACCGGTTCGAGTTGGACGCCATCACCTGGAGTGTGCCCCACAAGCCCGCCCCGAACTCGCCCGACTATCCGGACCCTCTGCAAGGCCGCCCCGGCTTTCTGGAGAGCCGCAGAGTGTCGAGCGATGCCTGGCGGGTCTACGCGGAAGATGCCGGCACGGGCGCAAGAAAGCTCACGCGCTACCGTTTCGTCACGCCCGGCGGCACGCTCACCATGGTCATCGAAGACGCGGGCTACACCGCCTGGGTCATCGAGCCGCTCATCAAGCAGAAGCGCGACATCGCCCTGCTGGGGTCCTACATGACCGCGCCCTGCTGCGATATCGATGCGCTCAACCAAACCGCCGCCGAATTTGGCGAGCGCGGCCTGGTGCGCGGGCACATCTGCTGCTTCGATGTGTTTGGCCAGCCGGGATGCTGGCAGGATGCCGCCTGCCTGTTTGGCACCGAAGCCCTGATTCTGGCCGCGCATGACGACCCCGCGTGGGTCGACGAGCTGTTGCAGATTCTGCAGCGCCGCAAGCTGGCCTTCATCCGCTCGCTCGAAGGCGCACGCTACGATCTGCTCGAGCTGGGCGGAGGAGACGCTTCCGCCAGCGTTATCTCTCCGCGCCTCTTCGACCGCTTCGTGGCGCCCTACGATACGCCGCTGATCGAGGCCGCCCACCGCGCCGGCCAGCGCATCGTCTATCACATCTGCGGGAAGATCATGCCGCTCGTCGAACGGCTGGTGGGCATGGGTCCGGATGCCATCGAGACCTTCACACCGGCCGGCATGGGCGGCGATGCGGATCTGGCGCGGGCCAAGGCGCGCATCGGCGGCCGGGCCTCGATGATCGGCGGTTTCGATCAACTGCACTTCTTCACCGAATGCGATCCCGAAACTACGCGCGCCGAGGTGCGCCGCTGCTTCCGCGAGGCCGGCGAGGGCGGCCGCTACATGCTGAGCCCCTCCGACCACTTTTTCGCGGCCGACGCCGAGCTGCTTGCGGCCTTCTCAGCCGAGGCCAGGAGTTGCCGGTACTGAATCCGCGACACTACCGCACCACTTCGAAATCCATCCACTGCTGCGCGGACGCGCTCCTGGCTCCCGCCGCCACCACGCCGAACCAGTAATCGCCGGGCGCCAGCGCTGGATTCGGATTGTACACGCCGTCCGCCAGACCGTTGTAGATCTCGTCCGACCCGGCAAGCACCCGAACGCGAACCTGCGCGGCGCTCTTTTGCCCGGCCACCCTGTAGCGGTACCTGATCGGCTCGCCCGCGTGGAATCTCCGAACCGCCGGATCGCCATCCGCGACCGCACGAATCGCCATCCCCGAGGTTGGCTGAACAGGTTCCCTTCCCTGCCAGAGCGTCAGCCCGGAAACCGCCATCTCGCCCTTGCGAGGGTCCGGCACCTCCACCACCTCGCTGGCCGAGCCGATCGCCGCCGACCCGGAATTGGCGCCTGGGCGCTGCTCCGTGGGTTGGGCGTTGCGCACCGCGAACCGCACCTGGTAAGCGCCGGGAGGTACGAAGCGGCGGGCTTCTAGCACGATCCCGCGCGCGAGTACCTCTTCCGCCCGGTCGCAAATGAGGATCTCTTTGCGGGCGTCCTCGAGCTTGTCTTCCGGAGTGGCACCGCGGCTCAACGGCACCGCCGCGCTGATGATCTCCAGGCTGGCGCCCTGGCACCCATCACTCAAGCTCTGGAAGAGGATACCTTTGGGCCGCACCTCCAGCAGCGACTCTATATAAGTGCCGCGCTCTTCGTCGTAGCCCGGCGAGGCCGTCAGTCGCACGTCGATCCCGCCGCTAAACGGCGAAAGCAGCGTCTCGCGTGCCTCCGCTCCGGGCACCGGCCGCCGCGGGGCAATGGTTCCAGGCTGATCGATCATGGGCGGGCCCGTGTAAAAGCCCTGCCGGGTTCGCACTCTGAGACCCTTCCTGCGCACCTTAATGGCGATCCGGTGATAGTCCGGCGGGCCGGGCCTTTCCTCGAAGACCTTCTCTCCGGGATACCATCCCAGCAGGTAGTAGCCTGAGGAGTCTGCCACGGCATCCCGCATTGCATCCAACAGGTCGTTGCGCTCGTGCAGAAACAGTCCACCGGTCATCGAGGCAATCGTTGAGAGAACATCCTGGCTGCTCAGGTAATCCCGCGACCGTTTCATCATGATTCGATCCGGGTGCCCAATCAGCGTTCCGAAATCGGGGTTATCCGCGGCGGTTAGAGCCAGGCTCGCCAGGCCGCGCACATCTATTGTCTGAATAGTGACCGAAGCCTGGTTGGCGGCGTGCTCGATCGCCTTCAGGAATTCCATGGACCCTCGCAGCCAGGTCAGGCTTCGTCCAGGGCTGATCAGGATCACGCATTTCCTGCCTGGAAATGCGCCCAATGCCCGCAGAATGCGGCCCAACTCAGGAATCAACAGGTCGTGAGATGAAGCGATGGGCGGTCGCCACAGCATCCGCTCTACCGCCATGCGCAGAAATTCGCGGTCAGAGGTGAACTGTTGGAGCGCTCCCGAACCCCCAGTGGTGCGGACGATCGACACCAGGACTCCTGGCTGCACCTCCTCGTTGACGAGCCGCAGAACCGCGTTCCTGAGAAGTCCGAAGTTGCCCGGATCGATGTGATAATCGTCCAGCAGCAGCACCACTGTCTGTCGGACCTCTTCGCGTGCCGGATTAGCCGTCCCCGGCGGCGGCGCGGGCTGGCCGCCACCGATACAAAAAAAGTGAGTGATCTTTCGCGGTTTCCCGTCCTGCAGCACCTCGAAGTCGCCAACCCGAAGGCCGGAGACGTGGGCGCCGCTGCTATCGGTGACAACGGCGTCCACCTGAACCAAGTCCACATTGAAGCGCAGCACCAGGCCCGGTTCGTCCGTGGGTGGCCCTTGCGCCGCCGCACGAAACGCGACCAGCGCCACGAACACAAGAAGGCGGCCCGCCTCCTCCCCGGGAATGCGAAAGAACTTCTCCAATTCAGTGGTGCGCGACATCTAGCAGCGCCATTAGCGATCGCTCTTGCTCGGAAGAGAGGGATCCGATGAAACTCGATTGTACTCGGCCACGACTATCGGCGACGACTATTGTGGGGGTGGACCGTATCCCAAGGCCCTTTAGCGACGCAGTTACCGCCTGGTCGGGGGCAATCGCATTGGTGCTCAGGAATTGTGACAGCTCTTCTGGCTTATCGCCGGAAACCACGATGAACTGAAACCGTTCCGGCTGAACTAAATGGAGCTGGCTCAGGCTCCGGTAAAAGGGGGCGCTCTGCCGGCAATATTTACAACGCGACGACACTGCCACGACCAGGTTGTGGGCAGCCGGCGTGTTCCAGCGAGCTCCCGGTATGGAGAGTGTGGTCCCCACCAGTTGCCGGCTCTCTTCTCCGTTCGACGACGATGAGGATGGAAGCCGAACTGCCTCGAAGGCGACAAGGCAGCACACTGCAATCACTGCACAGTGGGCAATTTTCTCTAGCATGCCAAGGAACCGTTACCTGTCAATTTACAAGGGAGCCGCACGGATGAGGCGCGTCCCCACTCGCAGAACAACTCACCGTCGGGGGCCTTGGCAGAAGTCTCCCACGCACGCATAGGTGCAGCAGAGGTAGTCTTGTTCTGCTTGGTCGTAGCAGTCGTTCCGGTCCGAGGTACACCCGGCTTTACAGCTGGTCAGATCGGTCTGGCACTGCCCTGGACAGAGATTGTCGTTCGGATTACAGTCCAATACGCACGAGCTATAGCTGTTTTGGCAGTCGCTCGTGCAGGAGTTGTAATCGTTTGTGCAACCAGTCCGCTCAGATGTCAGGAGATCGCTGCATTCCGCGTAGCAACTTGGCCCCTGCGCTCGGACGTGCGGCACGCAGTAAACTGCCGCCAGCAAGACCACGCTCGCCGCGAGCAACCGCATCGCCTCGGAGCGCGCGAATCCGCTAAGGAACGCGAATCGGGGTGCAAACCTGTAACGTCTCATGATCAACCTCCGCGAGAGATGTTACCCCCCTGGGGCAGAAATCACAATCGGGAAGTCTCCCTCGGGACTTTACCGCTTACTAATAAATGCGGTAATAAATCCGGCGTTCACCAGAACTAAGCGGCTCACAAAGAATGTCTGTCGCGCAGTTCGCAAGTTGCGGGGAGCTAGTCTTACTTTTCGCGCAGGGCCTGAATGAGCGCTTCCATGCGATCGATATAATTCTCCAGGGCGCGCCGGCCGGCCGCGGTCATCCGGTATTCCGTTCTGGGCACGCGGCCCTGAAACGACTTGGCGCAGGAAATGTAGCCGGCTTCCTCCAGCTTGCGGGCGTGCACGCTGAGGTTGCCGTCGGTGGTCTCGAGCCGTTTCTTCAGCTCGCTGAAGGTCAGCGACTCAGTCGCGGAAAGCGCGCCGAGGATGCCCAGCCGCAGCCGCTCGTGAACCAGCGCGTCGAACCGGGGCAATCCGCCCTCCGGCAACTGATCGGCCGCCGCGGATTCCGCCCGCGTGGCCTTTTCACGGCGCGCTGGATTTCTACCCGCCATAATCGACGAGCGCGCGCGGCTACAATGCCGCCAGCACCTCGCCCGCGTGGCCTTTGGCCGTCACCTTGGAATAGATCTTCTCTATGGTTCCGTCCGGCGCGATGACGAAGGTGCTGCGCACAATCCCCATCGTCTTCTTGCCGTACATGCTCTTCTCCTGCCACACGCCGTACGCCTGTGCGGCGGCCTTCTCCTCATCGGCCAGCAGCGTGAACGGCAGGGCGAACTTCTCCTTGAATTTGGCCTGCGCGCCGGGCTTATCCGGCGAAACGCCCACCACCACGGCGTCTTTGGACGCGAAAGCCGCGAGGTTATCGCGGAATTCGCAGGCCTCCACGGTGCAGCCCGGCGTATTGGCGCGCGGATAGAAGTACAGCACCACGCGCCGGCCCTTCAGATCCGCAAGCCGGAACGGCTCGCCCGTGTCGGTGCGCAGTTGGATATCCGGCGCACGCTCCCCAACCTTCAACATGTGTCACCCCAGCTTCTGCTTCAACAGTTCGGTTACCAGGGCCACGTCGGCCTGCCCGCGCGTGGCCCGCATCGCCTGTCCCACCAGGAAGTTCAAGACCGTGGCCTTGCCGCCGCGGTACTGCTCCACCTGCTTGGGGTTGGCCGCGATCACATCCGCGACGATCTTCCCGAGGGCCGCGGTGTCGCCGATCTGCTTCAGACCCTCGCGCTCTACGATAGCCGCGGGGCCCTCGCCCGTCGAAAACATTTTCGGAAAGATCTGTTTAGCCAGCTTGCCGGAGAGTTCTCCGCCCGCGATCAGCTTCACCAGTTCGCCCAGGTGCTCGGCGGAAACCGGCGATTCGGAAATGTCTTTCTCTTCGGATTTGAGCAGCCCCATAAGGTCGCCCATCACCCAGTTGGCGGCCGTCTTGGGGTCGCCCGAAACCCGCGCGGCGGTCTCGAAATATTCGCTCACGGCGCGCGTCTGCGTGAGGACTTCGGCGTCGTAATCGCGCAGCCCGAACTCCAGCGTGAAGCGCTCGCGGTTGTGCGCCGGCAGCTCCGGCATGGACTCCCGAATCCGCGCCAGCCACGCGTCGCCCACCCTCAGCGGCACCAGGTCCGGCTCCGGGAAATAGCGATAATCGTGAGCCTCTTCCTTGCTCCGCATGCCGGCCGTTTCGCCCATCTCCGGATCGTAAAGGCGCGTTTCCTGCTTCACCTGGCCGCCGCTCTCGACCACCCCGATCTGCCGCACCACCTCGTAATCCAGCGCCTCCTTGAGGAAGCGGAAGGAGTTGAGGTTCTTCACCTCCACCTTCGTGCCCAGCTTCTCAGCGCCGTGCAAGCGCACCGAAACATTGGCGTCGCAGCGCAGGTGGCCCTTCTCCATATCGCAGGTCGAGACCTCCACGAATTGCAGCACCTGCTTGATCTCGGTCAGATAGGCATAGGCCTCCGAGGAGCTGCGCATATCCGGCTCGCTGACGATCTCGATCAGCGGCGTTCCGCTGCGATTGAGGTCCACATAGGAATAGCGATCCGAATCCCGGAAGCCCTCGTGCACGTTCTTGCCCGCGTCGTCCTCCATGTGGACGCGCGTCACGCCGATGTGCCTCGGGGTGCCCTCCAGCACGATATCCACGAAGCCTCGCTCGGCCAGCGGCTCGTCGTACATGGAGATCTGGTAGCCCTTGGGCAGGTCCGGGTAGAAATAGTTCTTTCTCGCGAACCGCGATTGCGGGCGGATGCGGCAGTTCAGCGCCAGGCTCGCCCGGATGGCCAGCTCCACGGCCTCGCGGCTCAGCACCGGCAGCGCGCCGGGCAGCCCCAGGCAGACCGGGCAGACATTGGTATTGGGCGGCGCGCCGAAACTGGTGGGGCATCCGCAAAAAATCTTGGTGGCGGTGGAGAGCTGCACGTGCACTTCGAGGCCGATCACGGTCTCATAGCGCGCCAGCACCTCGGGCGTAACCGCGGCTAAGGCGGAAGACATGGTGTGTCTACAATTATAAGCTGGGCAAGCTAGAGCGTGCCCCACCGTTCAGCGCGCAGCATCGGTCTTGCCCTCCAATGGCGCGATCCGCTGCTCCAGTTCCCGCAGAAAGGCCTGCAGCGCGGCGCGGTCGGCCTCCTGCCACTTCACCACCACGAAGTAGCGGCCGCGATTGAAATAGACCGTATCGGCCGAGGGCCGCCAGCGCTGCGCCAGCACCAGGCCCACCGAGGGCGTCGACAGCTCGTAGGCACGCGCCTCTAGCTTTCCGGGCCCCCGGTAGGAAGCCGTCAGCAGCCGCTCGACGGCGGTTCGCGGGACCGGGTCGGGCGCCTCGGAAACCGGCGTCTCGCCCGCGGCGGTGCGCTGCCAAACGCCGGCCATCGCGGGTGGGAACAGATCGGGCGCCGGCGCGGAGATCCTTTGGCAGCCGGCCAGGGCCGCCACCAAGGCTAGCGCGGCGAGAATCGGGTGTGCGCGGGACATCATTCCGATTGTGGCACTTATGCGCGAACAGCGGTGTTACCATCGCACTTATGGCGAAGTTCAAGCCGGCCAGGGGCAAGGCCAAGTCGAGACCCATGCCTCAGGGCGGGCTTCCCTGTGTGATCCTGGTGATCGCCGGCATTTTCCTCGTCATGTTTTTTCTCTTTTGGGTGATGAAAAATGCGAGCGGATAACCGGCCGCCGGACGGCCTGCGCCCCGTCGAGATCGTTCCGGGATACCTCATGACCGCGGAGGGATCGGTCCTCATCAAAGCCGGCAACACGCAGGTGCTTTGCACCGCCAGCGTGGAGGATGGCGTCCCGCCGTTTCTGCGCAACACCGGCAAGGGCTGGGTGACCGCCGAGTATTCCATGCTGCCGCGCGCCACCGCCAAGCGCACGCCGCGCGAGGTCACCCGCGGGCGCGCCTCCGGAAGGACGCACGAAATCCAGCGGCTCATCGGCCGCTCTCTGCGATCGGTGGTCGATCAGGCGGCTCTCGGCGAGCGCACCATCACGCTCGATTGCGATGTCTTGCAGGCCGATGGCGGCACGCGCACGGCCGCCATTACCGGCGCCTTCGTGGCCATGGCCCTGGCCATCGGCCAGCTCATCCGCTTCGGCGCGCTCAAGCGCCAGCCGCTGCGCGATTACGTGGCCGCCACCAGCGTGGGACTGGTGGGCGGCGCCGCCCTGCTGGACCTGTGCTACGACGAAGATTCCCAGGCCGACGTGGACATGAACGTGGTGATGACCGGCGCCGGACACTTCGTCGAAGTCCAGGCCACCGCTGAGCATCGCCCCTTCGACGACCAACAGATGGCCGGCTTGATCTCGCTGGCGCGCGTGGGCATCGCCCACCTGATCGAACTCCAGAAGAAGGCAGTCCGGCTTTGATCCGCCTCGCCTGCGCCACGGGCAATCCGGGCAAGCTGCGCGAGTTTCGCCTGGCCGCGCGGGGAAACCCGGTGGAGATCGAGCTGCTGGCGAATTACCGCGCGATCCCGCCGTGCGTGGAAGATGGCGCCACCTTCGAGGAGAACGCCGTCATCAAGGCTCTGCACTACGCGCCTCGCGCTCCGGGGCTGCTCTTCGCGGACGATTCGGGGCTCGAGGTGGATGCCCTGTGCGGAGCGCCGGGAGTCTTCTCGGCGCGCTTTGCCGGCCCGCACGCCACCGACGAGGCCAACAACCGGCTGCTGCTCGAGAAGTTGCGCGGCGTCGCGAAGCCTACTGCGCGATTTGTATGCGTCATCGCGCTGGCCGAGGGCGGCCGCATCCGGCGCGTCTACCACGGGAAGGTGGACGGCTTCATTATCGCGGAGCCGCGCGGCCCGGCCGGTTTCGGCTACGATCCGCTGTTCTGGTCTCCGGCCCTCGGCTGCACCTTCGGGGAAGCTACCGACGATCAGAAGTTCGCGCTCAGCCATCGCGGCCAGGCTTTAAGGGCCATGCTGGCGGATTTGCTGCTTTAGCCTACCCTCAAAACGCCCCAAGCACTTCCCCGTTCCGCACCCCTGAACATAAAAAAGCCGGCCCCGTGAGGAGCCGGCTTTGAGACCATCGAAGGGCCGGACTTTCCGGCCCCTTGGCTAACAGGTTAGAACGTAATGTGGGCTGTGAGCTGCGCCGACCGCGAGTTGCTCGGGAAGTATCCCTGATACTGACCGAAGAACGGGCTGGTCGGCTCCAGGAAGCTGCGGCTGACCGCGTTCGTCGTAAAAGTAGAAACGTCGGACAGGTAGCCGCCCACAAACTGTGAGTGGTTGAACACGTTGAAGAGCTGAATGCCGACCGAGAAGCCGATGCGCTCGTTGAGGCTCAACTTTTTCATCAGTGACGCGTCGAAGTTGTTGGTGTGATCGAGCGGCATGGTGTTGCGTCCGCCATTCGCCAGGGCGCCGAGCTGCGTCTGGATGTAGCGCGCGCTGGAGTTGTTGGCGACGTAGGCCACGATACCAGCGCTACCGGCGCTGACCACCTGCCCGGCGGCATTGTAGGCGGTAACGCCAGAACCGACCCCGGCAGTGCCGGAGGGGTTGACGATAGCGCGGTCACCGGCGGAATCGCCGTTGAGGTTCGAATCGACGCCGCTCTGCACAGTGGCATACTCCGGCGATTGGAACGTGTAGGTACCCGAAATGTTCCAGTTACCGACCACGTTCTTCAGCATCCAGCCGCTATGCGAGAACGGTCTGAAATCGTAGATCGGCGTAAAAGTGAAGCGCTGGCGGCGATCCAGGGCCGAGGAAGCCCATTCCGCGGCCAGGTTCTGGAAGTCTTGCGCGCGCCGCGGGCTCAGAATGGTCGAGAAGTTCGTGGCCGTGGCGTCGTCGAACGCGTGGCTCCAGGTGTAGGCCAGGATGTACTGGAAGTTCTTGGAATAGCGTTTGTTCATCTGGACGGCCAGGCCGTTGTATCGTGAGTTCGCCCACGGATGGTAGCCGACCACGTTGGCGTCGAATCCGTACTGGGCCCAGGTATTGTTCGGAATCGATTCCAGTTGGCCAAGCGTGGTCTTGAGACCGGCCAGCGTAGACGCGGACGGCATTGCGGTGTAGGTCGGGAGATAGTTAGTGGCCGTCACCGGAGCGATGATGTTCATGCGGGTCTGGTTCCACAGATGCACGCCCTTGGTATAGACGTAGCGCGCCTCGATGGTGTAGTCCTTGGCCAGGAGCCGCTGGACGCCCAGGGTTCCGTTGAGCGCGTAAGGGCGGGTCTGGTCGAAGGTGTACGAAGCGGTATCCGCGCGGGCGTCCGCCGCGTTTCCAAGATTCGGCGTGACGGGCTTGAGGCCGCCATTGGCCAGGAAGGAGGGAGCGTTGCTGGTCAGATCGACATCCTCGGTCGTCTGGAAGTAAGCCGGCGCCGCGTTCTGGCTGAGGTTGGTATAGCTGTTTGCGAACGAGCGGCTCACGCCACCGCGAATCGACCACACGCCTGAGTTTCCGGGCGAATAGGCGAAACCGAGGCGCGGCGACCAGTCGTTCTTGGTGGCCTTCGGATCGGCGAAGGTGACGACGCCCGGGACGCTGGCAATCGCGTCATTCGCCTGGTAGCGCGAACCCACCGGGACGGTCACATACTCGTACCGTAGGCCGAGGTTCAAAGTGAGGTTGTGTTTGACACGCCAATCGTCCTGGAAGTAGGCCGCGGACTCGATGAAGCCGAAAGGCGCGGGCGGCTCGCCAGCGCTGCGCTCGCCGAGTGAATCCGGAGTCAAGTCCAACAGGTACTGTTGCAGCGTGCTGTAATCGTAGTCGCCGCGGGCGCGCTGGATGAAGTACCCGGACATGACGATGTCGGTGATATTAACGCCGGCCTTGAAGGTGTGCTGGCCCCAGGTCTTGGTGACGTTGTCCTGCAACTGGGCATCGTTTTCGATCTGGCCTGAGGGGGTATTCGGGTCCGGGCCGATCTGCAGCCCGTCCAACTCGTCAATGGTCAGGTTGGGGAACTGGTCCAGGCCCGGGAACTGGAAATTGCCGGCGCCGGTCATCGCGTTGTTGCGCAGGAAAGAAATGCGCAGCTCGTTCTCCATGGTGGCCGAGAAGTTGTGAAACTCGGAAAGCGAGATGCTGTTGTTGGTGGTCGGCTCGGGCTCGTAGAACACGGGCAGTTCGGCCGCGGTATCGAGACCGCGAATTTGGTTATAGAAAAAGCGGCCGCGAACTTGATCTTTCGCGCTGATGTTCCAGTCTACCGAGGTCGCGACATTGGCGGTATTAAAGTAGCTCGGCGAGGCGAACGAAAGAGGACCGTTCGGAATGTTCACACCGTTCACCGAGATGGGATTGGTGGGATCGGCCGTGCCGGCCACTGGAACATATTTTTCAAAAACGCCCAGGTTAGTCTTGCTCAGGCCGGGCATGCCATTCAGCAGTGAGATACCGGCGGCGGTCGGCGCGTAAACGGCCTGGGCCGGGGCGGCCGCTTGCCCTAGGGGGTTATATTCGAAGTTTCCAAAATAGAACAACTTGTCCTTGATGATATGACCGCCGATGGTGCCGCCGAAGCGGTTATTGTCATAGCGCGGGTTGGAACGCAAGCCCTGCTGGACTTCGCTTTGGTCCACCGAGTTGAGGTCGCGGTTCTGCATGTATTCATACAGCGAACCATGAATCTGGTTGGTGCCGGTCTTCACGATGGTATTGAACACGCCGCCGGAGGCGCCGCCGAATTCGGCGCTGAACTGGTTCTGCACCAGGTTGAACTCCTGCACGGCATCGTTCGGAACGGTGACCTGCGGGCCAGTGCTGTAGTGGGCGTCGTTCATGACGCCATCAATGTTGAAGCTATTGTTCTCCGGGCGCTGCCCGGCGATCGAAGGACCGGTGCCCTGGCCGACGCCGCCCGAGGATGCCACGCCGGCGCCCAACAGGCTGAGATTGTAAATGGCCGCTCCGCCGACCGTCTTGGACATCGCGGCGGTGGGAATGTCTACGGCCGTCCGAGAATCGAAAGCGGACTGCAATTGCGCGGTCGAAGTGTCGATGGTGGCAGCGGCTTCCGTCACAT
>CAYRWE010000078.1:0-20044 GCA_964427655.1 uncultured Solibacteraceae bacterium | reverse complement strand
CCGGCCCGGACCGCGTGCGCGTCAGCGGCATACGCGGCGGCCCGCGCCCGCCCACGCTGAAGCTTTCCATCAGCTACGCGAACGGCTGGAAGGCCATAGGGACGCTGGTCTACTCCTGGCCGCAGGCGCTCGAAAAAGCGCAGGCCGCCGACCGCATCGTGCGGCAGCGGCTGGCGGATCTCGGGCTGGAGTTCGACGCCATCCACACCGAATTCTTCGGCGTGAACGCGTGCCACGGAGCCATCGCGCCGCCCAATCCCGATCCGCCCGAAGTGCAGCTTCGCATCGGCGTGCGCGGCGCGGACCGCGCGGCGGTCGATCGCTTCACGCGCGAACTGATCCCGCTGGTGCTCAACGGCCCGCCGGGCGCCACGGGCTTCGGCGACGGCCGCCCGCAGGTGCGCGAGATCGTGGCCTACTGGTCGGCGCTGGTGCCGCGCGAAGAGATCGCGACGCGTGTCCAGGTAATCGAGTAGGCCGGGACGGATCACCGATTCGTAGTGGAACTGTAATCCCCGTGAAACGGGCGATTGATAGAGTGGCGGGTTATGCGCCATCTTCTGCTACTCCTCGCTATCGGTGTCTCCGCGTTCGCGCAAAGTGAAACCGCCATCCTGGTTGGGCGCGTGATCGATCCCTCGGGCCTGGGGGTACCGGGCGCCGGAATCCACCTCACACGCAATGCCACGGGCGCGGTGCGGGAGACGGTGGCGTCGGGGGCCGGCGAATACCGGCTCGATCTGCTGGAGCCGGACGATTACACCATCCGCGTAACGGCGCCGGGGTTCAAGACTTTCGAGGACGCGCACATTCATTTGCAGGTCGCGCAGGCCTCGCAGTTCGACGCGACGTTGGAGGTAGGAGCGGCCACGGAACAGATCACTGTCGAGGCCACCGTTTCGCCGCTCGAGACGGAGAGCGCCGCCGAGGGCACCGTGGTGAGCCAGGAGAAGGTGAGGGCGCTGCCTCTCAACGGGCGCCAGTTCCTGCAACTGGCGCTGCTCTCGCCCAACACCAACGGCGGCGGCATCGCGGTGCAGCAGAACGCCCTGCGGCAGGGCGAAATCGGCGGCCTCAGCGTGGCGGGTACGCGCACCAACGATTCCGCCTACCTGCTCGACGGCGTCATCGACACCGATCCCGATTACAACGCGCTCACCTACGTGCCCATCGTGGACGCCATCTCCGAGTTTCAGGTGCAGGTGGCGCAGTACAGCGCCGAATACGGGAGGGCCTCCGGCGGACAAGTCAACGTGCTCACGCTATCGGGCACCAACGACTGGCACGGTTCGGCCTGGGAGTTTCTGCGCAACAACCACCTGGACGCGCGCCCCTTCAACCTCACCACGTCGAGCGACGTGCCCAAGTTTCAGCGCAACCAGTTTGGGGGCTTGATCGGCGGTCCGGTCCGCAAGAACCGGCTGTTCGCGTTTTTCAGTTACGAAGGGCTGCGGGTGCGGCAGGCAGCCGCCAATCTGACCACCATCGGCGTGCCGGACGCCCTTCAGCGCAAGGGCAACTTCAGCGAAGAGGCCGCCACCACGGTAGTCTACGATCCCACTTCGACCTTGAGCGGCGGCCTGCGCACGCCCTTCCCCAGAAACATCATCCCCGCGAACCGCATCGACCCCTCGGTTTCGGCCGCGATGAATATTCTGCCCCTGCCCAACCTGGCCAATAACTTCTACATCAATTCCACGGACGTTCTGACGCAGAACAACAATAATTACTCCGGCCGGCTGGATTATCAGATCAGCGGCAATTTGAAGCTGTTCGGGCGCTATTCGAGCGCCGTCGAGAATGCGGCCATTCCGGTGGTCCTGCCCGACCGCGCGAATCTGGATAACGCCACGCCGCAGAACGTGGCGGTGGGCTTGACACAGGTGGTTTCGCCTTCGAAAGTGAACGATCTGCGGTTGGGCTTCAGCCGGCTAAACTTTTTATACGGGCTGCCGGAGCTCAATTTCGACGTCAACGGAGCTTCGACGCAGTTGCCGAACTTTCTCATCGGGACACTGAATTTCGGCGGCGCGGGCCCTTACAACGCCACCGGCCAGGGCGGCATCGCGCAGGCGCGCGATAACATTTACCAGATCTGGGACGTGTTCGCGTGGCAGATGGGGCGGCATTCCCTGAAGCTGGGCGGTGAGTTCGATAACGTGCAATACGTCCGCTTCGAATATGCCGATCCGCTGGGTTCGCTGACGTTTACCAGCGGCTACACCGATGCAACCGCGGCCGCGCCCAAAGCCGGCGACCATAGCGGCGACTCGCTGGCGACGGCGCTCCTGGGCCTTCCCTCGGCGGCCACACGCACGCTGGGGCCGAACCGCATGGATGGCCTCCAGCGGAACTATGCCGGCTTCGCGCAAGACGATATCCGCCTCACGCCTTCGCTCACCGCCAACGTCGGCCTGCGCTACGAAGTTTCTCCGCCCATGTACGACACGCGGAATCAGATGTCCAGCATCGATTTCAGCACGGCGCCTCCGCCGGTCGCCATCTTCGCAGCCGGATTGCAGGGCATCTACAGTCCCAAGCTGTTCGTGTGCGGGAAAGATGGCTATCCGCAAGGCTGCGCCTACACCGAGTGGCACAATTTCAGCCCCCGCGTGGGGCTGGCGTGGTCGCTCGATTCGAAGACCGTGATTCGCGCGGGCGGCGGTGTCTACTACGGCACGCAGGACGCCAACACGCTGCTCAAGCTGGCGCAGACGCTGCCCACCACCTACGCGCAAACCCTGACCTTCAACGCTTACGTGCCGCAGAACCCCAGCCTGAACGTCTTCACGTCGGCCATCGTGGGGAGCCAGGCCATCCAGGCGGCGGCGCTCGATCCGCACCAGGGGACGCCCTACTCGCCGCAGTGGAGCTTCAACATCCAGCGTTCCATCGCCCCGCAGACCGTGGTGGAGATCGGTTACCTGGGCACCAGCGGTGTGCACATGGAGCAAAACGTGCAGGTCAACAATTCCATGCCGGGGACCGCGGTGAAGCGGCCGTTCTACGGGCTGACGCTGGCGCCCGCGGTGCAGGCGGCCTCCGCGTTCCCCATAAGCAACACCACCGTGCCGGTGACCACCATCAACTACTTTCCGCATTCGGCGCACAGCAACTATCATGCTCTGAGCCTGCGGGCCGAGCGGCGCTTCGCGAAGGGCTTTTCGCTGCTCAGCTCGTTTACATGGTCGAAGGCCATTTCGAATGCGCCTCAATACCGCAATGACGGCGGGATCACCGGAGACGAAAACTCTCCTCCGCAGAATTCGTTCGATCTGGCAGCCGACCGCAGCCTGGCCTACTTCGACACCAAGTTCCGCTGGGTGACCACCGGGGTCTACGATCTTCCGTTCGGCCACGGCCGGCGCATGGCGAGCCAGGGCTGGGGCGCGGCGGTTCTGGGCGGCTGGCAGGTTTCCGGCGTCCTGCAATTGCAGAGCGGTTTCCCCTACACCATCGATTACAAGGGCGACCCGATCAACATCGGCGGCGGCAGCGGCGGCATCCTGGTGCGTCCCAATTACGTCTTAAACTCCAGCGGAATGCCCGTGGATCCCAACCTGCCGTCGAACCAGCGATCCACCTCGGAGTGGTTCAACACGGCGGCCTTCGTGCAGCCGATTGCATCTTTCGGCACGGTGGGGCGCAACACCATGATCGGCGACGGCCTCTCGAACCTGGACGCCACCATCGCCCGCAACTTCCCCATCGGCGAGCGCGCCAGCCTTCAGTTCCGCGCCGAGATGTTCGACTTGGCCAACCATCCTAACTTCAACCTGATCGGCCGGATCGTCAACGACCCCACGTTCGGGATCGTGCAGAACCAGTTGCCGCCGCGCCAGATTCAATTCGGAGTCAAGGCGCGATTCTGATGGTTCTCACAATCACCCGGCGAACTCTGCTTTACGCGGCCACGGCGGCGCTCGGTCCGGCAATGGAGCCGGCGGACCTGCCGAAGCAGGTCCTGATCATCCGGCACGCCGAGAAGACCGGACAGAAGGACGATATCCACCTGAACGCTCGCGGCTACGAGCGCGCGGCGGCCTTGGCGCGGCTCTTTCCGGTGAAGTTCGACACGCCGCAGTTTCTCTTCGCCACGCGGCAAACGGTCAGAAGCGACCGGCCCGTGGAAACTCTCACACCGCTGGCGAAGGCGCTTGGCTTGAAGATCGACGCCCGGTTCGATGTCGACGAATATGCGGCGCTCGCCAACGACGTACTCTCCGGCGCGCCGTATAGCGGGAAAACGGTGCTGGTCTCGTGGCACCACGGCCGCATTCCGGCGCTGGCGGCTGCGCTGGGCGTAAAGAATCCTCCGTCGCCCTGGCCCGACCGGCAATTCGACCGCGTGTGGCAGATTCGATATGTGGACGGCGCGGCGGCTTTCGCGGATCTGCCGCAACGCTTGCTGGCGGGCGATTCGTAACCGCCGCTACACCTCGGGCGCCAGGCTCTCGCGCCGGCGGACAGAGGCCACTACCAGGCGGATGTGATCGTAGCTCGAATCGGGCAGCGCTTCGTGCAGCGGCTTCAGCCATTGCGATCCCAGGCGGCCGATGGCTTCCTCGATGCGCCGCTGGTTCTCTTCGCCCACCCACTCCATGCGGTATTCGACGCGGCCCTTCTCGATCAGGTCCGCCACCATCGAGACCACCGTGGCCACCTGGCGGACGCGGATGGCGGCAATCTCCTCGAAACTCTTGCCTTCGGCCAGCAGCCGCACGGTCTCTTCGGCCGGCGAGAGCTGCGGGGCCGGACGCGCGGCGGCGCGCTCGCCGCGGCGGAACTCCTCGAAGGCGGCGAAGATCTCACTGCCGTACATTTCGGTCTTGCGCTCGCCGAAGCCGTTCACGCCCAGCAGCTCGCGCAGGTTGGTGGGGCGTTTGCGGCACAGGTCCTCTAAGGACGCATCGCTGAGCACAATGTAGGCCGGCACGCCCGCGCGCTCGGCCGCGCGGCTGCGCCATTGCTTGAAGAACTCCACCAGGTCGCGGTCGGGCTTCGGCGCGGCGGGAGCCCGAGGCGCGGCGGCCGCGGGAACGAGTTCGCGCGACGGCTCGGGCTTCGGCGGCGATGGGCGCTCGATTCGCGGCCTGGGCGCTTTCTCGGGCGCCTCGGCGGCCACGGCCTTCATGCGCTTGCGCTTCTTCTTTTCCTTGCGAACTTCGGCCGGCTCTTCCGCCGCTGCCGCCAGCCAATCGGGAAGGTTGCCGCAGGCGTCGCACATCTCGCAGCGCTGCCATTTGGGCGTCTGGCCGAAGTGCGCGCAGATCTGCAGGTGGCGGCAGCAGCCGCTTTCGGCGAAGCGGCGCACGGCGTGATAGCGCTGCCAGGCGCGCTCCTTCTCATCGGGGTCGGTCAGCTTGTCGATGAAATAGGCCAGCAGCCCGGCATCCTTGGGCTGCCACAGCAGGACACAATCGGCCGGCAAACCGTCGCGTCCGGCGCGTCCGGCTTCCTGGTAATACTGCTCGATGGATTTCGGCAGCGACGTGTGAATCACCGTGCGCACGGCCGGCTTGTTGATCCCCAGGCCGAAGGCGATGGTGCCCACCAGCACGGGCGCCTCGTCGTTCATCCAGCGCTCCTGGTTGCGGCGCCGCGTGGCGTTGTCCATCTGGCCGTGATACGGAACCGCGGGAATGCGCCGGTCGCCCAGATAATCCACCAGCTCTTCGACCAGCGCGATGGTGGGGGCGTACACGATGGCGCTCTCTCCCTGGGCCGCGCGCAGGGCCTGCAGCAGCAGACGCCGATGCGAGCTTTTATCGCACTGGTGCACGATGTAGCGCAGATTGGCGCGATGGAAGCTGGCGATATAGCGGTGCGGCTCGCGAAGCTGGAGCTGCTCGAGGATGTCATGCCGCACGCGCCGGGTGGCGCTGGCCGTGAAGGCGGCGATGGGCTTATCCGGAAAATTCCGGCGCAGCGAGCTGAGCTGGCGGTATTCGGGGCGGAATTCGTGGCCCCATTCGGAGATGCAATGGGCTTCGTCGATGGCGAAGAAAGCCAGCGGCACGCGCGCGAGCCAAGCGATGGTGTCCTGGCGCGCCAGGCGCTCGGGGGAGAGATAGAGCAGCCGGAAAGCGCCCTGGGCCGCCGCGCGCATCACCCCGCGCTGCTCCTCGGGCGCCTGTGTGCTGTTGAGGAGCGCCGCCGGAATTCCCATATCGGCGAGCGCCGCCACCTGGTCCTGCATCAGCGCGATGAGCGGCGAGACCACCACCACGGTCCGGCCGAGCGCCACTGCGGGCAACTGGTAGCAGAGCGATTTGCCGCCGCCGGTGGGCATCACCACGGCCACATCCGAGCCCGCCAGCAGGCTTTCGACAATGCGCTCCTGCATGGGGCGGAAGGAATCGTAGCCCCAATAGCGCTTCAGGGCGGCGTGCAGGTCAGCGCCGCTCATCGCTCCTCGCCGCCGGGCGCCATCCCGGGGCGGTACTCCGATACTCCCTCGGGAGGCGTGAACTCGAAGACGCCCTCGGGGATCTCGCCGTTGGCCGTGAGCCTGGTGATGGCGAGGGTCCACCGCACGGGGGGCCGGATCAGCTCGGGAAGGGGCTGGGGATCGAGCTTGCCTTCCATGCGCAGCACCAGGCGATTCCGCGCGTCGATCGAAAATCGCACCGGGTGATTGACACCCGCCTGAAGCCAGTCCTCCCGGTCATAGAGCGCCGAAACCACGTGGCAGGGGGTCTCCGCACCATCGACGACCAGCGTTTCGTCGTCCATAGTTTCGGCTTCGAGGACGCGCTTCCCGATATTGCCGAAGAGAACCGGCCCGTGGGTGGGCGCTGGAGACTCGGGCACAAACACGCCCGAAAGCAGATCTAGCGGCGGCGCGGAGCTCCGGAAATAGCGCGCATGATCCCTGGAAAAGCGTTTCAATTCGGTGCCATTCGAAACCATCACGCTGCCGCGGCGGCCCGGCTGCTCCACCCGAATCCGGTCCGGCGCCGCGTAGAAGAACTTCAGCCGCGTCTCGGTGCGCTGGCTCCAGCCTTCTTCCTCGGCCAGGCTGATCGAGAGCGCTTCGCCCTGAAGCGTCCTGAGCGCTCCATAAGCGGCGGCCACCGAATCCAGCAGCGCGCGTGCGTCCATGCGCCGATTATCGCAAGTTGCGCGCTGAATTATCGCCGCCGCACCACCGCCGCGGGCGCGGCCTCCAGCAGTTGGCGGATGCTTTTGCGTGTGACCGGATGCCGCAGGTCGGGCGCCAGGTCGGCCAGCGGCGCCAGCACGAAGCGGCGCTCGGCCATGCGCGGATGCGGAATCACGAGATCCGGCCGCTGCACCACCGCCTGGGCGTAGAGCAGGATATCGATATCGATGGTGCGCGGCCCCTTGGCCACGGTGCGCACGCGCCCCAGGTCCCGCTCGACCTGTTGCAGGCGCGTCAGCAGTTGCACCGGGAACAGCTCCGTCTCGGCTTCCACGACCAGGTTGAGGAACCGGCGCTGGTCGGTGACTTCCACTGGCTCGGTTTCGTAGACCGGCGAGACGCGCAGCACGCGCACCCCGATCCCCGGCAGCTTCGCCAGCGCGGCTTCGAGATTGGCCTCGCGGCCGCCGATGTTCGATCCCAGGCTGAGATAAATGGTCTTCACGAGTCAGAACAGGGCGGGCTGGTTGCCGTTCCCCAAGCCCCGCTTCACGTTGAAATAGTCGAAGGCCGATCCGGTGGCGGTGCGCCCGCGCGGCGTGCGGTTGAGAAATCCGAGCTGGATCAGGTACGGCTCGTAGACTTCCTCGATAGTGTCCGGCTCTTCGGAAATCGAGGCCGCGATGGTGTTCACGCCCACAGGACCGCCGCCGTACTTCTCGAGAATCGTCAGCATGATCTTCTGATCGATCTCGTCCAGGCCGAAGCGGTCCACATCCAGCAGGTTGAGCGCGGTCTCGGCGATGGGCTGCGTCACGTGGCCGTCGGCGCGCACCTGCGCATAGTCGCGCACGCGCCGCAGCAGGCGGTTGGCGATGCGCGGCGTCCCGCGGCAGCGGCGGGCGATCTCCGCCGCGGCGGCGGAATCGATGTGCACGTTGAGCAGCCGCGCCGAGCGCGCCACGATGGCTTCGATCTCCTCCACGGCGTAAGGGTCCAGGCGCAGCACCAGTCCGAAACGGCCCCGCAGCGGCCCGCTGATCAGCCCTTGCCGCGTAGTGGCCCCGATGGCGGTGAACTTCGGCATGGGCAGCGAGTGCGTGCGCGCGCCCGGCCCCACGCCCACCAGGATATCCACGCGGAAATCCTCCAGCGCCGAGTAGAGCATCTCCTCCACGTCCGGCAGCAGGCGATGAATCTCGTCGATGAAGAAAACCTGGTGCAGGCGAATGTTGCTGAGGATGCCGGTGAGATCGAGCTTCTTCTGCAAAACCGGGCCGCTGGTAGCGGTGAACTGCACTTCGAGTTCCTCGGCGATGATGGCGGCCAGCGTGGTCTTGCCCAGACCCGGCGGGCCGTAGAGCAGCACGTGATCCATGGCTTCGCCGCGCATGCGAGCCGCCTGGATGGCGATTTCGAGGTTCTCCTTGAGCTTGCTCTGACCGGTGAAATCGGCCAGCCGGCGCGGGCGCAGACCGGCCTCGAACTGCACGTCCTCAGCCTGGCGGCTGCCGGATATCAACTCCCGGTCGGGCATTGCTACCAGCTTACCGTACCAACTCCAGGGCGCGCCGGAAGAGTGGCTCGAAATCGGCGCCTCCGCCGGCGGCCTTGGCCTTGCGCACGGCGGCCTCGGCATGCGGGCGCGTGCAGCCCAGGTTGAGCAGCGCCGAGAGCACGTCCTGATCGACGGCCGAAAGCGCGGCTTCGGCGGGCGACGCCGGTTCCGCGCCGGTGACGGCCGGGAGCTTATCGCGCAGTTCCAGCACCATGCGCTCGGCGGTCTTCTTGCCGATGCCCGGAATGCGCACCAGGCGATCCAGCTCGCCGCGCCGGATGGCGAGAATGAGCTCCGGGGCGGCCAGGCCGGAGAGGATGGTCACGGCCAGCTTCGGCCCGATGCCGCTCACGCCGATGAGCTTCTCGAACATGGCCTTCTCATCCTGCGTGAGGAAGCCGTAGAGCGCCAGGGCATCCTCGCGCACGTGCGTATGGATGCGCAGCTTCACTTCGGCGCCGGCATCCGGCAGGTGCGTGAACGTGGAAACCGGGATGGTGACATCGTATCCCACGCCGCCGGTTTCCACGATGGCCTGGTTAGGATGTTTCTCGACGAGCACGCCGCGCAGCAGAGCGATCATAAAGCGTATTGTATGGTGCGGCGCGCGGCCCCGTACAATAGTCTGTTGGCTAGGCGAAGATTCTTCGTGGATGCCGTCCGCGACGGGCGGGCGGAGCTGCGCGGCGAGGCGGCGCGACACTTGACTCGCGTCCTGCGCGCCAAGGCCGGCCAGCTCTACGAAATCTCCGATCATAGCGCCGCGTATCTGGCCGAGATCGTGGAGGCACACCCCGAATGCGCGGTCTTCCGCGTGGTCGAGCCGATCGAGATGCCGGCCGAGCCGCTGCTGCGCGTCACCTTGTGCGCCGCGCTGATCAAGTTCGACCGCTTCGAGTGGATCGTCGAGAAGGCCACCGAGCTGGGTGTGGAGCGCATCGTACCGGTCGAGACCGCGCTCAGCGAGAAGGGGCTGCGGGCGGCCTCGCAGAAACGCGCGGCGCGCTGGGAGCGGATCGCGCGGGAGAGCAGCCAACAATCGCGCCGCCTCCGCGCTCCCGTAGTGCAGCCGGCCGTGCGCTTCGAAGAGGCGCTGGCCATGGCCGCGGATTATCGCTATTTCCTCGAAGAGGCCGGCGCGCCGTCGCTCTACGGCATTCTGCCCGCCGAGCGGACCAAGCCGAGCGAGGCGGCGCTGGCCATCGGTCCGGAGGGCGGCTGGACGGATGCCGAACGGGAGGCCGCGGCCTCCGCCGGATGGCAGGCGGCCGGTCTGGGACCGCGCATCCTGCGAGCCGAGACCGCCGCGGTAGCCGCGCTGGCGATTCTGCTCACAGCCTGGAGCGCGTGAATGCAGGTGGGGCATGCTTTAGCTTGCCTAACCGATGCTTCCGAGAGCACTAGAATGGTAGACAGTAACGGAACCCGCGCGTGAATTTACCATTCGACACTCTGGCTTTCCTGGTTTTCGTAATGGCTCAGTGGCGCATGACGGTCGCGCTGCGCTCGCGAGGCCTACCCCGCGCGGCGCTCATCGCCATCAACGGGGTCGTGGCGCTGGGCTATGCGCTCACCTTTTCGGAACTCGACTCCCACTTCGGCCTTTCGGCCCACACCGCCACCACTATCGGCGCAATCACGCTGTTCTACCTGATAGAGGCTGCCGTCATCATGGCGGTCTCGCTGCTCGCCGGCTTCATCGGGAAGCGCCTGCCCAAGGATACCGATATGGGCCGCCGGCGCCTGCTCCTGGGCGCTACAGGTGGATTGCTGGCAGCGGCTCCCGTAGCGGTGATCGGCTACGGCACGTTCATCGAGCGCTGGGATTTCCGGGTGCGCGAGGCCGATCTCGAGGTCCCCGAGCTGCCCGCGGACCTGGAGGGCCTGCGCCTCGTGCAGCTCAGCGATATCCATCTCAGCGCGTTTCTGAGCGAAGCGGACCTGGCGCGCGTGGTGGATGCCGCCAACGGCCTCGACGCTCACATCGCGCTGGTAACCGGCGATTTGATCTCCTCGCACGGCGATCCGCTGGATGCCTGCATACGCCAGTTAGCCCGCTTGAAATCCACCGCGGGTACGTTCGGCTGTTTGGGCAACCATGAGCACTACGCCGGAGCCGAGAACTACGCTACCCAAGCAGGCGCTCGGTCCGGCATCGTATTCCTGCGCGCCGCGGCGCGTCCGCTTCGCTTCGGCGGCACGGTGCTGAACCTGGCCGGTGTGGATTACCAATCTACACAGAACAAGGCCAACTACCTGAAGGAAGCCGCTGGGCTCAAAATGCCCGGCGCGGTGAACATGCTGCTCTCGCACAATCCCGACGTGCTGCCGGTGGCCGCGCGGCAGGGCTGGGACGCGATGCTCTCGGGGCACACGCACGGCGGGCAGATCGCCATCGAGATCCTGGACCGCTCCCTCAACCCGGCGCGCTTCTTCACGCCCTACGTGTACGGGCTTTTTCGCGCCGGCCGCACGGCGGCGTACGTCACGCGGGGCATCGGCACCATCGGCATTCCCACGCGCATCGGCGCGCCGCCCGAGATCGTGCTGGCGCGGTTGAGGAGGGCCTGACCGCCTCCGTGCGCTATCTCGTGCTGAGCGACATTCACAGCAACTGGGAGGCTCTCGAGGCGGTCGTCCAGGATGCCGACGGCCGCTACGAACAGGTCCTCTGCTGCGGCGACCTGGTGGGCTACGGCGCCGACCCCAACCGCGTCTCCGATTGGGTGCGCGAACATTGCTCGGCGGTGGTGCGGGGCAATCACGACAAGGCATCCACGGGCCTCGAAGACCCGGAGTGGTTCAATCCGGTGGCGCGCGCCGCGGCGCTGTGGACCCAAGACACGCTCACCCCCGAGAATCGCGAGTACATCCGCGCGCTGGCGCAGGGTCCCGTGGATCTCGATGGCTTCCAGTTGCTGCACGGCGCGCCGTTCGACGAGGACGAGTACGTCTTCGCGCTCAGCGAGGCCGAGCAGGCCTTCGGATATCTCGAGCGCCGCCTGGCTTTCTTCGGCCACACGCACATGCAGGGAGGCTTCATCTGGAGCCGCACGCGCATCGAGACCCTGCCGCGCGTCCCGGCCCGCTCAGCCCGGCAGGTGGCCGAAATCGATCCCCAATGCGGCTATCTGGTGAACCCCGGCTCGGTAGGTCAGCCGCGCGACGGCGATCCCCGCGCGGGTTATGCGCTGTACGATTCCGAGGCCCAGTTACTCTCGTGGTGCCGTGTAAGCTACGATGTGGAATCGACGAGGAAGAAGATACTCGAAGCCGGCCTGCCGCCCATCCTGGCCGACCGGCTTCCGATGGGAAGATAAGCCGCATTGGTAAGTTGCTAACGGGGCAACCGCCCCTCACGGTCGCGGCTCTGTCTGAGCCGCGACCGTGAGGGAGCGGTTTTCCAAATGCCGACTTAGTGCTTGGCGCGGTAGATTTTGCGGCTCGCGGCGTTCTGCTGGCGGTTGACCTGCTTCTTTTCCGGACCGGTCAGTTTGCCGCCGTTGGCTTGCCGGTCGGTGCGCACTTCCTTATTGATGCCGGTCTCGCCCTTCTCCAACTTAGCCGTCTGGCCCGCGCTCAGCTTGCCGGAGTCGATGCCTTGGGCGATGCGCTGCTGCTGATTTTGGCGGCGCGCATCCACTTCGTTGTTTCCGTAGTGCTGGGTGGCCGCGTTGTGCTTATCCTGGTAGATCTGGCGGCTCATGGAATTCTGCTGCCCGTTGACGATCTTCTTTTCCTGGCCGGTCAGCTTGCCGCCGTTTAACGTGCGGTCGGTCTTCACTTCCTGGTTGATGGCCGATTCCTTCTTCTCCAGATTGGCGGTCTCACCGGCGGTCAACTGGCCCGACCCCACCCCCTGCCCAATCCGGTCCTGCTGATTCTCGGCTCGCTTGCCGACTTCGCTGGTCTGGGCAAAAGCGCCAGCCGCCAGAATTGTAACTGCGACCGTCGTCAAAACGATGTTCCCGCTCTGCATGGCTTTCTCCTGTCCCGTACTTAGTTGCCGGCCGACTTACAACTGTTAAATCCGGGAGGCGAGGGAAAGTCTCGTACTTCCGCGGTTAATTTCGATTCATGTTAACCAACGGTAGTACGCGCCGGTTACACCGCTAAATCGCCGCGGTACATCATCTCTTTCATGTTGAACTTGGCCTTGACGATCAGCGAGCCCAGCCGCGTGGAAAAATCGACTTCCTTGTCGTCCGGCTTCAACTGCAGGGTCTCGCGCGAGAAACCGAACAGGATAACGTTGCCATTGCTGACTTCGCGCTGCACGATCCCCGCTTGAGCCAGATCCTTGCCCTTGGGTTGAAGGATGGTGAATTGCTTGAGATCGTCCAGCTTGGCCTGTTCGGACTGGCTGGAGGTGCGGGAATTCTGGCTGTCGTCGTCCTCGGTCTGCGCGCGCTGCATACGCGGATTGAGCAGCGGAATTCCGGAAACCGCGATCACGTAATGGCTGGCGAAGATATCCGGGAGGGTCGATTTAGTGGCCGCCAGGATCGGTTTGGCGCTCTCCCAGCGCACCGTGCCTTTGTACGTGGAAGCGTTGCCGGGATTCTGTCCGCCCCGCCTCCGGCCGCCGCCGCCCATGCCGCCGATTCCCGGTATGCCCATGCCGACCCGGCCCATCCCACCGCCGCCCGGATACCCGCCACCCGGATAACCGCCTCCGCCGCCGGGGTACCCGCCTCCGCCACCCGGGTAGCCGCCACCACCGCCTCCACCGCCGGGGTAGCCACCGCCGCTATTGCCGCCGGGATAGCCGCCTCCGCCGCCTTGATCTCCGGGCGCATATTGGGCGGTCACTTCTTTAGCCCAGGGCGATTTGGTCACCATTTTGTCGACCTCATCCGAAGTCCACTCGGACGGTTCTTTTTTCTCCCAGAAATCGCCGCTCGAGGCCGCCAGCCGTCCGCTCGTGGCAAATCCGGCGCCAACCAGGGCAAAGAGACTCCGGCGGCTCAGAATCAATGGATTACACTTCTCGATCATGCTTTTTGGACGTGCCGCCGCCCGGCGCGTTTCCGGAATCGCTTGACCATGCGCCAGCCATCGGCGCCATCTTCGTAGTACCGGGGCACCCGGCGGGTTCGCTCGAAGCCGTATTTGGCGTAGAACAGGTCCGCAGCCCGGTTGGTGGTCCGCACGGTGAGCCAAAGGCCCGCGGCCCCTCGCCGGCGGACGCGGCGAAACAGGCTTTCCATCAGGGCGGAGGCGGCTCCCCGGCGGCGCACGGCCGGCTCGACCGCGATCGAGACCAACTCGGCCGAGCCTCTGCTTATGCAGGCCAGGGCGTACCCGTAAACGCGCCCGCTCCGCTCGGCCACCAGGAACAGCCCCCGCGATTTGTTGAAATATTCTGCAAATAGGTTGCGGTCGTACGCCAAGCGGCCAAAACTGGCACTCTCAATCACCATGATGCGGTCCAGGTCGGAGACCCGCAGCCGGCGAACCGTGAAGGGCGCTGCCATTCTGATATCTTTTATTCTGGACCAGTTGGATGCTGGCGTGGCGGGGACGGCGGGGAATCGCAGGGCGACGGAGCAAGCCCCGCGAGAGTACTGTTGACAACAATTTCGGACTTCTTCATACTGGTAGTATGTTGCAACTGAGTGGCAAGAAGAGCCCGCGGCTCGACCGGTTCGCAACCCTGGTGGACCTGCGTCGCGGGGACGCGGCCATTCTGGATGACATCGATCTGCCGGGCGACGACGCGCGCCGGCTGATGGAACTCGGTTTTCTGCCCGGCACGCGGGTGGTGGCCGGATTGAGCGCTCCCGGCGGCGATCCGCGCGTGTTCCAGGTGGATGGCTCGGAAATCGCTCTGCGCCGCGAAACCGCGCGCCGCCTCAAGGTGCGTTTTGCCGGAGATCCGGGTACTCCGTGAGCGCTTGCAGCGATTGCCGCAGTTGCCAGACGGCGCCGCGCCGCGGAATCTCCACCGCGGTCCTGGCCGCCCCCCCAAAAACGGTGGCGCTCATCGGCCCGCCCAATTCCGGTAAGACCACGCTTTTCAACCGCCTGACCGGGCTGCGCCAGAAGGTCGCCAACTTCCCCGGCGTCACCGTCGAGCAGCACACCGGTGTCGCCGAACTGCCCGATGGGAGCGCGGTCGAAATCATCGATTTGCCAGGCGTTTACAGCCTGCAGCCCCGTTCGGAAGACGAGCAGGTGGCCTATGACGTCCTGACGGGCCGGCGCGCCGATACCGCCAAGCCGGAAGCCATCCTGCTGGTACTGGATTCCACCAATCTGGCGCGCCACCTGATGCTGGCGGCGCCGATCCTCTCGCTGGGCGTGCCCACGCTGATCATCCTGAACATGGCGGACGATCTGCGCGCGCGCGGCGGACATGTCGATCTAGAAGCGCTCTCGAGTCGGCTCGGGGCGCCTGTGGCGCTGATCGCCGCGCGGCAGGGCGAAGGGATCGAAGCGGTGGTCGATTTCCTGGCGGCCTCGCCGGCCAAACCGGCTCCCGCCGAACAACTGCCGGTGCTGCACGACGTCCCCAAGTGCCGCGAGTGGGCCGGCCGCGTGGGCAGCCAGGCCAGTTACCGCGCGCCCATTCCACCAGTCTGGACGCGCCGCCTGGACACTGTCTTCCTGCACCCGGTAGCCGGACCGCTGATCTTCCTGGCAGTGGTGTGCGGAGTCTTCCAGACCATCTTCACGGCGGCCGTTCCGCTGATGGACGGGGTCAAGTGGCTGTTCGACGCCAGCGGCAACTGGATTGCGGTTACGCTGCCGCCGTCGCTCCTGCGGTCGCTGCTGGTGGAGGGTGTCTGGCGGGGAGTCGGTTCGGTGGTCGTATTCCTGCCGCAGGTGCTGCTGCTGTTCCTGTTCCTGGGCATTCTGGAAGATTCCGGATACCTGGCCCGCGCGGCCCTCATCGCCGACCGCACCATGGCCAAAGTAGGGCTACAGGGCAAATCGTTCATTCCGCTGCTCTCGGCCTACGCCTGCGCGGTGCCGGCGATTCTGGCCACACGCACCATCGAGAACAAGCGCGACCGCACGGCCACCATCCTGATCGCGCCCTTCATGACCTGTTCGGCGCGCCTGCCGGTCTATACCCTGCTGATCGCCGCGTTTCTGCCCAACCGCCAGCTTTTCGGCTTCGCCAACGTGCGCGCGGCCGCGCTGCTGGGTCTATACGCCCTAGGTTTCCTGGTGGCGGTGGCGACGGCGCGGGTCTTGAAATCCTCCGTGCTGCGCAGCGGGCGGACGCCGTTTCTGCTGGAGATGCCATCGTACCGCTGGCCCACCCTGCGCTCTATCGGCCTGCGGCTCTATGACCGCTCGAAGGTCTTTCTGCGGCGCGCCGGCACGGTGATCCTGCTGGTCACGGTGGTCCTGTGGGTAGCGGCGCATCTGCCCACCGTGGGCGGCAAGGCTCCGGGCATCGAGCATAGCCTGGCGGGGATGGTGGGGCACGCCATCGAGCCGGCCATCAAACCGCTGGGATTTAACTGGCGGATCGGAATCGGGCTGATTACTTCGCTGGCGGCCCGCGAGACCATTGTCGGGACGCTGGGAGAGATCTACGGCATGGACCCCGAATCGCGCGCGCTAGACATGCAAAAGGCCCTGCAACACGATCTCACGACCGGCGGTGCCGTCGCCCTGATGGTCTTCTTCGCCTTCGCCATGCAGTGCATCTCGACAATCGCGGTGGTGCGGCGCGAGACCGGCGGATGGCGCTGGCCGCTATTCCAGTTCGCCTATATGGGCGTCCTGGCCTATGCTGGAGCTTTCCTGGCGTACCACATCATCCCCTGAGGCGCCCGCCAGGGCTTCCTGGAATATCTCCGCAAAGAACGTCCGCGAAGTGGGCGCGCAGCCAATGTGCATCCGGCTGTGGCCCTCTTCGATAAAGCCCAAGCTGCCATCCCAACCCAGATCGTCCAGTACCAATCTCAGGCACTCGATTTCGGAGAGGGGCAGGCCGGAAAGCTCGAGATCGAAAACCTCGCCCGAAGCGTGCGCCATGTTTTCGGGGCGGCCCAAACGCCGGTCGTCTTCCTGCGATTCGGCCACCGAAACCACCGGCAGCGGCACAAATTTCTGGCTGGGATTAGCTTCCTCGAGCAGGCGGCGGGTCTCGAAGGCAACATAGACGACGCTGCCGACCGCCGCGGCGGAAGCGCGCGCCGGGGTGTCCGGCGGCAACCGCAGCACGTAGCCCAGATAGTTCGGCCGGTCGGGGACGTCCACCAGGCGGTTCCCCGGATTGGCGCGCAGATCGGTGCCGCTGCGGAAGATCAGGTCTTCCGGCCTAAGCCACGCCGAAAGGCGGTAAGGCGCGCGCTGGGTGGAGGAGAACTTGTTGCGATACTCCTCCGCGAGGGCCACGAAGCCCTTTGGATCGCGGCGGTAGAGCGCCAGCAACTGCTCGGCGCGCATCACCCGGAAATAGTAAGTGGGCGAGAAATCGCGCTGCATCTCCTGCTGAATGGTCTGGTACAGATCGCGGTTCCAGGAGGGCGAAGCCGAGAAGAACATGCGCGGCACGGTGACCTGGCTGGGCGGAATGCCGCGCGCCTGGCGCGTCATCTCGATCATCGTGTTCACGCAGCCCTGGCCGCAATGGTAGGCGAAAACGGCCCAATCCCGGCCGCCATACTTCTGCTCCATGAACGCCAGGTATTTGGCCGCCGCGGGGACGGCGCGATCCGGCGACATGCGGTCGTCGCGTCCCGGCACGGTATAGGGCACCTTATGGGTGATGGTGCGGTACTTAGGCCGCCGGCCGGCGCTGGCGAGCTGTATCTTCTGCTTGATGACACGGTAGCGCGTGCCGTGCGTCACCCTCAGCCCCATGCTGTGCGCGGTGGCCTCGGAGATCTGCATGATGCCGCGCGGCCCGGCGGGGCTTTGCGCCTTGGGGTCGCCCCAGCTCTCCAGGTAGGCGATGGCTTCGATCAGCGAAGCGGGCAATCCGGAGCGGAGCGAGGCCGATTGGAATAACGCCTGTAGTTTCGAACTGGAGGTGATGCGTTTGGCTCCCGGAACGGCGAGCGGCTCGCGCATAATGCCGAAGGTCTCGGACTGAATCATCCGCTCCGTGCGGGCCTTCAGCATTTCCTCAGAAAGATCGTCGCGCGCCACTCCGATTCCGGCCACTCTATGCGCCGGAACGAAATAACCCGGAGAGCCGGCCTGACCTAGTGGCGCAAGGCTCAGGACAACCAGTGCCGCGATTCTCATCCCTTGCTCCATAGTGTAGCGCGATGCAAGAACGCGGACCGTATTAAATGTACCGAGGTTCGGCAGCATGGCCGAATAGCGTCGCCGCGCTAAACCAATAGACGCACGGCGGGTCTGGCGAAGTACGTAATGCCGTACAATGGCTGCTTCTACAACCCCAATGCCTACGAATCCTGTCGGACCGGACCGGCTCGCGGCGTTCGCGCTGTTTGCGTTGGTTTTTGTCACTCACTCGCTCTCGCCGAATGCCACCTCCGCCGATTCCCACTGGATCGTGGCCCAGATGGTGAGCGTGCTCTCAGAAGGCAATACCGATCTGAACGAGTACCCGGAACTGCTGCGGGAGCACAATTACAGGGATCTGGATTGCGTGGATCCCCAGTACCGGGTCGCTTCTCCCAATCCGGCCAACGGCTGTTCCCCCGGCAGCCGCTACTACGGGCATTTCCCGCTCGGGACGGCGGTGGCGGCCCTGCCACCCATGCTGGCCATGGATGCGGTACTGCGCGTCGCGGGACCTCTGGCGCTCAGCGCCGCGGGGGGCCGCTTCACGCCCACTGTCCGCACGTTTCTCAAGCGCGACTATGTCCACTGCAATGCCCTGGTGGAGATGGTGTTGGCTTCCTTTCTGATGGGCGTGGCAGCGGTTTTCGTGTTTCTTACCGGCCGCGAGTTTCTCTCGCGCCGCATGGCGGTTTTTCTGGCGCTGCTGTTCGCTTACGCCACGGCCGCGTGGTCCACCGGGAGCCGCGCGCTCTGGCAACACGGGCCGGAAATGACCCTATTCGCGATCGCGCTGTATCTGCTGATGAAGGCGGGCGAGCGTCCTTCCCTGGGGCCGTGGAGCGCCCTGCCGCTGGCGTTTGCCTACTTTGTTCGGCCCACCGGTGCGATTGTGCTCGCCACGCTCGGGGTCTTCGTCTTTATCCATCGCCGCGAGTGGTTCCGGAGATGGATCCTGCTGGCGGCCGCCACGGCAGTGCCTTTCCTGGCCTATAACATGGTGTTGTACCGGCGGCCGATGCAGCCCTACTTTACGAACCAGGCATTCCTGGAGCCGGCTGCACGGAACGCCGGCCGTTTCCTGGTGGCGCTGGCAGGCCAGTTACTTAGCCCGTCGCGGGGACTGTTCGTGTTTTCGCCTTTTCTCCTATTCGCGCTATGGGGAATCCGGATGGCGTTCCGGGGGCGCTGGCAAACGCCCCTGACGTACTACCTGGCCGTTATTCTATTGCTCCACTGGATCGCGATCTCGGCATTCGCCGATTGGACGGCGGGCTCCTGTTTCGGCCCGCGCTACTTCTCGGATGTCGCGCCGATCTTCATTTTCTTCCTGGTCCCGGTCCTCGCGGCCTACGAAACCCGGCCAGTACCCCGGTTGGCGGTGGCGGCATTCGCCATCGCAGTGCTGATCGGATTCACAATCCATTTGCGCGGCGCGGTCAACTGGGACGTGGAGAACTGGAACAGTCAGCCGGTTAACGCCGCACGGGCCTGGGACTGGAAGGACCCGCAATTTCTTCGCGGCATTCTCCGCTGATCCTTCGCGCGGCGTTATCCCAAGAGGCGCGCGGCGGGTTTGGCGAAGTATGTAAGGACGATGCCGGCGCCGGCGCGCACGATGGAGGTCAGGCTTTCCATCATGGCGCGGTCGTGATCTAACCAGCCGTTACGCGCGGCGGCTACGATCATGGAGTACTCCCCGCTCACCTGGTAGGCGGCGATGGGCAGGTCGAAACGCCGGCGGGCGCGGAAGATCAGGTCCAGGTAAGGCAGCGCGGGCTTGACCATGATCATATCGGCGCCCTCCTGGATATCCAGCGCGATTTCGCGCATGGCTTCGCGGGCGTTGGCGGGGTCCATCTGATAGCTGCGCCGGTCGCCGAATTGCGGCGCGGAATCGGCGGCTTCGCGGAACGGGCCGTAGAAAACCGAGGCGAATTTGGCGGCATAGGCCAGGATGGGGGTCTTCTGGTAGCCTGCGGCATCCAGGGCGCGGCGGATGGCGCCCACGCGGCCATCCATCATATCCGAGGGCGCCACCATATCGGCTCCGGCACGCGCGTGGGAGACCGCCGCCTTCGATAGCCACTCCAGAGTGGTGTCGTTATCCACATCGCCATCCTTGACGAAGCCGCAGTGGCCGTGGCTGGTGTACTCGCAGTTGC
>CAYRWE010000077.1:0-20175 GCA_964427655.1 uncultured Solibacteraceae bacterium | reverse complement strand
CGATCCGCTCCTATCTCGATAAGAGCTTTCCGCAATTGCTCTGGGAAAACGTGAGCGGCTTCTTCTCCTTCCACACCGAACGGCAGTAGTTTCATACCGACGGCGCGGCGCCGCTATTCCAGGTGGAAATTCACGCTGATGGGCGCTTCCACTTCCACAGGTTCGCCGTTAAGGTGCGTGGGCTCATAGACCCACTGCCGGACCGCCTCCAGCGCCGCGCCGACCAGCAGCGGATGGCCTTTCAGCACCCGCAGCTCGCGCAGGCGGCCATCCACGCCGATCACGCCCACCAGCTCCACCGTGCCGGAAATGCGCGCCGCCTTCGCCAGCGCGGGATACTTGGGCGCCGGCTGATACACCGGCCGCGCCATCTTCACCACGCCGCCGACCTTCACGCGCACCGGTGCACTCGCGGCCGCCCGGTGCACCACGGGCGCCTCCGCGACCACCGCGGGCGTTCGTATGCCGCTCAGGATGCCATCCAGCCACTGACCCGCCGTGGCGTTCCGGTAGCTGTCGAGCGATCCACTTTCCACCGTCCAGGCGGCCGTGGCGGCCTCGGGCGGGTCCACCAGAATCGCAATCTTGTCCGGAATCCTGCGCGGCTCGAACATCCACTCCGGCAGGTTGCGCGTGGGACGAACCGGCGCGTGCATCGCCTGCGCCCTCTCCGGGCTGGCCGGTTGCGCCGCCAGGGGCACCGGCGGAAGCAGCCAGCTCATCACCGTCTGCGCGCGCGGCAGAGCCTGCGGCCAGACCATCGGGGCCAGCGCCGCCAAGCCCAATAACATCGCCTCGCCGGTAACTCCCATACAAGTGGTCCAGACGCGCTTACCCGCCGGACCATATGTCAATACCGCCGTTTCGAACATAGTGCTGCCTCCTTTTCATGCGCACACACGTCTCCCCCGGCGCGCCAAAGCGCGCCATCCGCCGCTGGATTTTCGGGGATTCAGTCGATGTGGCGCCGGAATGCTGACATGTGGGTCAACCTCCACCACCATAGACACCACGCGTGCCGCAAAGTTCCAACGCCAGTGCGGGCCTGTGCTACAAGGTAGGTGACAGTGCAGTTGCCGTCACACATCCGCGAGGCCATCGAGGCGCGCGCGCACCAGGTCGGGTTTGCCGCCCTGCGCGGCGCCGCGGCAGCCATGTCGGATGCCTACCGCCAGGGCGATTTATCCGCGCTGGCGCGCCTGCCGGCCGCGGACCGGATGGCCGCCTACCTGGTCACGCGCATGCCGGCCACTTATGCCGCGGCTTATGCCGTGCTCGGTGAAGTAGCGCGGCGCTTCGGCGGCGCCATCGGCAGCATCCTCGATATCGGCGCGGGCGCGGGCGCGGCCTCCCTCGCCGCGCAACACTGGTTTCCGCAAGCGTCCATCGCCATGATCGAGCGCGATGCCGCCATGGCTCAGGCGGCGCGCGAGTGGCTGCCGGATGCCCGATCGATCGTCGATGACGTCACGCGCATCCCGCTTCTGCCGCCGCACGACCTGGTGATGGCCGCCTACTCGCTGGGCGAATTCGCGACGGACCAGGCGCCCCGCATATGGCAGGCCGCCCGCGCCGCCATGGTGGCCATCGAGCCCGGCACGCCCGCAGGCTTCGCGCTGGTGCGCGACATCCGCTCCATGCTGCTAGCCTCCGGCGCGCACATGCTGGCGCCCTGCCCCGGCGGCATGGAGTGCCCCATCGAGGCGCCCGATTGGTGCCACTTCTCGGCGCGCGTCGAACGCTCCGCGCTTCACCGGCGCCTGAAGGCCGCCGAGCTGAATTACGAGGACGAGAAATTCAGTTACATCGCGGTAACGCGAGAACCGGTCGAAACGGCCCACGCGCGCATAGTCCGCCGGCCCGAGCATCGCCCGGGGCTGATCTTACTCGCGACCTGCACGCCCGCGGGCCTGGCGGAGGCGCGCGTCACCAGGCGCGACCGCGAGAGTTTCCGCGCCGCCCGGCAAGCCTCCTGGGGCGACGCCTGGTCCGGTTGATACCGACAGCCGCAGGACCCAGCGGCGCGGTTTCAGGCGGCCTGGCTAGAATGCCAGTGTTCTCACGACGCCGTCTATACCCGCCTGATCCGCGCGCGGCTGGTCGAATCCGATCTCGATCCGGGCGGGCCTCTTCTGCGGTCCGCAGGCCATATCCACCGGGCCATTGCTCCCGGACGTAATGGCCACTTTTCCGGCATCCTCGATGAGAAACACCTTCCGCCCGGCCTCGGTCTCAATCACCATGCGCGCCTGCTCGCCCCGGCAGTCGAGTTCGAGAAACCGGCCCGTGGCCGACGCGCGCTCCGGCCGAGCCTCGCTGGGGCGCTGCTTCAATTCAGCCTGCACCTCCGCGCGCCGCAAAGTGGGTCTGCCTCCGGGCTCGAACTCAACCGGGCCATTTTCGGGCGTCCGCGTGCGAACCGATGCCTGATCGATGAGCAGGTCGGCCGCGGTTCGATCCTCATCGGTCTTGGCGACCTCCTTGAAATGCCGGGCCACTACTTCCGCGCTCTTAAAGTCGCCATTTCGAAGGTGCGCGTAAACTGCAATCTTGAAGTACCGGGACGCATCCGCCGGTGGTATATTGCGGATCGGCTTGAGCGTCTCGAGCGCCGCCGCGGCGTGTTCGCCGCGTAACTGCGCTTCCGCCAGTTCCAGCCGGATGTCCATTCGCTCCCCGCCTTGCGATAGCGCTTCGGACAGCACCCGGATGGCCTCTTCCCCGTGCTCCCTCTCGAGCAACCGGCCGTAGTCCCACAGCAGCGTTGGATCGCGGTCGCCGCGATCAAAGGCTTTGCCGAACTGCGCCACGGCCTCCTCGGTTCGCCCGGCTTGCCAGGCCAGATAACCGAGGTTGCGGTATGGCTCCGGCCGCTTGGGATCCTGCTCGACGAGCTTCTCCAACGCCGCTTGTCGCACGGCCTCTTTTCCGGGCCGGTAGGCCAGGTCGTTGAGCATCAGGCCGGTATCGAACTCCGTCAGAGCCTCAACGGGAATCTCACCGGATTGTTTATCGAGCTTGGCCGAGATCAGAAAACCCTGGAACGTACTTCCCCGCAGGTATGCCTGAAGGTCCTTTTCGATCTGCGCGACCGAGCGCCCGTACAACCGCGTGAGCACGGCCGCCGAATCCTTGCTCCCCGAAATGCCGCTCAGCAATCGGCCGAACTGCTCCCGGTACTCGGGACGAAAACAGAGCATGTGCGTCAGCGCCCAACCTTCGTTGTACAGGCTGCCGGCTTTGTCTTTCTCGTTGTAATACGGCGAATGCTGGTCGGCCGCGAGGATCTCCGCCAGCGGAACCCACCTCTCTTCAAGCAGCGCACGATGCCGCGCGGGGATCAGATCTCCCACCAGAATCTTGTCCGCGATCGGCCGCAGCGTGGAATATAGCTCGGCCACTCCCTCATTCAGCCACGGCGGCAAATCGAGCCCCGAATGTCTGCTGAGCAGGTGGACGTACTCGTGCACCGCGATCGGAAATTCGTCGGCGCCGCCATGCCCCATCACGATATAATCGCGCCCGGCCGTCTGATGGTAGTAAGCCGCGGCGAACTCGTTGGGCCGGCACGCTTCGAACTCCTTGAACGACCCGAACAGCACCAGCCGCACCGGCAGCGGCTTCGCCGGCGACCCGTGCAGCGCCTGCATAAAGAAACTCCGGACCTGCTCGAATTTGCGGAATGTGTCGCGCGCGCTCCGCGGGCTGGCGCTGCTGTACATCTCGAAGTTATCCGATTGCAGACGGATCCACCGGCTCTCGGCGCCATGGAGCGTAGGTGAAGCGACCAGCAGAGTGACAAAGGCGATTTCGAGAGCCGAACATCCCGAATTCCATCGCATGCCGAAAATTGTAAAACATAATTTCTGTCCAAGGGGGCCGTTCAACCGGCCGTCTCCCGCCCTTCAGAACTGAAACCTCACCGACCCCTGCAGCGTTCTCGGGCCGCCGGTTTGCAGAATCGGCGCCAGGCCGCTGCCCGGCGTGCCCGTCCCCAGCATCATGTTGAGCATCGAGGTCGATTGGCCGAACACGGGGCTGTTCAGATAGCGCACCGGATCGGCGAAGTTGGGCTGGTTGAGCGCGTTGAAGGCTTCCAGGCGGATTTGCAGCCGCTTCTGCTCGCGCAGCCGGAATTCGCGGCGCAGCGCCAGGTCCAGTTGCGACATTCCGAAACCGGTGAGAACGTTGCGGCCCAGGTTGCCTTGCTGCTCGTAGGGCGCAGCCGAGAACGCCGCCGGGTTCAGCCGCCGGTGCCCCGGCGCGTTGGGGTCGGAAATCCACACCGGCTGCCCGGCCACCAGGTTGGGACGGAACGCGTTCATGAGCGTAATCCCCATGAATTCGTCGGCCTCCAGCACGGTCGTGGGAAAGCCGCTGCGCGCGCGCAGAATGGCATCGAGCGCCCAGCCGTTAGCCACCCGCGCCAGGCCATGCGCGCCGTCGCGCGCCGTATATCCGTACGTCAGGGCAGCGGTCAGCGAGTGGCGCACATCGAAATCCGAGGAGCCGCGATCCTGCGCGCCCGGGCCGGCCCACACCAGGAAGGCGTCGCTCGAATCGTTGTCGATGGAATGCGACCACGCGTAGGACGCCCGGGCTTCCAGGCCCTCCGCCAGATTGCGCCGGTACTCCACCTGGAGGGCGTTGTAATCGGATTGGCCGTTATTGGTGGTCAGCGCGACCCAGTCGGTCAGGGTGTATCCCTCGCCGCCCACCTCGCGGCGGATCAGGCTGTGCCCCGCCGATCCCAGGTAGCCCACCGAAACCACGTCGTGTCCCGTCCAGGCGCGCTCCAGCGAGACGTTCCATTGCTCCACCTGCGGCAGTTTCAGATTCGGCTCGAAACCGAAGCTCAGCACCGAGGGGAAGATGCCGCCGATCGCGCCGCCGAACTGGCTAATGCCCAGCGGGCCGCTGTTGATGGTATCGGTGGCGATGCTCAGGCTGGAGTTATAGTACAACCCTCCGCCGGCGCGCAGAACCGTCCGCCCGTCGCCCGTCAGCCGGTACGCAATGCCCAGGCGCGGGGCGAAATTGCGATACGAATTGGGCCACAGAGTGCGGCGCTCGGAGACCACCTCGCCGCTCACCGGATCGTAAAAATTGCTGGGGCTATCCGGCAGCGGGGCGGGGCTGAACTCCCATCGCAGGCCCGCCGCCACGGTGAGACCGGGGAAGGGCTGCCAGGCGTCCTGCGCCCATAACGAAAGCTCCTGAACCGGAATGGAAAGGCGGATGGCGTCCGATTTGGCCAGCCACAGGCTGCTGCTGTCGAGCAAACTGTCCATGCTGTCGGCGATCACTCCCAGCGTCCCCGTATCGTCGCGCCGCACCGCCAGGATGTGCCGGTAATCGGCGCCGAACTTCAGCGTGTGCGGTCCGCGCGCCAGGGACGCGGTCCCCAGAACCTGCACCTGCCGCTGCCGCCGGTCTCCCTCGCGACCCGAAACCAACTGCCCCACTCCGCCGATCGTGAAGCGCACCATGTAATCGCACGGCACATTGGGGCCGAGAAACTGCTCGGCCAGCGCCTGCAGCCCGCATCCCGGAGCGTCCGACCCATCGCCGGCGGTCCACACCGAGTGGGCGTCCGCCTGGGAGACATTGGCGCGCACGTCGAACACCGTCCGTTCCGAACGGCGCGCGTTCAGCCCCAGGGTGAGGCTGCGCAGCCGCAGGTCGAGCTGATTCACCTGGATGCTGCCGAATTGATTGCTCGAGGGCGAATCGCTGTAGCGGCCGAAGAGCGTGACGCGCGACGTCAGCGCGTGATCCACTCGGGCGCTTCCCGCATCCAGGCCGGCGGGCCGGTTGTCGCGCCCTACCCATTCTCCGATTCCGCCCGCCAGCGTGCCGGCATTGGGCATGGGAAACAGGTTCACCGCGGCCTGCGCCCATGTCGCCACCGTCTGGCGGGCATCGGCCGATGGCACTGGCTGCACCCACACGTAGGGCTGGCTCATCGACATGCGCTCGAACGAGAGAAAGAAGAACGTGCGGTCGCGCCGCACCGGTCCGCCCAGGGTCCCGCTGGTATCTTCCATGCGCAGCGGCGCGCGCCCGTAACCGTTCTGGTTGCCGAACCAGTCGTTCGCTCCCAGCAGTTCGTTGCGCAGGCGAAAAGATGCCGATCCATGGAACGCGGCGCTGCCCGAGCGGCTGGTGATGGCCACACTGGCGCCCGGCAGGCGCCCGAATTCGGCGGCTTCGGTAGAGGTCTGCACGCGGAAATCTTCGATGGCCTCCGTGGCGATCACCGAATCCAGGCTGCCGAAGGCGCTCAGCCCAGGCAGCACGCCGCCGGTGGATTGCGCGGGAATGCCGCCCGCGGCCACGCCCGTATTGGCGCTGACACCATCCACGGTGAAGTAGTTGGTGTTGGGCCTCTGTCCGCTGGCGGTGAACTGCCCCGCTTCGCCGCGCGTGGCGGGAATCACGTTGGTGCCCGGAACCAGCTCCAGCATGGTAAGCAGACCGCGGCCGTTGAGGGGCAAATGATCCAGGTCCTGGCGTTCGAAGCGGCTGCTCGCGGAGGCGTCCTGTTCCTGGGCGATCAGCGGTGCGCTGCCCGTCACCGTGATGCTTTCCTCGATGCTGCCCACCGGCAGGATGAAATCGGCGCGCGCGGGGCTGCCCTCGGCCAGCCGCACGCCAAAACGGATGACGGTGCGGAAACCGGGTTTGCGGGCCGTGATCTTGTAGACCCCCGGATCGAGCGAGCCGATCGCATAGGTGCCGCTCAATTCCGATTCCACGGTACGCCGGAAGCCGGTGTCCTCGTTAACGACGGTGATGACGGCGGCCGGTATGCCGGCTTCGGAGGTATCCAGGATTCGCCCCGAAAGCGCCGCGGAGGGCTGGGCTTCGCCCGTGGCCGCGCCGAGGTAACCAAATACCAACAGCGCAACCAGGGAGCCCGAATGCATGTATCTATCCTAACCTCCGGCGTTGCGCGAGAGCAGGCGCTGGCAATCCTCCAATTCGGCTTTCAATTGTTGCAACGCGGTGAGCAGGGCGGATGGCAAGTCCGCAGAGGCGGTATCTCCAGGCGTGGCTCCCCACACCACCGATAGCAACACCTCCACGCGGCGCGCCGCGCGGTAGACGTTTTCGGCGCTCGTCTGCCATGTGTCATCCCGCGTGCCGGCATGGGCCGGGGCAGCCGAGCCGCCCAAGGCGGAAAGCATAGGGCTCATGGCGCCGTCGATGGCTTCCACGTGGCGCAGCATGGCCGCCGCGTGCTCGCGGGCCATCTCGTTGAGCGTGTCGCGGCCGGAGGGTTGCAGAGAGGCCTCGGCCCCCGCCGGAAAACGCTCGGCCAGCGAACGCAGCGCGTAGGCGCGCGCCATGGCGCTTTCGTTCCAATCCAAGATCTGCGTGCCGATGCGCTCCATCTCCGCGCGGCCGCCCACCTGGCGTTCCAGACGCGCCTGCACACTGCCCACGGCCGTGGGATTGGCGGGCGGCACGATGTGCGCTCCCGCATCCGGCTCGGCTGGCGCCGCCACCGCGCGAGGATCGGCAAATTGCAGCTCCACACGCGGCATGGCTGCCAGCAGCTCGTGAATCTGTTTTTGGCGCCGCGGCGGAATGCCCACACCGCTCACAAGCACCCGCCCGCCCGAGCGGGTCACATCCACCGGATCGCCCAGGTCGGCCCCGATTTGGTGCAGCGCATTCATAACCTGCAACTCATCGGAAATCGAGGCCGGTTCTCTGGGCGTCGCGGCGGCCGGCAGGCTTGGATCAGCCGGCCGCACGGGAACCTCGAGATGCTCGTTAAATGGTATGCCGCTCATCGATGGTTCCGGTATCTCGGTCAACTCCACCCATTCCCGGTCGCGAAACTCCAGGCGGCTCCCGATGGGGTGGAGATCGGTGGCGCGGAGCGTCAGGCTGGCATCCGCCAGCTCGCCCGATTCCGCGACCGTTTGAATCTTATAGCAGCTCTCCGACGGCCGTTCGGGATCGGCCACCGTGGTGACTTCGTCGCGCTTGTTCGGCAGGCCGTCGCGCCAGGCCTGAAACGACCGCGCGCTGAGCGGATCGTTCCAATCGTAGTGCGCCGCCGCGAACAGCGCCTCGATCGCGGGCGCGTCGGCACCCTGGTGCGCCGATTGGAGATTGCCACCATCGATCAGCCGCGCGATCTGGTGTGTGCGGGTGCGTATGCGGATATGCCGCGCCGCTTTGGGTTGGGCATCCGCAATGGCTACGGCCTTCTTGAGCAGCTCGGCAGCGTGCACCGAGGGCGCTTTGCGGAATTCGAGGTACACGGCGCACAGAATTGCGGCGGTGGCCAGCGTGGCGGCCGCCCAACGCCAGTTCCTCGGGGCGGCGAAGATCCGCGCCAGGCGTTTTGCCCATCCCACCTCAGCCTCGGCGGCATCCACACGGGCGAATTCCTCGTACAGATCGGCCCACGGACGCGGCGGCGGAGGCAGGTAGCGATCCAGCACCGTCTGCCGGTAGTGAACGCAATCGGCCACGGTCTTGCGCAGCTCATCGAGCGCCGCCCGGCATTGCCAGCAGGCTTCCAGATGGCGCTCTACGCGGCGCGCTTCACGGGACCGCAGTTCGCCATCGTTATATTGCAGCAGGCAGCCTTCACCGGGATGGCCGGTTTCGTACTTACTCATGGCCCGCTTTCCTCAAATGGGAGACGGCCCGCCGCAGGAACTCTCCCACGGCCGACGCGCTGATCCCCAGCGTGGACCCGATCTCAGGGTACCGAAGACCTTCCAACCTCAAGAAAACACAACGTTTCTGCTGTTCCGACAGACCCTCTATGGCGCGCTGGAAGCGAGTCATGCGCTCGCGCTCCAGGAGGCTCTCTTCGGGGTCTTGACCGGTCGCCACGAGGCGGCTTTCGATAGCCGGGTCGAACGGTTCCTCGGAAGCGTAGCGGGCGCGCACCTTGAGCCCGTGATTGTGCGCCACGCGGAACACCCAACCTCTTGGATTTTCAATGGATTCGCCACTTTTGAGGGTGCTATAGAGACGCAGAAAAACCTCCTGCACCGCCTCTTGCGCGCGCGGAGGAGGCAGTCCCAGGGTCAGCAGGTACCGGTAAACGTCCTGTCGCGACTCCTCAAACAACTTCGCCACCTGGTCTTGCAACGCCGGGTGCGCCCGTTCTTGCCGGAGAATTCCCACCACCGCATTACCAATCGAAGGGCCCGACATCGTTACAAGCCATACCAAAGACCCGCGACCCCTGCATTTACATTACAGCTTCCGGAAATATTTTTACGCTGGCCGCCCAACCTATATAGGTGTCCGCACACTCGGCACAGGAATTCGCATAATCCGCGGCCTTCAGTGTAGTTGAAGTGGCCCCTCCAAGGGTCTTTGCATCGGAACCCGAAAACGTGCCAAACTCCTCGGTTTGCGTAACCGTTGTAACTTTCAACAGCGCGGGGTATATCCGACGCTGCCTGGAAGCCGTTCTCGCGCAGGAAGGCGTGCCTCTGGAGGTCGTGGTCGTGGACAACGCCTCTCAGGATGGAACGCGAGCCATTCTGGCCGGGTTCGCCGGCCGCATCCGCATGATTCTGAATGCGTGCAACAACGGGTTCGCGGAAGGCCAGAACCAGGCCATCCGCGCCGCCGAGAGCGAATGGGTGCTGGCCCTCAATCCGGACGCCCTGCTGCCCCCCCGGTTCGTGAAGACATTGGTGGATGCGGGCGCCGCCGATCCGCAAGCCGGAACGGTCTGCGGCAAGCTGCTTTCGATCGGGCCGGGCTTCCAGCCCCTGCCCGAGCCGCGCATCGATTCTACCGGCATCTACTTCACCCCGGCACTGCGGCATTTCGACCGCGGCTGGCACGAGCCGGACGACGGCCGCTTCGATACCACGGAGTACGTCTTCGGAGCCAGCGCCGCGGCAGCCCTTTACCGCCGCGAAATGATCGACGACATCTCCGTAAGCGGCGCATTCTTCGATCCCGATTTCTTCGCCTACCGCGAGGATGCCGACGTGGCCTGGCGCGCCCAGTTGCTGGGCTGGCGCTGCCTGTATACGCCCGCGGCGGTGGCTTACCACGTGCGTGGGGTGGTGCCCGGCGATCGACGCTCGGTGGCCCCCGCGGTCAATATGCACTCGGTCAAGAACCGCTTCCTGATGCGCATCAAGAACGCCACCCCGGATCTCTACCGGCGCTTCTGGGCGCCCATGACGGCCCGCGACCTGCTGGTTTTGGGCGGCATCCTGGTAGCCGAGCCGCGTTCCCTGGGCGCGCTCTGGCGGCTGGCCGCCTGCCTGCCCCGGATCGTACGCAACCGGCGCATCATTATGAGCCGCCGCGTGGCCAGCGATGAGGCTATCGCCCGCTGGTTCAGCTTCGCGCCCACCGCCAGTGCCTTGCGGCCGGCGATGCCCGAACCGGGTTTGAACGCCGGCGGAATCGCCGTTCCGACCACCTGAGTACGGCGTATTCTGCCTCCGGTAATTCCCTTAGGGTTATTTATTTTCGGGTGTGGTAGTCTCTTTTAGCATGAGAGAGCGCCGACGCGGATCCCCCACCCCATTTGCGCGCATCCTGGCCGGCAGCCGTTTTGTACCCCTGGTGTTGGCCGGCCTTCTCGCCTTCCAGACGGCCTCGGCGGCCCGTATGAATCCGGCCGAGAAACAAACCCTCGAACTGACGCCCGCCGTCGTGCTGGTAGCGGTCACCTACCAGGTAACGGCAACGTTCCAGGTCAAGGAGCAGCCCCAGCCACAAAAAATCGAGCTTTCCTACACCGTCACCGGAACCGGTTTCATTTACCGCCCCGACGGTTACGTCATCACCAACGGCCACGTCGTGGCGGCCGCCAATACGAAGGACCCCCAGGCGCAGGCGGAACTGGCCCGCAGTATACGCCATGACGTCCTCATCGAGCGGCTGGTACCGGCGTTCGAGCGCATCACCAAAAAGGACTTCGCCGGGCACGAGGATGAACTGGCCCAAGCCATCGGCTTGCGCATGAGCTACAGCGTGCCCGAGTTGAGGATCTATCTGGCTAATCGCAGCTCTTTCAACGGCGAAATCAAGGCCTACAGCGATCCCGTCACCGAGGGCGGCAAGGACGTGGCAATCGTGAAGATCGACGCCAATAACCTGCCCACCGTGCGGCTGGGGGATTCCGAGAAGGTCCACATCCAGGAGGCCATGCGCGTCATCGGCTACCCGGGTGCGGCGTCGCCTCTGAACCTGAAGCTGATCGCCATGGACTCGGTCTTCGTGCCCACCGTAACCAACGGGCACGTTTCGGCGGTGAAGGTGAATTTCAAGGGCAGTCCGGTGATCCAGTCCGATGCGGCCATCACGCACGGCAACAGCGGAGGTCCGGCATTTAACGAAACCGGCGAAGTGATCGGCATCGCCACGTTCGGCCCGGAGGTAGCGGGCTTCAACTTCTTCGTGCCCATCAACACGGCCATGGAGTTCGTGAAATCGGTGGGCGCCGCACCCGAGTCCGGTCTCTTCGATAATTTGTGGCAGGAAGCTCTCGATACGTTCGATGCCGGCAAGTTCGAAACCGCCAAGAAGAAGCTCGACGACGTGCTTCGCATCATGCCTAACGAGCCGGATGCCACACGCCTGTTCGCAGCCGCCGAATTGGGCGCCGCGCAGGAAGGCGCGCTGGGCCGGATGATGGAAAACTCCGGCTGGATGATAAGCGGCATGGCCGGCCTGCTGGTGGTGCTGGCGGTGGCCCTGGTCGTGATGCGCCACAGGCAAACCGTTCCGGCTCCGGCCATGGCGGGCGCGGCTGTGGCGGGCTCCGGCGGAGGCGCGAAAGTCGTTTTTCAGCCTCAGCCCGCGCTTCCACAGGCCGCCGACCAATCCTACGGCAGTATCCAGGTGACCGGCGGTTCGCTCTCGGGGCGCCGCTTCCCCCTCACGAAAGCCGGCCTGCTGCTGGGCCGCGACAGCGCCAAGTGCCAGGTGGTGTTTACAGAGGACGTGGTCTCCGGCGAGCATGCCTGGATCGTCCCTCTGGATAACGGCGTGGCGGTCATCGACCGCGGATCGAGCAACGGAACTTTCATCAACTCCGTGGATTCCCCGCGCGTCAGCAAAGTCGGTCTGCAAAATGGCGACCGCGTCTACCTGGGCAAAAAGGGTTCCGTGGTGGTAACTTACTTCGCGTCCTGAAAAGGCCGAGGAGGCTCCAATGGCGAAGTTCTGCGTGAATGGACATCAGATGGAAGATTCCTGGCAGGTTTGTCCGTACTGCCAGCGGACCGGCTTTCAGGTGGTCGGCGGCTCCGCGGCCACCGAAACGGCCAAGACGCGGCTCGAATCCGCGCCTGCGCCGCAGGGCGCAGGCGCGGCTGCTCCAGCCGCCGGACGCAAGACGGTTCTGTTGTCGGAGGTGCGGAAGGCTCCCGTGGTGGGCTGGTTCGTGGCCCTCAACGGCGAGCAGAAGGGCGAGGATTTTCGCGTGCGCGACGGGCAGAACACCCTCGGCTCGGCGGCCGATTGCGATATCGTTATCCGCGAGGCGACGGTTTCCAGCCACCATGCCAGCATCCGCCACAAGGATGACAAGTTCATCCTCAGCGACCTCGATTCCACCAACGGAACGTTCCTGAACGATGGCGCCACCGCCATCGCACGCGAGGATCTCAAGGACAACGACAAGATCCGCGTGGGCGACGTGCTGCTGAAATTCAAGTGCCTGTAGGCGGGCATGGTCGTACGTCCCGGCTTCGAACTGGCTAACCTGACCGACAGCGGTTGTGTGCGCGAGCGCAACGAGGATTATTACTGCTACTTCGAGCCCGATGACGACCGCGAGTTTCGCGCGCGCGGCCGCCTGCTGGTGGTGGCCGATGGAATGGGCGGCCATGAAGGCGGACAGGTGGCCAGCGGCATCGCCGTCGAAGTCGTGCGGCGTACATGGTCCACGGGAAGCGGCCATCCCTCCGATATTCTGATCGCGGCGATTGCGGACGCCCAGAATGCGATCCTGGATTACGCCCGCGAGCACTCCCAGCTGGCCGGCATGGGCACCACCTGCACCGCCGCGGCTGTGCTGGGCGACCGCTTGTACTACGCCCACGTGGGCGACAGCCGCCTGTACCTGATCCGCGACGGCGAAATCCGCCTCCTGACCCACGATCAGTCCCTGGTCCAGCGCCTGGTGGACCGCGGTGTCATCACCCCGGAAGAGGCGGCCGATCACCCCGACCGCAACGTGCTGGTTTCGGCGTTGGGCATGCGCGGCAGCGTGTCGGCGGATGTCTCCGCGGAAGGCATCCCCCTCAAGAGCGGCGATGTTCTGCTGCTGTGCACGGACGGCCTGCACGGTTTGGTTAACGACGCCGAACTGCTCGACGCGGCGACGCGCCTCGATCCCCGCCAGGCTTGCATCGAGTTGGTGCGGCTGGCCCGGGAGCGCGGCGGCCCGGACAACATCACCTTGCAGATTGCGCGCCTGACCGGCGTGTTAGAAGAGGCCCCGGCGTGTTTGAAAAAAACACGGCCGGAGTTCTCAGAGGCCCAGCCATGATTGGAACAACGATCGCAGGCTATCGGATCATCGAGAAACTCGGCGAGGGCGGCATGGGGGTGGTCTACAAGGCCGTCGATCTCTCGCTCGATCGCGTAGTGGCCCTCAAGGCGCTCAACGCAGAGCTGGCCAAGAACCCGGAGCTGGAGCAGCGCTTTCGCGCCGAAGCCAAGGCGCAGGCCAGCCTGAACCACGTGAATCTCGCCACGCTCTACGCCTTCCTGGTGGAAAGCGGCATGGCCTGGATGGTAATGGAGTTCATCGAGGGCGAAAGCTTTGCCGGCATGATTCAGCGGCGCGGCCCCATTCCCAGCGAGGAGACGCTGCCGCTTTTCCGCCAGGCGCTGCTGGGACTCGGCTATGCGCACCGCATGGGTATCGTGCATCGCGACATCAAGCCCGGCAACATCATGCTGAACCGCCAGGGCATCGTCAAGGTGATGGATTTCGGCATTGCCAAGGTGCTGGGCGGGCGCAGCATGACGCGCACGGGCACGCAGATGGGCACGGCCTGGTACATGGCTCCCGAGCAGGTCGTGAACCGGGGAGTGGACATCCGCTCGGACATTTACGCGCTGGGCGTGACACTCTACGAAATGCTCTCGGGCCGCGTCCCCTTCGACAGCGATAGCGATTACCAGGTAATGTCGGACCACGTGAACACGCCGCCTCCGCCGCCCACGCAGTTCTATCCGTACATTCCCCGGGGCGTCGTGAATGCAGTTCTCAAAGCGCTGGCCAAAGATCCGAACGAGCGCTTTCAGACCACCGAGGATTTCGGCGCGGCGCTGGAGAATCCCGAGTCGTTCGCCTGGGCTCCGGCTGCCGCCATGGCCGCGGGTGCCGGCGCGGCTGCCACGGCGCAGATGAGCCAACCGATGCCCCCGGCGCCCCAGCCAGCCGCCGTGGTGCCGCCATCCCCCCCACCCAAAGCGGGCTTCGCGTGGACCCTGCCGCGGCTGGCGGCCATCGGCCTGGCGGTCGTGGTTCTGGCGGGGGCCGGGGTGTATCTGAAGCTGCACCCTCCGTTCCATCCGAAGCCGGCTATCGGCAAGCTGCTGCCTCGCCCCATCTCTCCGGGGGACAACGGTTCCGGCGGCGGCAACCGCAACGATATCCAAATCGTGATTCCACCCGCGCAACCGCCGGCGCCATCCCCGGATTCGAACCAGGAGAGCCAGAACGGGGGCACCGGGGAGCGAAAACCGGGCGTTCAGAAACCATCCCCCCAGCGGCAGCAGCAACAACAGCCTGGCCAACAGCAACAGCAACAGGAGCAGCAGCAAGGGCAGCAACAGCAGAGGCAGGATCAGCAGCAGCCATCGCCGGCGCCCATCCGGTCCGCGCAGGCGATTCCCGCCGGCACCACCATTGCCATACGCACTACAACCGCGATCGACTCCGGTAGCAGTTATGCCGGCCAGAAGTTTGCCGCCAGCGTGGATGCGCCCGTGGTGGTCCTCGGAAGCGTGGTGGTTCCGCGCGGCGCCAACGCGCAGTTGGAAGTAGTGGTGGCGGCCGATTCCGGGCACCTCCGGGGACGCCCTGTACTGGAGCTGCGCATGGTGGCGCTGGCGGTGCACGGGCAGCTCGTGACCGTGGAGACCGACTCGTTCCTGCGGGAGGGCACCTCGCGCACCGGTACGACCGGCGCGGTCGTCGGCGGGGCGGCCGCGGTTGGAGGCGTTATCGGCGGGGTCTTCCATCGCAAGCGGGGCGCGGCGGAAGGCGCGGCCGCGGGGGCGGGCGCTGGCACGGTCGTCGAGGAGGGCGGCCGCAACCGCGTGCAGATCCCCTCGGAATCGCGCATCGAGTTTCACTTGCGCGCGCCCGTGCCGGTGTTGTGACCGCGGCTCGCGCCCTCGCTCTCTATGGCAGCGCGCATGCCGCCGTGGACGGGGCCTGTGCCGCGCTGGTCTTCGGGTTGTTCGCCTCTGGGCATTACGATCCGCGTCTCTTCACCGCTTTGACGGCAGCCTATAACCTTCTCGCCTTCGGTTTGCAGCCTCTCCTGGCGCTTGCGATAGACGGCCGGCGGGATTACCGGCACGCGGCGGCAGCGGGATGCGCATTGACCGCGGCGGCCATGTTTCTCCCGGGTTCCCTCGCTATTCCGGCTGTGTGCCTCGCGGGCGTCGGCAACGCGCTTTTCCATCTAGGAGCCGGAAGCCTCGCGCTCCGCATGAGGCCCGGATGCGCCACGCCCGCCGGCATCTTCGTCGCGCCGGGAGCCATAGGCCTGTTCCTGGGGACCGCGCTGGGCCAAAGAGGATTTTCCGCGCTCTGGATGACGGCGCCAGTCTTGGGTGCGTTCGCGGTGCTGTTGCTGAGGCACGAGGCGCCCGCTCTTCAGCGCCGGGATGCGCCGGCACAACCGATAGGTCCGGGGCGGCTCATGCTGCTGTTGCTGCTGTCGTCCGTCGCAATGCGCTCTCTGCTCAGCCTGCCGCTCGGCTTCGCGCGGGCGCCTGGCCCGGCGCTGGTCCCGCTCATGGTGCTGGCCGCCGCGCTGGGCAAGGCCTTCGGCGGTGTGTTGGCCGACCGCTTCGGCTGGATGCGGATGGCGCTCTGGGCGCCCCTGCTCTCCGTGCCGCTGCTGATTTTCGGCAGCGCCTCCCAGGCGGAGACGGTCGCGGCGATGTTTCTGGTATCCGCGACCATGCCGGTGGCGCTGGCGGCGGTCGCGGAGGCCTTCCCCCGAGAACCCGCTTTTGCCTTTGGCCTCACCGCGGCGGCCTTGCTGGTGGGCGCTTTGCCCGCCCTCACTCCCACGCCGGCGTTCCTCGGAATTCGCTCGGCCATGGCGGCCGCGGCGCTCGTCTGCGCGCTGGCGCTCTGTGGCGGATTGCGCCTGGGCCGCCTATCGTATGCCGCCCAGCCGCAGTACGCCAAATAGCAGTTCGCCGCACGCGAAGGAGGCCAGATTGGCGGCCACGATAGCCGCCATATCGCGGCGGTTGCGCCCTTCGGGAAACAAGCCGGCAAACAGCAGGCACTCGAACAGCGGCGCAAACGTCTCGGCTATCCATACGTACCCGACGCCCGTCCAGGCGGGAAGCACCAACACCACGATGGGATAGGAACATCCGTTCAGCCACCACGCCGCGAACCATTTGCGCCACAGCGGGTGCGCCGGAGAGAGCCCCAGAAAAAGGACCGGCGCCTCCACCAGGACGGTGAGGCCGTAGCCGAGGATCGAAACCAGCCAGATATTCAAGCGCACTTCCGCCGCCGGCGCACCCACCAGATGCCCGTAACGATTACCGTCAGAGCCAGGAGCAGGCCGATCAGCACTGCGATATCGCTGGGGATATGGGGGCCGGCGACGGGGATACTTGCGGGAGGCGTGCTGGTGATTGGCACGCTCGGAGTGCGTGGCGGTGGATGAGGGACGGTCGGGCGCGGTCCAGGACCGCGCGGCAGCATGTCGGCCAGAAGGAGCGGCGCCATCAGGATCGCGAGCACGCCGCCCAAAAGCGCGTTGCGTATCGTGCACCAGGCCATATCTGGGACGATCATACCCCCAAACCCGAATATGGAAGCCAAAAAATTTCCCCGCACCCGTCGCTTGCGCTCCGCCAGGCCGGCGACCCACAATGGGAAGCTTGAACAGCGCCATCCGAAAACTGAGCCTGGGAGTCCTGCTGGTTCTCGGGGTTATCGATCTCGCCCGGGGTGGTTTCCATTGGCTGGCTCCCGACAGCGGGGCCGGCTCCGTCGCGGGAATGAATTTGTCGTATCCCAACGGCCGCGACGTGATCTTTCTGTTAGCCACCGATGGCATTTCACAGATCGTCTGGGGAATTGCCTATTTGTTCTTCGTGTTTCGCGCCCCGCAACTGGTGCCGTTCGCGCTTCTGACCGAGGTCCTGCGTGGGCTGATGCTGCTGGCCACCGAGTACTGGCTGAAGCCGCCTGGGGCGCCGGTTCCGGGCCGCTTCATGCACATGGCGACGACCGCCGTCTGCGCGGCAATCCTGCTGCTTTGGGCCGCGGCGCGGCTGCGGTCGCCGGCTAGCGCTCCGGCGCCGCCGTCTCCGGCGAAACGATAGTCCGCTCGGACACGTTGGGGCGATTGGGCGAGTGGATTTCGCAATCCACCACCGGCTCGGTGCCGTCGATAAAGACATCGAAGCGGGTGCGCGGACAATAGGAAGTCGCGAGCTGCCCGCTATCGGCGCACAGGTCCACCGCAACCACTCCCGCCGGCGGCTGGAATGGCCGGGCATCCCGGTAGGCGCGCATGCGCGCGGCGCGCTTCATGAATTCGGTCCAGATGGGCAGCGCCGAGTGCGCGCCTTCCAGGTTGAGATCGCGATTGTCGTCGAACCCCACCCACACGACGCAGAGCAGTTCCGAGGTGAAGCCGGCGAACCAGCCGTCGCGCGAGGTCCCGGTCTTGCCGGCGGCGGGGAGGGTGAAGCCGCGCGCGCGCACGCCGGCGCCCGTGCCGCTACGCAGCACTTCCTGCATCATGCTCACCATCAAATAGGCCACCCGCGGATCGAGCGCCGGAGTCGGCTCCGGCCCCCCCTCGTAGAGCGGCGCGCCGCTCGGCCCGCGCACTTTCGAGATGGCCCAGGGCGCCAGTCGCACGCCCCGGTTGGCGAAGATGGTATAGGCGCCCGCGATATCGACGGGAGTAGCCTCATAAGCGCCCAGCGCCAGGGACGGAGTGGGATGGACGCCGTCGAGGCCGGCGCGGCGAGCCATGGAAGCCACACGCCCGTAACCCACCTCCTCGGCGAGCTGCACCGTGGCGACGTTGAGCGAATGCGCCAGGGCCGTGCGCAGCGTCACGTCGCCCATATACTCGTGGCCGAAATTGTCGGGCTGGTAAACGCGGTTGCCGAAAAGAAAAGTGGTGGGCTGGTCGTTCAGCAGGCTGGCGGCGGTGAAGATCTGGTTGCCGCCCTGCACCGCGGTATCGAGCGCGGCGGCGTACACGAACGGCTTGAACACCGAGCCCGGCTGGCGCGAGGCCAAAGCGTGATTCAACTGGCTGGTGCCATAGTTGCGCCCTCCCACCAGAGCCTTGATGGCGCCCGTGCGCGGGTCCAGCGCCACCAGCGCCACTTGCGGCTGGCCGCGCGGAATGGCTTCATGGCCCGCTCGCGCGCGCAGCCTGCGGTCGACCAGTTCCATGCCTTCGCGCACGGCCTGCTGGGCGGCCTGCTGCAGCTCCGGATCGAGCGTGGTGTAGACGGCGCGCGCCTGCTGCTCATGGTCGTCCAGGCGGCTTTGCAGCTCGTCGTCCATGAAATCGAGAAAGTACTGTGCTTCCATCTCGTCGCTTTGCGCGGGCGCCAGTTTCACGGGAGCCTGCAGCGCCGCGCGGTATTGTGGGTCGGAGAGATAAAGGTTTTGCCGCATCAGACCGAGCACCACGTTGCGGCGCTCCAGGGCGCGGCCGGGATAGAGGTACGGATTGTAGAAACTGGGGCGCTGCACCAGGCCCGCCAGCAAGGCCGCCTCGGCTTCGGTCAACTGCGAGAGATCCTTCCCGAAGTAGGTGCGCGCGCCTTCGCCGAAGCCTTTGATGTTGAACGGGCCGCGCCGGCCCAGGTAGACCTCGTTGCAGTAATCTTCGAAAATTTGCTGCTTCGAGAGCTTCTGCTCCAGGTGCACGGTAATGAGCAGCTCTTCGAGCTTGCGTTTCCAGCGCTTGTCCGGCGCGAGCCACACGTTGCGCGCCAGTTGCATGGTGAGGGTGGAGGCGCCCTGCTCCTTGCGGCCCTCTTTCACGTCCACGTATGCGGCTTTGAGAATGCGGAAGAGATCGAAACCGGAATGATGGAAGAAGTGCTTGTCTTCGGTGGAAAGGACGGCACCCACGAGCGAGGCCGGAATATCCGCGAAGCGCACCATGCGGCGGTGGTCGCGGAGCTCGGAAAGGTTGGTGACGAGCTGCGGGGGAAACGTGTGCTCGGGGCGGTCGGTGTTGTCGGCCTGAGAGACGATGCGCGAGATCTTGCTCTCCGCCAGGTAGAGCACCCATTCATCCTCGCCGGGATTGTTGCGAGCCGGGAAAATCTCCAGGCAGTCCGGGCGCAGGTTGTACGATCCGATGGGATTGCCGCGCGCGGTGCTGTAGCCGGCGTGGCGCAGAAGAGCTACGGCATCTTCGCGGGTTAGGGGGTCGCCCACGGCGACAATCGGCGGCGCGCCGAAGATGTTGATGGCGTCTGAAAACGGCCCGGTGGCCAAGCGTGCATCGACGCGGCGCGCCAGCGTGTTGTAGCGGTAGCCGGCAATGCCCACGACGATGACGGCGATTCCGGCTGCCGCTGCCGCGATTATTCGGCGACGGCGAACCCAGATGGACCAGGCACTCGCAATACTCCGGCCACCGTGCGCGTCAGCCTCACGGCGCCCGTCGCTGGCCGGATGACAAGTTGATATTTCCTCTTCCTCGGACATCGAGGGACCCCGAGAGGAGAGAGCACGTGCATAGCCAGCGGCGAGATGTATGGATCAGTCCCACCGGCCAGGCACTGGCGGCGGGATAGCGGCTTCGGCGGCCTTAGGCGGCTTTCTGGATCTTGCCGGAACGGATGCAGGAGGTGCAAACGCGCATACGGCGGGTAACACCGTTGATCAGAGCGCGCACCGGTTGCAGATTCAAGTTCCAGCGCCGATTCGTGATGTTGTGGGCGTGGCTCACGCGA
>CAYRWE010000076.1:0-20386 GCA_964427655.1 uncultured Solibacteraceae bacterium | reverse complement strand
GCATGGTCCAGGTCATCATGGCGATGAAGATGGTGAAGCCCCACTGCACCTCGGAAAGCTTCCAGTGTGTGGCGGCAGTCATCGGCTGGACGAACATGGTCCAGGCGTACTGTAGATTGCCGATCATGACCATCGCGACTACCGCCGCGGTGAGCCTGACCCAGCGGTTCACTGAGACGCCCTCGCCGCCGCGCAGCCGGCTTCGAGCAGCGCCGTGCAAGCGTACACCGTGCGGGTATAGGGCATGTCGATACCGAGCCGCTCGCCGAGTTCCACGACGGCTCCCACCATGGGCTCGAGTTCCAGCGGGCGTCCGGCTTCGAGATCCTGCAACATCGAGGTCTTGTGCTCTCCGACCTTTTCGGCGCCGGCCATGCGCTGATCGATGGAAACGGGAAGTTCGATCCCCAGCTTGTGGGCCAGAGCCTCGACTTCGGCCATGATATTTCTGATCAGGGCGCTGACGCCGGGGTCGCGCGTCATCTGGGCCAGCGTAGCGCGCGTCAGGGCGCTGATGGGATTGAGCGCCGCGTTGCCGAGCAGCTTGACCCAGATCTCCTCGCGGATGCGGGTGGTGATGGGGCAGCGCAGGCCCGCACGGACGAACGCCGCGGCGATGGCCCGGCAGCGCTCGGAGCGCGTGCCATTGGGCTCACCCAGGGTAATCCGGTTTCCGTTGGTGTGGTGGATCACGCCGGGTTCCACGATTTCGGCGCCCAGATAGACGAGCGAACCCACCACGTGCGCGGGATCGATCGAGGCGGCGATGACTCCGCCGGGATCGACGCGCTCGAGATGACAGTACCACCAGGGGATGCCGTTCTGCGTACTCACGACCGTGGTCGCGTCGCCGATGAGCGGCTTGATGTGGGGCGCCAGTTGCGTCAGGCCGTGCGCCTTCACGCCGAGAACGATCACGTCGAACGGGCCGGCCCCGGCGAGCCTCGCGAGGATCTTGGGGCGCACCTCGAAATCGCCGTCGGCGCTGAGAATACGAAGCCCGTGCTCTTCCATGGCCCGCAAGTGCGCGCCACGGGCGAACAGAGTGACATCTTCGCCGGCGCGCGCCATGGCGCCACCGATATACCCGCCGATAGCGCCGGCCCCGGCAATCAGAAAACGCATATCAGGCTCCGGCGAGCGCTTTGGCCACTGCGCCGCGCTGGATTTTTCCCGTGCTGGTGCGCGGGATGGCCTTTTCGATGTAGATCTTTTTAGGGCATTTGAACTCGGCCAGCCGCTCGCGGCAGAAGGCCAGAATCGCACCTTCTCCCGCATCGATCCCTTCTTTCAGGACCACGGCGGCGGCGACCTCCTCGCCCCACGCGGGATGCGGCACACCGAACGCCACGGCGTCGGCGACGGCCGGGTGGCTGAGCAGAACCTCGTCGATCTCACGCGGACCGATCTTCTCGCCGCCGCGACAGATCAGTTCCTTGAGGCGGCCGGTCAGCGTGAGGTAGCGGTCAGCGTCGAGAAAGCCCTGGTCGCCGGTGCGAAACCAGCCGTTGGTGAAGGACTTCCGGTTGGCTTCGGGATTGTTCTCGTAGCCGGCCACAACGTTGGGTCCCTGAATCACGACCTCCCCGCGCTGTCCGGTAGGCAGCAGGGTGCCGGCTTCGTCCATAATGCCGATCTGGACGCCTGTGCCGGGCCCTACCGAGCCGGGTTTCCGCGCGGCGGGCGGCCGGGGATTCGAGGCCATCTGGTGAGACGCCTCGGTCATCCCATAGGCTTCCAGCACCGGAACGCCGAAGACGCGCTCCATCTTCTCCATCATTTCGGGCGGCAGCGAGGCGCTACACGAGCGAATGAAGCGCAAGCCCTCGGCGCCCGCGGGCCGGGTGTCGCCGGCGCGCGAGAGCAGCAGATTGTGAATGGTGGGCACCGCCGAATACCAGGTGGCACCGGTCTCGCGCACAGTTCGCCAGAACGCCAGCGGGCTGAACTTCGCGGGAACCACGACTGTACCGCCGGCGAGCAGAGTCGAGAGCGTCGAGGCGACCAGGCCATGGACGTGGAACAGCGGCATGACGCACAGCGAGACATCCGCCGGCGTAAGCCCGTAATGCGCCACGATGTTGCGCATGGAGGCCGCGATGTTCCCGTGGGAGATGGGAACGCGCTTGGGGCGCCCGGTGCTGCCGCTGGTGTGCAGGACGAGCGCGATATCGCCTGACGATGGCGCGGAGGCCGACGCCCCGTGCGGCGCTCCGGCGATGCGCACGAATCCGGCGCTATCCATTTCCAGCGAATACGCGGGAATGCCTTTCGCCGCGGCCGCTTTCAACGCCGCTTCGGCGCCGGCGGGGCACAACAGAAGCCTGGCGTTGGTGTCTTCGAGGTAGAAACCGATCTCCTCTTCGCGGTATCCGGGGTTCAGCGGCGCGGCCGTACCCGCAATGGATGCGGCCAGGAAGCTCACGATGGCCGGCAAGCCGTTCGGGAAGACCGTCGAAACCCGGTCGCCGCGGCGGATTCCCAGGGCCGCCAGCCCATCCGCCAGGGCCGCGACCTGATCGCGCAATTGCTGGTAAGTAATATGGATTCCCGCCTCGGGCAGGACGATCGCGGTGCGCTCGGGCGGCGCAACGCCGAGAAGCTCCGGCAGGGTATCGGGACTGGACATCTTTTTTATGATCCCAGACTGCGCGCGGCGCGGCAACGCATCGGAGTTTCGAGCCGCTTGCGGCCATGGACACTCATAACTGCCGCGGCTACAATGAGTGTTCGTTAATTTGGATAGATTGATAACACCATGAAGAGCAACGCTGAAGTGGTAGTCGATCGCCAGCTCGATCGCGATGATCCGATCGTCATCGCGGGCGCCGGTGGGTTCATCGGCGGCTCGCTGGCCCGCTATTTCCACGGCTTGGGCTACAGCCGAATCCGCGCCATCGACCGCAAACCACTGCCGGACTGGTACCAGCGCGTACCGGGGGTGGAGTGCCTCTCGATGGATCTGGGTGAGAAAGCCAACGCGGTGCGGGCCGTGGAGGGCGCGGCGGAAGTTTACAATTTCGCTGCAGACATGGGCGGCATGGGGTTCATCGAGAACTTCCGCGTGGAGTGTCTGCGCAGCATACTGGTCAACACAAACCTGATCGAGGCGGCCTGGCGAGCCGGCGCACGGCGCTACTTCTTCTCGTCCTCGGCGTGCGTTTACAACACCGACCTGCAAAAGGACCCGCACGTTCGCGCGCTCAAGGAATCCGACGCCTACCCGGCCATGTCCGAGCGCGGCTACGGGTGGGAAAAACTGCTCTCGGAGATGTTCTGCCAGGAGTATTGGGCCGAACGGGGTCTCGAGACGCACATCGCGCGTTTCCACAATATCTACGGGCCGCACGGCACCTGGTTTGGCGGGCGCGAGAAGGCCCCTGCGGCCATTTGTCGCAAGATGCTCGAAGCGATCGACTCGGGCCGGCACTGCATCGAGATCTGGGGCGACGGCTCGCAGACGCGCAGCTTCTGCTTCATCGAGGATTGCGTGCTGGGCATCGACCAGATCACGCACGCGAAGAACCTGATCGCCACGCCCATCAACCTGGGCTCGAGCGAACTCATCTCGATCAACGACCTGGTCAGCATGGTCGAAGATATCGCCGGGGTCAGGCTGACGCGCACTTACGATCCCAAGGCGCCCAAGGGCGTGGCGGGGCGGAACAGCGACAACACCTTCATCCGGAAGATGCTCGATTGGGAACCGAAAACACCCCTGCGCACCGGCATGGAGAAAACCTACGCCTGGATCGCCGAGCAGTACGCCGATCGCAAGGCCGGCAAGCACGTTGTGAAAGACTGATGCCGGAGCGGACCGCGGCGGCAACCGGGATCGGCGCGCTGATCGGCAAGATCCCACACCGCCTGGCTCTGGCAGGCGGCTGGATCGACCAGCCGTTTGTCTCGGCGCGAAACCCGTCTCCGCCCGGCTCCATGGTGGTCATCGGTCTCGAAGCCGACCGCTGGTTCATGGACCGCGCGGGGATGGCCAGCGGTACGCGCAAGGTGGCACTACGTATCTGGAGCGGCGCGCCCCCGGAGCGGCCGCGCGAGGAACTGGTACGCGAGCTGTATCGCGCCGAGAACGGGGAACGCGCCGAACCCTCGGGGTCGCAGGACATGATCGGGCTGATCTATCCGGGTGTGAGCCGGCTGGATTACGACGCGGCGCACGAGGGCGGCTATTTCCCCGTGCGCATCGAATCGAACTGCGATCCTGAGATTGCGCGCTGGCTGGAGCGCGTCCTGTATCTGGTGCCGATCAATCAGCGGCCGGAGGGGTACAATCCGCTGGGCGTCAAGAACCTCGATGCGGCGTGGATCGCGCGCCTGGGGCGGACCGGGAAGCGCTGCTTCGACGCCATTGCCGGCCGCAATCTCGCGGCACTGGGCGAATCGATGAACGAGTGCATGATGTGCTGGGAGGCCATCCTGCCGCACACCGTGTGCCACCCCGCCATCACCGTCGATTTGAAAGGCATCCTGGCCAACTTTCAATGCCGCTATCCGGGCGCGATGTATTCGGGATGCGGCGGTGGATATCTGGTGGTGGCTTCCGAGACTTGCGTCCCGGGGGCGCTGCGTATTCGAGTCCGGACTTCCTGAGGAGGGCGAGATGCTCAAGACCGGCATACTGAATCCGAACCTGAACAGCCTGCTGAGCCGCGTCCGTCACACTAATACGCTGGCAATTGCCGACCGCGGTTTCCCGTTCTGGCCGCAAATCGAGACGGTCGATATTTCGCTGGTGGACGGCATCCCGCGGGTGCTGGAGTCGGCGTGAAGGCGGCGACGAAAACATCGGCTCCGCTCCTGCCCCGGCAGAATCTGCTGCCGTTTGTCCTGGTCACGGCGCTGTTCTTTCTGTGGGGCATTCCGAATAATCTGAACGACGTTCTGATCCGGCAGTTCATGAAGTCGTTCGAGATTACGCGCTTTGAGGCGGGGCTGGTGCAGTCGGCGTTTTACATGGGTTACTTCCTGCTCTCCATGCCGGCCGCTCTGGTCATGCGCCGCTACAGCTATAAGGCCGGGCTGGTAACCGGGTTGTTGCTGTATAGCGCCGGCACGCTGCTCTTCTGGCCGGCGGCGCTGATCGGCAAGTTTGGATTCTTCCTGGGCGCGCTGTTTGTGATCGCCAGCGGATTGGCGTTCCTCGAGACCGGAGCGAACCCGTTTATCGCGCAATTAGGCGACGCCGCGAATTCCGAGCGGCGCTTGAACTTCTCCCAGGCATTCAATCCGCTGGGCGCCATCACGGGTGCGCTGGTCGGCACGGTCTTCATCTTCTCGGGAATCGAGCTGAAGGCGCACCAGGTGCAGGCGCTCAAGCTGGCGGGGCAATACCAGGGTTACCTGCGGCAGGAAACCATGCGCGTGATCACGCCGTATCTGGTGCTGGGATGCGTGGCGCTGGCCTGGGCGCTGCTGATCGCGCGCACCAAATTCCCCGCCCTGGGCGCGGAGACATCCGCGGGAGCGGAAAAGGGCAGTTTCAAGGAACTGCTGCGCCGGCGTCATTTCCTGCTCGCCGTGCTCGCCCAGTTCTTCTACAACGGAGCCCAGGTGGGGACCTGGAGCTTCTTCATTCAGTATGTTCAGGACTATACCCACCAACCCGAGAAACTGGCGGGTTACTTTCTTTCCGGAACCCTGGTAGCCTTTGGGCTAGGACGCTTCTCGGCCACTTACTTCATGCAATTCGTGCGGCCCAACGTTCTAATGGGCACTTACGCATTGACTAATGTATTTCTGGTTGGCATAGGCATCCTGTACCCCGGATGGATCGGCCTGTGGTCGATCTTCCTGACCAGCTTCTTCATGTCCTTGATGTTTCCCACCATTTTCGCTTTAGGCCTGAAAGAGCTGGGAGCCAACACGAAGCTGGGCGGCTCGATGATCGTGATGGGGATTGTGGGCGGCGCGGCCTTCACGCCGATCATGGGGCTGATTGCCAGCCACAGCATGGCCCATGCGATGGTCGTGCCGCTGTGCTGCTACGCGTTTATCGTCTACTTCGCTTTCATAGGGTCGAGAGTGCGGCATGAGCGCGTCTAGATCTTCCTGGGATTACCTGATCCTGACCGCGTCCAACGAACTTCAGGCGCGGGCTTATGAAGACCAGTTACAGGCACGAAGCAACCTGGGGTTGTTGCCGCAGGTGCGCGAGACGCTGGTCCTGGCGGACCTGGAGGGTAAGCGCATCGGCAGCGGAGGCAGCACGCTGGCGTGCCTGGTGGAGGTGCTGCGGCGGGAACGGGAGCGGCGGGACATCGACCTGGCGGGGAGCGGCGCGATCGAGCGAGCGCTGCGCGATCTCCGCATCCTGATCGTCCATGCGGGCGGCGATTCGCGGCGCCTGCCGGCCTACGGACCCTGCGGTAAGATCTTCGTCCCACTGCCGGGGTCGCCGGATGCGCCGCTGCCACCGACCCTTTTCGACCGTCTGGTGCCCGCTTTCCTGGCGCTTCCCGCGGGTGTGCCCGGCAGAGGGCAAGTGGTGGTAGCGGCCGGCGACGCGCTTATTCTCTTCGATGCGCGCGATGTGACGTTCACGCAGCCGGGCCTCGTCGCGCTGGGCTGCTATGCCACTCCCGAGGAAGCCAGCCGGCACGGCGTCTTCTGCATCGGCGAGGGCGGAAAGGTCTCGCGATATCTGCAAAAGCCATCCATCGAGTCGCAACGGGCTTCGGGTGCCATGGATGCGCTCGGGCGCACACCGCTCGATATAGCGGTGATGCACATGGATGCGGCTACGGCGGCCGTGCTGCTCTTAGCGTTCGGAGTGGAACCGGTGGGAAAGGGTGGCGTGGATTTCACCCCGCGGGCGCGCCGGCAGATCCTCGGCCTGGGTTTGGATTTGTATCGCGAAATCTGCTGCGCCCTGGGGAGCGGAGCCACGCTCGAACATTACGTGTCGAGCGCGCGCTCGAGCGGTTCGGCGTGGCCGCAAGAGCTACTGGCACAGGTTTACCCCGCGCTCGGGGCAATTCCGTTTTACGTCCAGCTTGTTCCGGAGTGCCGTTTCCTGCACTTCGGCTCCACGCGGCAATTGATCGAGAGCGGCCTGGCGCTGGTAGCCGGGGAACGCGTCGGGCAGCCCTCCTCGACGCTGCTGCTGGTCAACAGCACAGTTAGCGGGCAGGGCCGCGTGGCCGGATCGCATACGTGGCTGGAAGGGTGCCGCATCACGGCGCCGATCGAGTTGGCGGGACAGAATGCGATGATCGGCGTGGATGTGGATGCGCCGCTGAAGCTGCCGCCGGAAGCGTGCCTGGATGTGCTGCAGGGCCGCGGAAGAGACGGCGATGCAGTGCATTTCGTCCGCTGCTATGGCACGCGCGACACGTTCAAGCAGTCGCTCGTAGAAGGCGGCCAGTTCTGCGGACAGCCGATGGCAGGCTGGCTGGCAGCCGCGGGCCTTCACGCTGACGAGGTCTGGCCGGGGATTGCGGAACCGGCAGGGCGTAGCTTATGGAACGCGCGCGTCTTTCCAGCGGAGCGCGAGCGCGCGGGATTCCGGCGCTGGCTGTGGATGTATGCGCCGCAAACAGCTTCTCCGGAGGAACTGCGCGCCTACGGCGCGGCGGAGCGATACAGCGCGGCAGAGATCGCGCTGCTGGCGAATCAGGCGGCGTTTCACCAGCGTCGCGCCGAGATTTGGAAGGGCTGGGATACGCCCGGCTGGGCAAGCTAAAGCATGGCCCCACCGTCAGGCGGGACGGGCGATATCTCCGGGACTGTTCGGTGTGGCCCGCCACTGGGAGGTCCGCTCGTCGCTCGCCTCAGCCAGCGCGCGCCGCACGCCCTCGGCATCGAAATCGGTGCCATAGACGGGGGTGCCGGGCTGTTGCCGCCAAGATTCGTCAAGCCCGCCCGCATCCACGGCGTCGAATCCCAGCTCCTCGACCAGGCGAAGCACTACGGCCTTCGCGCGCGTATCGTCGCCCGCCACCGGCAGGGCGATGCGTAGCGCGCCGGCAGGGCGGCCCAGATCCATCAGGTGTTGCGCGTAGATATTGTTGAAGGCCTTAATGACCGGCCGGCCGAGCTGGCGCTCCACCCAGCGGCTTTCCGTCATTCCGGCCTCGATCTCCGCGATGCGCCCGTCCCACTGGCGCGGGTAGTAATTGCCCGTGTCAACTACCACCACGTCGGGTGGAACGCTGGCAAACAAGTCCTTCGGCAGGTCCTTGATTTTCGCCTCGGGAATCGTCACCAAAACCACCTCGCCGGCCTGGGCCGCCTGGCGGGGCGTCACCGCTTTCGCGCCGGTCTCTTTCGCCAGCGCGGCGAGCGACTCGGGCCCGCGCGAGTTGGCCACGAAGACCTCGTTCCCCAATGCGGCGAAGCGGCGCGTGAGCGTGCCGCCGATACTGCCTGCTCCGATAATGCCAATTTTCATATTCGCCTCCGGCAATGAATCTTGCCGGCCCATAGGATGCTGAAGGCCGCCCGGCCGGTTCACACTGCCGATCTGTTAGCATGTTCGGTGAGTTCCGGACATGGCGGCGTTCAAAAACATACGGCGGACCGACAGGGCGCTTACCGAGGAGCAGGCGCGCGAGATTCTGGCGCGGGCGGAGCACGGTGTGCTAGCCACCGTGGGAGTCGATGGATGGCCTTACGCGGTCGCCGTGAACCACGTGCTCTCGGGCGACGTTCTCTATATCCACTGCGCCGCGCAAGGGCACAAACTGGAGAACGTCTCGCATGAGGAGCGCGTCTGTTACTGCGCCGTGGCGAGCGCCAGTGTGGTGCCGGCCAAACTCACCACCCTCTATGAGAGCGCCGTGGCATTCGGGCGCGCGGCGCTGGTGACGGACCCCGGGGAGAAACGCCAAGCGCTAGAGGCGCTGGCCATTCGCTTCTGCGGGTACGTGTCGCCCGAGGCCGCAGAAGAAATCGCCACTACGGCCGGCCGCACCGCCGTGGTGCGCATCCAACTGGAACGCATCACCGGTAAGTCCAACCGCTCCGCTTGAGCGGGCGGTTCAAGCTATCCGGCTGCGCCTCGATTGCTTACGGCTCCGAGCGGACGTACACTCAGTGTTTCGAGATCGTTCATCCGCGGAGAAGAGTTATGCGACTTGCGACAGGTTTGTGCCTGCTGATGGCTTCGCTGGCGCTCTACAGCCAGACCGCAACTTTTCACGAAGACACGTTGCACGGGCGCCGCGCGTTCGTTCTGGAAAACGACCGGATGCGCGTGAGCACACTTCCGGGCGGGGGTTTCATAGGCGAGATCCGCTTCAAATCTCCGGACCCGAAGAAGAACGTCAACCCGATGCGGGTGCCGCATTACCAGACCATCGATCCGTATGCCTATGAAATCGAAAAGCACGGCGCTCTTTACGGCACCGGAATGCAGCGCCGGCTAATGAGCGGGTACATGGGCCATTTTCTCTGCTTCCCGAGTTTCGGCGCCAGCTCGCCATCCGAGTTTGCCCTGGACTACGGCCAGCACGGCGAAGCATTGGCCGTGGAGTGGAAACAGGATAAGCTCGAGACCCGCAAAGACGGTGTGACGCTGGTTTACTCGGCCAATCTTCCGAAGACGCAGTTCCGCGTCGAACGGACTATCACGCTGCCTGCCGATGAGACAGTCGGCTATGTCGAGGAATCGGTCGAGAACATGACCATGTTCAGCCGTCCGGTTCAGTGGGTGCAGCACATTACGTTCGGCCCGCCGTTCGTAGCGTTGAACAAGACGTTCGTGGACGCCTCAGTTGCCAAGACGCTCGTCATGGGCCGGGACGAGGAAAGGCCCGGCGCGACCCAGCCGGCGATTACCGCGAGCACGTGGCCCGAGTCGAAAGACGCCCAGGGACGGACCGTGGACCAGCGCGTCTTCTCGGGGCGCGGCGGCATATGGCTCCTCGACAAATCGAAGCCCAAGGTCTGGTTCACAATCTATAACGCCGATTACAATGTGCTGCTCGGCTACATATTCCCCAGCGCGCAAAACCTCTGGGTTCTCGATTGGCAGGAGAATATGCGTGTGACCGAGAAACCCTGGGACGGAAAGGTGGTCGCCCGAGGCATCTGCATCGGCGACTCACCCTTCGATGGTTCCGGGGGGCTGCAGGGCGCCGTCAAGACGGGAAGTGCGCTGGACACACCCATTTTCGATTGGGTTCAAGCGCGTGAGCGTCGTAGCGAAACCTACGCGTTCTTCCTGGCGGAGGTCCCCCTGGGATACAAGGGTGTGGCGGATCTGCGGATCGGCGACGGCAAGATCACGATCACGGAGCGCGAAACCGGCAAGACGATTTCGGTGAAGAGCGCCCGTACGTTCTGAGATGGTAGGATTGAAATGCGGCCCTGTAGCTCAGTTGGTTAGAGCGCTTCCCTTACAAGGAAGAAGTCCACAGTTCGAGTCTGTGCAGGGCCACCAGTCTCGACCCCCACGCGCGATCCAGAAATTCTGAGCTGCGCCTTACCGTGCACTTCCCTGGGCGGCCCGTTGACCTACAGGGCTTGTCACTCCGAGCGGCTCCGCGGCGCGAAGACGCGCTATCTCCCGCGCCGCCGAACGCGCGTAACCGGGTTTTCTGGGCAAAGTCTTGAGCCGGAGTTTCACGACAAGATAGGAAAGCCGGAATAGAAACCCATAGCTGCCAGCCAGAAGACCGAAGCCGGTAACCCGCGTCAAGAGCTTCGCATTGATGCTAAACGGCAGCATGGCCGCCAGCAGAGCTGGCCCAAGATCCAGAACCTCGATGGAGACGATCACAAGCGCCGTTCCGGCGATCAGGTTCAGGATCATCCCGCCATACAGCGAAATCAGATCGGCAAGATAGCCGTTATCGGGGGCCTCTAGCGCTGCGGCCAGATCCGAGGAAAGCTTCTCGATTCGCCTGGCGGCTCGCGCGCCGCTGGTGCGGGCCCACCATCTCTGAACGAGCGGCGTCGCAAGATGCACCCCGGCTCCGATCAAAACCGAAGATAGAACCGACAGGATGCCTATCCAAGCCGCCAACAATCCGATTGTATCCATGTAACACCCGTCCCTTCATTAACTAAAGTTAAAGTACTCTACGACTAAAGTTAGAACGACGACCCGGTGTTTACTTACCAACGATAACTGGCCGCCAACTTCCTCTATGGCGGTTCTGTTACACCGTTGTATTTTCTTGCACCAAACAAGGCCGCGTGCTATAAAATACCCTTCTGATGTTCTTTAGTCGTTGCTCAATTTCCCGTTAACCAAGACGAAACCTGCTCAAGCCCTTCTTCAATGACTAACGCTCAGCGGACAAAAGCTTCGTTAAGCGAGGCTTTAACTATCGAGCGGACACTGAGGCGCCACCGGCGGTCGCGTACTCTCGCTTGCGTGGCAGTAGCCTCAGGACCGATAAGACTTTAGAAGCCCGCGGACTTTCGAGCCGAGGCTTCTCGCGGCAGCGGTGCCTGCCCTTCCAAGTCCATTTTGGAGAATAGTATAATGGGGTCCGTTTATCTGCATTGCCGCCGCGCCTGGGTCGGCTTGAGCCTGTTCATAATTTGCTTCGCACTGGTTGGAACCTCCCGCCTCCAGGGTCAATCGAATTCGAGCGTGACCGCGTTCGGCGCCGTGCCGGATGGAATTCTCAGGACCGACGGAGCCATGACGGCCGGCTCCGCCGCTTTCACGTCGCCATCCTCCAGTTTCACGGCGGCCGATGTCGGCAAATATATTCAGATAATCGGAGCCGGAACTGGTAGTACGTCCCACACCGACGGCGCCATGTCCGCCGGCTCGTCCGTCCTCACATCGGCTTCCGGAACGTTCTGTTCGGCAGACGTAGGCAGGGGCATCGTAGTTATCGGCGCCGGGCCGGGCGGCGGGAATCTCGTTACTACCATCCAAGGCTATAATTCGGGGGACTCCGTCACCCTTGGGGTCGCGGCCAGCGGGTCGGTCGCCGGTGCGACCTACTATTACGGAGCCATGACTCTCGAAGCTACCATTCAGGGCGTCCAGAACGGCACGACCATCACGCTGAGCGCACCGGCACTGGCCACCATCAGCGGGGCCACCTTCGCCTACGGCACCGACAACCACGCCGCCTTCCAGGCAGCCCTGGACGCCGCGGGCCAGGCGGGCGGAGGCGTCGTCTCCGCTCCCGCTCCATCTTCCTGCCCCAGCGGTGCCACTTGCGGCTACGTCCTGAAAGTCGTCGACCAGATGACCGACAAGGCCCCCGGGGCGATCAAGATACGGTACAACAACGTCTCTCTCTCCGGCTCGGAGCCGCAGACCAATCTTTTCTGCCGGGGGGCGTTCGCATCCTATACCAACACCCCGGCCTTCTCTGGAGTAGCCGCAAACATTCGGGGCGTCTGTGTGGCGATCGGCGATAACACCGGGCCGAACGGCGGCGCCGGCACGGCGGTTTCCAATGTTACGATCTCCAACCTGCACCTCTACGGGATGACCAACGGGAACACGTTTAACTCGAATTACGGATATCCGCCTCAAACTCCCACCGGCGACGGTTGGGATATCACCCACAAAGCGATCTATATGTGGGACAACAGCGCGTTCTCGAATATCACGATCAATTCGGTCATCATCGAGGGCTTTAAAGGCGAGAACATATATTCCGGCGGCTCGGTCCTTACAGGGATGGTCATCGAAAACTGCACCATTACAAACTTCGACAGCGATGGCATCTCCATGCTGGCCGCGGACCTCCAGGTTTTGAACAACACTATAAGCAACGGATCGAATACCGGGGTCGAGAACTCCACGGTCAGCTCCGGCGGTTCCGCTCTCGTCCGGCAACTGTACCAGGGGAACACCATTTCGCGGATGGCAAAAGAGGGAATCGTGGTGGTCGGAGTGGATGGCGGCGTGGCTTCCGGATCCGTGCAAATTACGAATAACACTTTCGATACCATTGGGCAGATCAATGGGAGCGGCATGCAGGCCGCTATTTCCATCGGGTACCAAGGTAGTTACCTTCCCCCGGCAAATGTGACCGTCACGGGCAACACGTGCCACGACTGCTACTCGTTCGGGGTTTTCGAGACCAGCGGAAACAGTGTGGTCCAGGGGAATACGTTTACCGTGGACCGGTACAGGGCCGGCAGCGTCTTTCCCTTTATGTATGCCCTCAGCGGCTTGACGATTGCCAATAACACCGGCTCCGCGACGTCTTACGCGCAGGCCAACGGGCTTTCGTTGGGCGCGGTCTACATGATTAACCCAGGCTATGCTTCGGGTGCCTTCGCATGGAAGAACGTGGTACTGAAGGGGAATAGCTGGACATTCGCAGCTCCTCAATACGAGTTCGGCACCACCAGCGGGCTCGGATGGCAACTGGTTTCGGCGGACAACCTGAACTGGCAGGGCGACGTTTGCACCGGCTGCACTCACTCGGACGTAAATCACGGGGTGGTCAATCTCGGCCAGACAACTACCATTGAACCGTACGGTCCCGTCGTCTATGTTATGGGCAACAATTCGAGTGTGACCGCGACGGTGAACGCACAGAAACAAGAGGACGGATCGCAGATACAGATCGTGAACACGGGATCGAACGCGGTTTCGTTCGTCTCCGACGCCAACATGAGCCTTCCTTCCACCATCACTGTGCCCGGTGGAAGCAACAGTTCGGTATCCTTCTTCTACCATGCCTCGGCCGGCAAGTGGACCACCACGAGTGGTACGACCGCAACTACCACTATCAGCGCCAGCGGAGGCACGCCCCAGAGCGCCACCGTCAACACCACGTTCGGGTCGACCCTTCAGGCCACGGTCATGGGATCCGGGAACACACCCATGAGCGGAGTCTCCGTGACCTTCACCGCGCCCAGTTCCGGGGCCATCGCCAGTTTCGGCGGCGCGGCTAGCGCCACAGCGGTAACCGGAGCCAACGGTGTGGCCACGTCGCCGGTTCCGACCGCTAACGGCCAGGCCGGCAGTTACCTGGTTACCGCCAGCGCCGCGGGCGTGGGAAGTGCGACGTTCAGCCTGACTAACACGGGCAGCATTACTGGATCGGGCGGTCTTCTGAGCGGTTCGGGAACCAGCTCCGCGGCGGCAGTCAACCTGACCGCGGAAGGCGGCCTCGACTGGGTACATTGGGGAGACGGCAGCCTCAACCGGAAAGCCGGCGTAACCGCGCAAATCAGTTCCGATAGCGTCATTGGCACCGGGAACGTACCGACTTATAGTAACGACCCCCGGCCCCTGAGCTGGACCGACGGCACGCCCACGGCGATCAGCAGCAACAACATGAACGGCATTTATATCAATGGCGCCGGGCAGGGCTTTTCCTTCACCGCCCCCGCCGACACCACGACGCGCACACTCGTGGTCCATGTGGGTGGCTGGTACAGCGGCGCTACCTTGACGGCGCACCTGTCGGATGGCTCGGCTTCCGATTTCGTGGACGTCACCACGGCTGCAACCGGGCAATACGACCGCAACTACACACTGAGTTATAGCGCCGGAGCGGCCGGCCAAACGTTGAAAGTCAGTTGGGTTATGTCCTGTGGCAATGGCAACGTTACGCTGAATGCGGCGGCTCTGGCCGGCGCCAGCGTCGCGGCCACCGCGGGTACACCGCAAAGTGCCGCCGTGGGCACCGCTTTCCCCACGGCGCTTCAAGCCACCGTCATGGACGGCGGTGGAAACCCGGTAAGCGGCGCGGCAGTTACTTTTACCGCCCCAGGCAGTGGGCCTACGGCGAACTTCGCGGGATCGACGAGCGCCACGGCGACTACCAATAGCAGCGGTATCGCCACCGCGCCAACTCTCACCGCAGGTACCCAAACTGGCGGCTATCAGGTCATAGCCACTGTTGCGGGGTTCGCAGGTTCCGCCAGCTTCGGTCTGACTAATCTGGCGGGATCCCCATCGAGCATCGCCGCGACGGCCGGCACGCCGCAAAGCACCAACGTGAACGCCGTCTTTGCCACAGCCCTGCAAGCCACCGTCAAAGATGCCAGCGGCAATCCGCTCGGTGGCATTACGGTCACTTTCGCCGCACCGACGAGCGGAGCCAGCGCCAGCTTCGGTGGATCGGCCACCGTCACCACTAATGCCGGCGGCATCGCTACCGCGCCCGCGATCACCGCCAACGGCCAAGCCGGAAGTTACACCGTGACTGCTAGTGTCGCAGGCGTAACCACGGCGGCTAGCTTTAGCCTGGCCAATCTTGCCGGCACGCCGGCGAGCATTGCCGCGACCGGCGGCACACCGCAGAGCGCCAAGGTGAGCACCGCCTTTGCCACAGCCCTGCAAGCCACCGTGAAGGATGCCAGCGGCAATCCGCTCAGCGGCGTCACCGTCACCTTCGCCGCACCGACGAGCGGAGCCAGCGCCACCTTCGGCGGATCCGCCACCGTCACCACTAATGCCAGCGGCGTCGCCACCGCGCCGGGACTTACCGCTAATGGTCAGGCCGGAAGTTATACCATCACCGCCGCCGTTTCGGGCGTCAGCAGCCCGGCCAGCTTCAGCCTGACTAACCTCGCTGGCACCCCCGCGAGCGTCACTGCGACAGCCGGCACGCCACAGAGCGCCACGGTAAGCACCGCATTCGCCACCGCCCTGCAAGCCACCGTTAAAGATGCCAGCGGCAATCCGCTCAGCGGCGTCACCGTCACCTTCGCCACACCGACTAGCGGAGCCAGCGCCACCCTCGGCGGGTCGGCCACCGTCGCCACTAATGCCAGCGGCCTCGCCACCGCGCCGGCACTTACCGCTAATGGTCAGGCCGGAAGTTATACGATAACTGCCAGCGTTTCGGGCGTCACCACCCCGGCCAGCTTCAGCCTGACTAACACAGCCGCCACAACCGGCGGCGGAACTCTCTCGGGGTCCGGCAACTCCAACTCGGGAACCTTCAACCTGACCACCGAGGGAGTTACCGACTGGGTTAACTGGGGCGTCATCTCCGGCGGGCCGGGACTTGCGGACCGCAAACGCGGCGTCACCGCGCAAATCAGCAATTACAAGGAGATCGGATCTATGGTGGTGGGCATCACCGGCAATGACGCCCGCACGCTGACCTGGAGCGACGGAGCACCCAACGCGAGCGGCTCCAACAGCACCGTCGTGTATGTGGATAGTAACTCCGGCCATGCCGGCAACGGGTTTTCGTTCACCGTTCCGGCGGACACCACGCTTCGCACTCTGGTGGTACACGCGGGAGGACAAAGCAGCGGTGGTGCGTTCACGGCCACCTTGTCGGACGGCTCGGCGGCCACTTACCAGGACACCACGCCTAACCTGAGCGGCAGGTACGACCGCAACTACACAATTACTTACAGCGCCGCCTCGGCGGGACAAAGCTTGACGATCCAGTGGGTCGATGCAACGGCATCCGGCCACGTGAGTCTGGGCGGCGCCGCTTTGCAGTAAGGCGCCATCGCGCGAGTCTATTCCTGTGCGCGGACCGGTTAGGCTCGCGCGGTGGAATGGTGCCGGGATCGCACCGGTGGGGCGTGGCACTATGCCGCGAACGCGCCGGTGCGATGCGCGCAATACCAGCGGTAGGTTTCCTCGACCCCCTCTTCGAGGGCGATGCGAGGCCGCCAGCCCAAAGCGGTAAGGCGCGAAACGTCGAGCACCTTGCGCGGGGTCCCATCGGGCCGCGACGAATCGAAGAGGATTCTCCCCGTGTATCCGGTGACGCGTGCCACCAGTGCCGCCAATTCGGCGATGGTGAGATCGTCACCAACGCCAACATTCAGGGGCTCGGGTTTGTCGTAGTGCTGCATGGCAAAGCAGGCAGCCGAGGCGAGATCGTCTACATGCAGGAATTCACGCCGCGGCGTGCCAGTGCCCCACAGAGTCACGGCCGGCGCGCCGGCCAGCGAGGCTTCGTGGAAACGGCGGATCATGGCGGGCAGCACGTGCGAGGACTCCAGATCGAAGTTATCCCCGGGGCCGTAGAGGTTAGTTGGCATCAGAGCGATGGCCCGGAATCCGTGTTGGGCGCGGTAAGCCTGGGCCAGTTTCAGACCCGCGATCTTCGCAATCGCATAGGCTTCGTTAGTTTCCTCAAGAGGCCCAGTTAGTAGATACTCCTCTTTAATGGGCTGCCGCGCGAGCTTGGGATAGATACACGAGGATCCCAGGAATAGCAGCTTCCCGACCTTATGCTGCCAGGCCGCGTGGATCACGTTCAACTCGATGGCGAGATTATCGTACAGAAACTGCGCCGGCTGGGTCGCATTCGCCATAATGCCGCCTACCTTGGCGGCGGCCAGAAACACGAATTCCGGCTCGTTCCTGGCGAAGAAGCGCGTCACGGCAGTCTGATCGCGGAGATCCAGGTCCGCGCGGGTAGCCACAAGCAGGTTGCGGCAACCCAGTTTCTCGAGATGGCGTACGATGGCGGAGCCGACCAGACCGCGATGCCCGGCGACAAAGATGCGGCTGGAGGCGGCCAGCTTCACGGATTTAGATACGCGGTGACGTTCAGGCACAAGCCACCCCCCGATGCGCCACCCGGTGACCGCCCTTCAACAGAGTTTGCTCCTGGCGCGCCAGCTCCAAATCGCCTTCCACCATCGAGCAAACCAGCTCATCGAAGCCGATTTCCGGCTGCCAACCGAGCACGCGCCGGGCCTTGCCGGCGTCGCCCTGAAGGGCATCGACTTCGGTCGGGCGGAGGTAGCGCGTGTCGAGTTCGACGTGCCGCCGCCAGTCCACCCCGGCTTGAGAGGCCGCCGCTTCCAGAAATTCGCGCACGGAATGGCTCTCGCCCGTAGCCACCACGAAATCGTCCGGCGCGCTGTGCTGCAGCATCATCCACATAGCGCGGACATAGTCCGCCGAGTGTCCCCAGTCGCGGCGCGCGTCGAGGTTCCCGAGATAGAGCTTGTCCTGAAGGCCCAGGCGGATGCGGGCCAGCGCGCGCGTGATCTTGCGCGTTACGAAGGTCTCACCGCGCCGCGGGGATTCGTGGTTGAACAGAATGCCGTTGGATACGAACAACCCGTAAGCTTCGCGGAAATTAACCGCGTACCAGTGCGCGGCCACTTTGCTGGCGGCGTAGGGACTGCGCGGGTAGAAAGCCGTGGTCTCGTCTTGCGGCGGAGCCGAGCTGCCGAACATCTCCGAAGATCCGGCTTGATAGAAGCGCGGCCGGGAGTGGTTGGCAACAGCATAATCCCGGAAGGCTTCCAAAAGCCGCAGCGTGCCCGTGGCCACCACGTCGGCAGTATATTCCGCCTGATCGAAACTCACACGGACATGCGACTGGGCGCCGAGGTTGTAGACTTCGTCGGGCTGGATCTGCTCCATCACCCGGCGCAGGCGCGTGCCGTTGGCCAAATCTCCGTAGTGCAATTGGAGAGCGCCATTCTCCTGCGGTTCGGCATAGATATGATCGAGGCGGTCCGTATTAAAGGTGGACGTTCGCCTGACAATGCCGTGCACCTCGTATCCTTTCGCGAGCAATAACTCGGCTAGGTATGAACCGTCCTGTCCGGTGATCCCAACAATCAAAGCCTTTTTCAACTCTTGACCTCTCTGAACTTGAATTTCGGCAAGCGCCCTACGCTCCCCTGCGCTGATACTTGAACGCCACCCAGATGCCCGCTGCAGCCGCCAAAAAAGCCAACCCGGCGGTGAAACCGGCCCGCTCGATCCAAATCTTTAGGATTTCGTCCTGACGATCGGCTCTGCCGATCCAACTGCCGCTGAGCTGGTCGTCGCTGCGCTGGAACTTAGTAGTCTCCGTCCGAAGAACGGGATTCGCATCCGCCACTCCGAAGCAGTAGACGTTGGACCCGTGATCGACGGCGAACACGCGGCCATCCGCGACAGCCAGGGCGCTGAAGTGCACCCAGCTCTCCATGGCCGCACCACTGTTGAACAATTCCCTGCCCGTTTTCGCATCGAGCGCCTTCAAGACCGCCGGATGCGTATCGAAAGTCCGCCTGGATTCATCCCGGCGTTGGTCGGGGTTCTCGCCATTCGCCAATGCGAAAAGCACGCCATTGGCCAGAACCGGGGGATCCGGATATTGGAAATCTCCCGACATCCAGGCCGGCTCCAGCACGGGGTTCCGCGAGCGCGAGTCGCTCACCACCTTAAAAGCCATGATGCTGCCGTGGGTCGCCGGGCCGTTGGTGTTTGGAAAGTGGGGAGCGTTTGTGGAAGGCGGCCCTCCGACCGGTACGTACAGCCAAGTCTGCCCCTCGTCGTCGCGACTGGTGGAAAGGCCGCCCCAAATGCCGGGCTCCGCGCAGCACTCCTCGGCATCGTTGCCCAACCTTGGCGTCGCGAAGATCGGCGTGCTGTGATCGGCGCTTCCCAACCGGTCGGCGTCCAGCAGATAGACCACGCCCTCCTTAGAGCCGTGAGCCAGCAGATGACGGTCCTTCCAGGTGAACCAGACGGGGCTGGCCGAGCCGAGATCCAAGTCGTTCTTATTGATGTACTCCTCGTTGCGTGGCAGGAAGTAATCGGTCACGGCCATGTCTTTGAGCGATGCCCCCACGACCGTGTTCGAGTAATCTCCGGCGGCCGGATCGGTGTCTCCGTCCGCAGTACCCCCGTAGATTTTCCCGCCGCCTATGATAGCGCCCCCGCGGCCCCAAATTCCCGCTGTGAACGCATGGGAGAGGAACAACACCCGAACCGCGGGCTGCTGCGGGTGCCGCACGTCCGCGGCATACACTCCGGATCGCCCGTTTCCACAACCCAGCGACACCGTGGTGTAGACGATTCCGTCCACCAGGTTCAGGCTCCAAGTCTTGGCGAAGGGAGCGACGAACGGCACCGGTCCGTACTTGTCTTTACCGTTGCTCAGGTCCAGCCCGTAGAGGCTACCATCGGGAGCGATCACATACAGCGTATTACTGCCCTTGTCGATAACCGGCGTGGCAGTAATTCCGTTAGGACAAAGATAGGTTCCTTGCAGCCCGCCTCTGCGCGGTACCGCCAGGGAGGTGAGCGGCCTGCTCCAAAGCGCGTCTCCGGTTTGCGCGTCGATGGCAAACACCGTTCCCCCGATGCCGGCTACATACACCACGGTCCGCGGGCCGTTGCCGGTCGGGATGCCGGTAGCCGCCACCGGAGGCGTCAGCGCCGAGAGGCTAAAGGACTGATTGTTGACGCGTGTCTTCCACTGTAAGCGCAGACTCGCGACGTTTCGCGTGGTGAGCGTGCTCTCGTCGCTAGCCCAGCCCGAACGGGCGGGATCGTGCCCATAGGTGGTCCAGTCCCCGGCGACGCTGTGAGTTGCCAGCATGAACCAGATGGGGGCAGACCGGATCAGGCGTATAAGCATAGGAATTGACTCGCGCGGATCTCCTACTTCAGTGCAGCGCCGCCTAAAGTCACGTTGCCGGAGTCCGTCGCATTCACCCACTGGATGCTCAAGGTCTGCCCGGCCGATGCCGCGCTGTAAGTGAGGGTGTAGTTCCGGTCATA